>NZ_JAWIRT010000004.1:38034-46377 GCF_036320045.1 Stenotrophomonas sp. SMYL20 | reverse complement strand
CCGCGCGGCCGCGCGCCCCCCCCCCCCCCCCCCCGCCCCCCCCCGCCGCCCCCCCCCCCCCCCCCCCCCCCCCCCCCCCCCCCACTACTCTGGGGTCAGCTGTTCTCACCCAGCGGCTTCACCGCCTGCTTCTGCAGTGACAGCAGGCCCAGCAGCAGCGCCAATGCCACATAGGCGCCGGCGAACTGCCAGCTGATCATGCGCGCCAGGCCGTCCAGATCCCACGGCAGGTAGATGCCACCGCGCGGGTCCACCGAGTGGATCAGGCCGAACAGGGTCAGCACCGCCGCCACCAGCAGGAAGCCGCAGGCGCGGCGCAGGCGGCCATCAACCATGGCCGCCACCGCAGAGATCCACAGCATCGAGGTGATGATGAAGCCATTGCCGAGGGTGAAGATCACCGCCAGCTCAGGCAATCCGTGGCCATCGAGCTTGGTCAGCAGCTGCGGCAGCTGGTCCGGTGCGATCCAGCCTGGCGCCTTGATCGCCAGCAGGTACGCTACCGACGGCAGGAAACCGAACACCATCGCGCCGGTATGGTGGCGCGGCGTGGCCTGGAAAGCCTGGGTGGTGATGTCGATAGCCACGTACACGATGATCGGTGCCAGCACCGCCAGCGGCAGCCACTGCACCAGCCCCGAGATGATGCCGAGCATGCCGCCGATGCCGACGAACAGGCCGGTCAACAGCGTGTAGCCGCTGCGCGCGCCCATGTGCTTGTAGGCCGGCTGGCCGATGTACGGCGTGGTCTGCGCCACGCCACCGCAGACACCGGCGACCAGCGTGGCCACCGCTTCCACCAGCAGGATGTCACGGGTGCGGTAGTCGTCACCGGCCGCGCGTGCGCTTTCGGAAACGTTGATGCCACCGACCACCATCAGCAGGCCGAACGGCAGCAGCAGCGGCAGGTAGGTCATCGCGGTGGGCAGGCCGTCGAGGAAGCCCAGCGTCGGCAGCGGCAGCACCACCTGCGGTGGCACCCACTCCGGCACGTGGAAGCCCGGTGCGCCCAGCCCGGCCAGGCCAAGGCCGTAATACAGCACGGTGCCGAACACGAAGGCCAGCAGCACGCCGGGGCCACGCACCGGCAGCTTGCCCTTGGCGATCAGCACGTACAGCAGCAGGCCCAGCGTGGTGAAGCCGACCAGCGGCGAGCGCAGCGTTTCCAGCAGCGGCAGCAGGCCCATCAGCACCAGCGCGATGCCGGCGATGGAGCCCAGCAGCGCGGCCCGCGGCAGCGCGCGCGTGACCGCTTCGCCAAAGAAGGACAGCACGAACTTGAGCACGCCCATGATGACCAGCGCGGCCATGCCCAGCTGCCAGGTGGCGATGCCCGCCTCGTGCGGATCCATGCCCTGCTGCTTGAAGGCGATGAAGGCCGGGCCGAGCACCAGCAACGCCATGCCGATGCTGGTCGGTGCATCCAGGCCGAGCGGCATGGCAGTGACATCGTCGCGGCCGGTACGCGCGGCCAGCCGGCGGGCCATCAGGGTGTACAGCAGGTTGCCGACCAGCACGCCGAAGGCGGTGCCGGGGAACATGCGGCCGAACACCACGTCGGCGGGGAACTGGAAGATCCCGACCAGGGCCATGGCGATGAAACCGAGGATGGAGAGGTTGTCGACGACCAGGCCGAAGAAGCCGTTGAAGTCGCCGGCGACGAACCAGCGACGCGGTGCGGCGGAAGCGGGAGCGGACATGGAAGGGGTGGTGGGGGTGGGGACCGCCGATGGTAGGCCCAGCGGGGCCCGGGCGCCAATTCCGTCGTGGAATGATGGGTTCCAGCCAACGGCGGGGCCCCTCGTGGCTGGGTTGGTCGCGGACAGCGATTTCTGGGTTGGGCCGGTCGGGATGGGCTGCGCAGGACACGCCGTAAACCCGTCCCTGGGGGCTCGATGGCGCCATCCATGGCGCCAACGGTCCTGCGCAGCCCATCCCGAACGGCCCCTGACAGTTTCCTGCGCGTGCCAGCCACGGAAGAGAATCAAAAGATCAAAAGCAAAGGCAGGCTCTCGTTGTTGCGCCGAGCCCATGCTCGGCTGCTGTACGCGAAGCCTCTCAGCCGAGCATGGCTCGGCTCTACAAGAACAATTCGATCATTTCCACGCTATCCACGCATGGCGTGGATCTACCGTGTCGACCAAGGTCGACACCTACCAACAGCAGCGAAAAACTGTCGAGGGCGGGGTGGGTCCGGTTGCGGGGGCGTGAGCGCCATGGATGGCGCGACCGAGCTTACATGGATGTACTTGCAGCGTCCCCCGCAACCGGACCCACCCCGCCATCCCACGGATAGCCGCCTTTGCTTTTAAAGTTGCCGGCCAGCGGCCGGCACTACCGCGGGTGCAGGGCGCAGCCCTGCATCGACCAACCCCCTACTTCTTCAGGAAGTTGTCCACCAGCAGATGCTTCACGTCGTCGAAGCGGCCGTTCAACACGGCCTTGGCGGCGTAAAGCGCCGTACCGGCCACCTGCTTCGCCGCGATCTGCGGCGGCATCACCAGCTCGGCGCGGCTGGTATGCACGTCCAGCAGCGCCGGGCCGCGTTGGGCCAGGAAGTCCTGCACCGCTTCCTCCAGATCCTCGCTGCGGGTCACGGTGCGGCCGTGGAAGCCGATCACCTCGGCCAGGCGGCCGAAGTCCGGGTTCTTCAGGTCGGTGTAGTTATCCAGAAGGCCTTCCACCTTCTGCTCCAGCTCGACGAAGTTCAGCGAACCGTTGTTGAACACCACCACCTTGATCGGCAGATTCTCCTGTACCGCCGTCAGCAGGTCGCCCAGCAGCATCGCCAGGCCACCATCGCCGGACAGCGAGATCACCTGCCGACCCGGGAACGCCTTCTGCAGGCCCAGTGCCTGTGGCATCGCGTTGGCCATCGTGCCGTGCAGCAAGCTGGTCAGCGTGCGGCGGCGGCCGTTGACACGGATGTGGCGCAACACCCACACCATCGGCGAGCCTCCGTCGGCGGTGAACAGTGCATCATCGGTGGCGTACTTCGACAGCAGCGCGGTCAGGTGCTGCGGATGGATCAGCTCGCCCTCACCGGGCTGCTCTTCTTTCTCGCGCTTCTTCAGTGCCTTGTCACGGCGCTCGATGCACTCGTCCAGGAAACTGCTGTCCTCGCGCGGCGGCAGCATCGGCAGCAAGGCGTCCAGCGTCGGCGCGATATCACCGACCACGCCAAGGTTCACCGGATGGCGGCGGCCGAGGTGGCTGCCATCGCGGTCGACCTGGATGATGGTGGCCTTGTCCGGGTAGAACTGGCCCCAGGCGAAGTCGGCGCCGAGCAGCAGCAGCGTGTCGCATTCCATCAGCGTGTGGAAGCCGGATTCGATGCCGAAGATGCCGGTCATGCCCATGTTGTACGGGTTGTCCGGCTCGACGAAATCCTTGGCGCGCGAGGTATGCGCGACCGGCGCCTGCAGGCGTCGTGCCAGTTCCAGCAGCTGCGGGTGTGCGCCCTGGCAGCCGGCGCCGGCATAGATGCCGATGCGCTTGCCCTGCCCCAGCAGCTCGGCGATGCGCTGCAGTTCGGCGTCGGACGGGCGCAGCACCGGCTGGGTGTAGTGCACCGAGAACGGCACATCGTGCTTCACCTCGGCCTCGCTGATGTCAGCCGGCAGGATCACTACGGCGACGCCGCGACGGCTGATCGCGGCCTGGCAGGCCAGCGCCACCACGCGTCGCGCCTGTTCGGCACTGTGCACCTGCTCGCAGAACACCGTGCAGCTGCCATACACCGCCTTGAAGTCCACTTCCTGCGGGAACTCCATGCCCAGCTCGCTGGTGACGATCTGGCTGGCGATCAACACCATCGGCGCGCGGTTGCGATTGCTTTCGAAGATACCGTTGATGAAGTGCAGGCCTCCCGGGCCGCAGGAGCCAGCACACGCAGTCAACTGGCCGCTGACCAGCGAATCCGCGCCTGCGGCGAATGCGGCCACTTCCTCATGTCGTACGTGCACCCAGGCGATGTCACTGCCATGCATCGCATCGGTCACATGATTGAGCGTATCGCCCACGATGCCGTAGCAACGGCGGACACCAGCCTGCTGCAGGGCGTCCACCACGATTTCGGCCACGCGCTTGCTCATCGGATACATCCTCGAACGGGGGAACGTCCGAGGCTAGACCTGATGAAGTGATGCTTCCGCAAAAAAAGGGGACGGAGGGAATTAAGTTGTTAACGGCACAAACGACTTAATTCCCTCCGTCCCCTTTTTTCTTCAATCGTTGACGTTGATCCAACCTTCCACCGCGCCGCTTTTTGGATTGAGAAACCGCAGCTTCATCCAGCCATCCTGTTCATCCAGCATTTCCGCACGGTCGCCCTGCACCAGATAACGCTTGGTGCTGGATGCACCGGGTCGGTCGAACAGGAACAGGCGCGCTGGCACCACGGTGGCCTGCTGGCCACGCAGCGGCCCATCCGGCGGTGCGCCCAGGCCATCAGCGATGGCGGTCTCCAGCACACGACCGGCGGGATCATAGGTACGCCAGACCGCCAACGGGCCCTGCTCGTCGCTCTGTTCCCATTGCAACGCGGCGTTCACCGTGTCGCCCAGCATCAGCACGCTTTCGCTGCGGTAGAGATAGAGCTTCGCACCTGCAAACCGGTACTGGTCGGCGTACCACATCGGGCCACTGCGGCAGCTGCTGGTCAGGGTTCGAGTGGCAGCATCCACGCTCAACCCCATCAGGTCACCGCAACTGTCCTTGCCGTGGGTGTCGGCCTGCAGCGCGCGGAACCCGGCACTGGCCGGGTCGAAGCGGTACACCGCCACCGCCTCGTTGACCATGCCCACCGATGCACGCGCGACCAGTTCCGGGTATCCATCGAAATCGACGTCTTCCAGCGACCAGCGCGAATTGCCATCGGCATCCGCCGCACCCGCCAGCGTCTGGCGCTTGCCTGACGGTGACAGCTGCACTGCGATGCTGCCGTCCTGCTGGGGATCGGCATGCGCCTGCACATGCGCGGCCACCTGGAAGCGTAGCGTTTCGCTATCGTCCCCACGCGCCTGCGCCGTCGGTGCCAGCACACCTGCCAATACCAGGCCCAGCAGGCATTCCCTGTAGTTCATCATCGCTCCCTGCGGCACCGCGGCGGCACCTTCAACTCAGAACGATACCTCGACCGCCTGCCGCGACCACAGCACCGATTGATGCTTGGTCTGCTGCTTCCACGCCAGGCGGATGGCTTCGATATCGGCACGGCGCTGCGGGGTGTCCTCGTGCAGCACCACCAGCACCTTGGTGCGCAGGCGATTGGGCGCGGCATCACCGCGGAACAGCCACTGACCATACGCATCGAACACGGTCAGTCCATCCGGGAAGCGCGGGGTCACTTCCTTGTCCAGGAAGGTGCGCCACTGCGTCTCGCTGATGGTGTCGGCCTGCGGACGGTTGCCGGCGCCCTGCTCCTCGCCCACGCCGAAGTACAGCTCACTGCGCACCCAGCCGTGGCCGGCGGACGGGCGTGCGGCATCACCCTTCAGTTCGGCGGTGGTGGCCGTGGCATAGGCGCTGGGCGCCTGAGAGGACAGGCTGGCGCAGCCACTGGTGGCCAGCAGCACGGCGAAGACGAGGCCAAGGTGTTTCATCGGTACAGCTCCGGGGAAGGGGGACAAGGCGAGCCGGCAGCGTACAGCGCCACCGGTCCGGCGTGCTGATGCCAACGGGGCATCAACTCATGCCGGACCGGCAGGGACTTGCATCGGCACCGGCCATCACGCGAAGATAATATATCGCTTCATCCGGATGGATGTAAGTGAAACTATCTCCCCCTTCCCCGTCGTCGTTGTTGCTGGAGCCCCCATGTCCATCCGCCTGCCCGCGTCGCCGCTCGGCCTCGCCATCGCCCTCGCGCTTTCCTCCACCGCCGTCCCGGCTCTGGCCCAGGACGCTACCAACCTCGACACCGTGATCGTCACCGGCACCCGTGCCGCCGACCGCACCGTGCTCGAATCCACCTCGCCGGTGGACGTGCTCACCGCCGAGGACATCCGCAAGGCGGGCGTGGTCAACGGTGAGCTGGGCAGTGCGCTGCAGGCCCTGCTGCCGTCGTTCAACTTCCCGCGCCAGTCCAACTCCGGCGGCGCCGACCACGTGCGCGCCGCACAGCTGCGTGGCCTGTCGCCGGACCAGGTGCTGGTGCTGGTCAATGGCAAGCGCCGCCACCACACCGCGCTGGTCAACACCGACAGCAAGATCGGCAAGGGCACCACGCCGGTCGACTTCAATTCGATCCCGGTCAGCGCGATCAAGCGCATCGAAGTGCTGCGCGACGGCGCCGGTGCGCTGTACGGCTCTGACGCCGTGGCCGGCGTGATCAACGTGATCCTCGACAACGGCGGCGACGGTGGCGAGATCGAGGCCAGCTACGGCGCCAACCACACCGACCTCAAGCCGATCGGCCGCACCCTCACCGACGGCCAGACCGGCAACATCAGCGCCAAGGTCGGCACCTCGCTGGGCGAGGACGGCGGCTTCCTGCGTGTCGGCCTGGAGTACAAGCACCGCAACGGCACCAACCGCGCCGGCTTCGACCAGATTCCGCCGTGGGACCAGACGCCGGACAACCTGGCGCTGCAGGGCAAGCGCAACTACGTGCTGGGCGATGGCAAGAGCAAGGACATCAACCTGTGGCTGAACACTGAGATCCCGGTGGGCCAGACGTCGACGTTCTACGCGTTCGGTACCTTCAACCAGCGTGATACCGAAGGTGCGAACTACTTCCGCTACCCCGATGGCAATGCCAACTGGAAGCAGGTCTATCCGAACGGTTACCGGCCGATCTCCGAAGGCGAGAACCGCGACGTGCAGGCCGTGGCCGGCGTGCGCGGCCAGTGGGGTGAATGGAGCTACGACGGCAGCCTGGATTACGGCCAGAACGACTTCACCTACCGCCTGCGTGATTCGCTCAACGCGTCGCTGGGCCCGACCAGCCCGACCCGCTTCAAGACCGCCGACTACGAATACGCACAGACCGTGGGCAACCTCGATCTGAGTCGTGTGTTCACCCAGAGCGACAGCATCAGCCACACCCTGGGCCTGGGCGTGGAAGCACGCCACGAGCGCTACCAGACCCGTCCCGGCGACCCGGCCAGCTACGCCGCCGGCCCCTACACCGATCGCCCGACCGGCTCGCAGGCCGGTGGCGGCCTGACCCCGCAGGATGCAGCGCGCCTGTCGCGCGACGTGGCCAGCGCCTACGCCAGCCTGTCCAGCCAGTTCGGCGAGAAGTTCTCCTCCGATCTGGCCGCACGCTACGAGCACAACGACGACTTCGGCGGTGAACTGACCGGCAAGCTTGGCCTGCGCTATGAATTCACCCCGGCGTTCGCGCTGCGCGGCGCGATCTCCAACAACTTCCGCGCACCGTCGCTGGCGCAGATCGGCTACGAATCCACCTCGACCGGCTACAACGCCGGCGGCCAGCTGGTGCAGGGCCGCCTGTTGTCGGTCAACAATCCGATCGCCCGTGGCCTGGGTGCGCAGAACCTGAAGCCGGAAAAGTCGATCAATACCTCGCTGGGCTTCACCAGCCGCATCGGCGAGCACTTCGACCTGTCGCTGGACTTCTTCCAGATCGACATCGACGACCGCATCGCGCTGTCGGAGAGCATCACCGGTGATGCATTGACCGACTACGTGGCGGCCAACTACGGCGTCAGCGGCCTGCAGAGCGCCAGTTTCTTCGTCAACGCCGCCGACACCCGCACCCGCGGCGCCGAACTGGTGAGCAACTGGCGCCAGTCGCTGGGCGATGGCCAGCTGCTGTTGACCGGCACCTATGCGTACACCAAGACCACGCTGAAGAACGTGCTGGCCACGCCGGCGCAGCTGCGTGCACTGAACCCGGACTACGTGCTGTTCGGCATCGAAGAAACCAACACGCTCACCGATGCTACGCCGCGTACGCGTGGCAGTTTCTCGGCCGCATGGAGCAACGACCACTGGTCGCTGAGCACCCGCGTGAACCGCTATGGCAGCGCCACCCGCGTGTTCAACTTCGGTGATGGCTACATCCCGCGCCAGACCTACCAGGCCGAATGGCAGCTGGATGCGGAAGTGGAGTACCGCATCACCCCGCAATGGAGCGTGGCCATCGGCGGCCAGAACCTGACCGACAACTACCCGGATCGATCCAACAGCGATATCCACTACTTCGGCAACCTGCCGTACGACGTGCTGTCGCCAATCGGCAGCAATGGCGCGTATTACTACGGCCGCGTCCGCTATACGTTCTGATTCATCAGTCCGGTAGTGGCGGGCGCGGGGCGGGCCCCGCCGGGGGGGGACCGGGGCCCAGACGGGGGGGGCGCCCGCGCGGCGCGCCCC
>NZ_JAWIRT010000004.1:0-38024 GCF_036320045.1 Stenotrophomonas sp. SMYL20 | reverse complement strand
ACGGGCCGGTGTGGCGCGCCCGGGCCCGCCCCCCCCCGCGTCCCCCCCCGCCCCCCCCCGGGGCCCCCCCCCCCCCCGGCACTACCAGATCCGTAGCCTGCCCTCGACCCCACGTACACGCCCGCGCTGGCAAGCTGGGCGTCATGGCTGAACCGCTCCCCCTGCGTCCGCCACCGCCATTGCTGGATGACGCCTGCGCGTTGTTCCTCGATGTCGACGGCACCCTGATCGAATTCGCTGCACGCCCGGATGCCGTGCAGTTGCTGCCGGATGTGCGTGAAGCCATCGGCCGCATCAGCGACCGCCTGGAAGGTGCCGTGGCACTGGTCAGTGGTCGCCCGCTTGAGCAGCTGGATCAACTGTTCGCTCCCCTGAAATTGCCCGCCGCCGGCCTGCATGGCCACGAACTGCGCGGCGAAGACGGTCGCGTCCTGCGCGACGAACACGACGACGACACCGCCGAGTGGCTGCACGCGCTGCACCAGCAGGCGATGCGCTTCGCCCATGGCCATCCCGGCGTGCTGGTGGAAGACAAGGGCGTCGGCCTGGCGCTGCATTGGCGCGGTGCGCCGCACGCGGCAAGTGATGTACGCGCCTTCGCCGACCGCCATGTGCGTGGCCGTGCCAGCTATCGCCTGCAGCCCGGTGACCATGTGGTCGAGTTCGTTCCGGTCGGCACCGACAAGGGCCGTGCCGTGCGCCGGATGATGCAGTACCTGCCGTTCCGCGGCCGCCTGCCGGTGTTCCTCGGCGATGACCTGACCGATGAGTTCGGCTTCGACGCCGCCAACAGCCAGCATGGCTGGAGCGTGCTGGTGGGCGAACGGGAACCCAGCAAAGCCGTGTTCGCGCTGCCCGACATACGCAGCGTGCACGCCTGGCTGCGTGAGAATGCCTATTGACCCGGCCACCCCACGGCCGCAACCGAGATGTACCGCGTGATGACCCAACCCGATCTTGATCTGGGCGTGGTCGGCAACGGCAGCTTCGGCGCCCTGGTCGACAAACGTGCCCGCGTTGTCTGGAGCTGCCTGCCCACCTTCGACGGCGACCCCACCTTCTGTGCCCTGCTCGGCCCCAACCAGCAGACGGGTGGCGACTTCGCCATCGAGCTGGAGGACTTCGCGAGCAGCGAGCAGGAATACCTGACCAACACCGCGATCCTGCGCACTGTGCTGCGCGACGCGCACGGTGGTGAACTGGAAATCCTTGATTTCGCCCCGCGCTGGCGCCAGAACGACCGTTTCTACCGACCGGTCAGCCTGATCCGCCAGGTACGACCACTGGCCGGCAGCCCACGCATCACCGTGCACGCACGGCCACTGGCTGACTGGGGCGCACGCGTGCCCGAGTCCACCTGGGGCAGCAACCACGTGCGCTGGATCCTGCCCGAACACGTGCTGCGGCTGACCACCGACGTACCGGTGCGCTTCATCCGCGATGGCCTGCCGTTCGTGCTCAACCATCCCATCCACCTGATCCTGGGCGTGGATGAATCGCTCAACCGCTCGATCAGTGGCTATGTGCGGGAAGCCTTCCAGCGCACCCGCGACTACTGGCGCGAATGGGTGCGCTACCTGTCCATTCCACTGGAATGGCAGGACGCGGTGATCCGCAGTGCGATCACCCTGAAGCTGTGCCAGTACGAGGACAGCGGCGCGATCATCGCGGCGATGACCACCTCCATTCCGGAAGCGCCCGGCAGCGTGCGCAACTGGGACTACCGTTACTGCTGGCTGCGTGATGCCGCGTTCGTGGTGCGCGCACTGAACCGCCTCGGCGCAACGCGCACGATGGAACAGTTCCTCGGCTATATCTTCAACCTGGCCACCACCGACGGCACGTTGCAGCCGCTGTATGGCATCGGCTTCGAGGCCAAGCTGGACGAGGACGAAGTACCCAGCCTGTCCGGCTACCGTGGCATGGGCCCGGTGCGGCGCGGCAACCTGGCCTGGGTGCAGCGCCAGCACGATGTCTACGGCAGCGTGGTGCTGGCGTCCACGCAGTTGTTCTTCGACCGCCGCCTGCAGGACCCGGGCGATGCGCACACCTTCGCCCGCCTGGAACCCTTGGGTGAACAGGCGTTCGCCCTGCACGACGTGCCTGATGCCGGCCTGTGGGAGTTCCGCGGCCGCACCGAAGTGCACACCTACACCAGCGCGATGTGCTGGGCAGCGTGCGATCGCCTGTGCAAGATCGCCGTGCGCCTGAAGCGCGATGACCGCGCCCATTACTGGCGCGAGCGTGCCGACACCATCCATGCGCGCATCATGGCCGAGTCCTGGAGCGAGGAGCTGGGCCACTTCACCGATACCTTTGGTGGCCATCGGCTGGATGCCTCGTTGCTGCTGCTGGCCGACATCGGCTTCATCGACGCGCTGGATGCCCGCTTCGTGGCCACCGTCGACGCCATCGGCCGCGACCTCAAGCATGGCAACTCGCTGTACCGCTATGTCGCGCCGGATGACTTCGGCGAACCGGAAACCAGCTTCACCATCTGCACCTTCTGGTACATCGATGCGCTGGCGGCGATCGGGCGCATGGACGAAGCACGCGGGATGTTCGAACTGCTGTTGAAGCAGCGCAACCATCTTGGCCTGCTGTCGGAGGATCTGGCCTTCGACAGCGGCGAGGCCTGGGGCAATTTCCCGCAGACCTATTCGCACGTCGGCCTGATCACCGCCGCGATGCGCCTGTCGCGGTCCTGGCAGGAGGCATCGTGAGTCGTCTGGTGGTGGTTTCAAACCGCGTGGCCGTACCGGGCGAGAACCGCGCCGGTGGGCTGGCGGTGGGCCTGCTGGCCGCGCTGAAGGAACGTGGCGGCATGTGGTTCGGCTGGAGCGGCAAGAGTGTGCGCGACGGCAGCGGCACGCTGCACACGCAGAAGGATGGCGATATCGAATTCGTCACCCTCGACCTGAGCAAGCGCGAGGTCGATGGCTACTACAACGGTTTCGCCAATCGCACCCTCTGGCCGTTGCTGCACTTCCGCCTGGATCTGGTCGACTACGACCGGGGCACCCGCGAGACCTACCATAAGGTCAACGCGCTGTTCGCCGACAAGCTCGCGCCGCTGCTGCGCGAGGACGACATCGTCTGGATCCACGACTACCACCTGATCCCGCTTGGTGCGCTGCTGCGCGAGCGTGGCATCGGCTGCCGCATCGGTTTCTTCCTGCACATCCCGATGCCGTCCGCCGACCTGCTGCAGGCCATGCCCGACCACCTTCGGTTGTTCTCCGCGCTGTACGCCTACGATCTGGTCGGCTTCCAGACCCAGCGCGACGCCGATCGCTTCCAGACCTACCTGCGCCTGTTCGGCGGCGGCCGCGTGCTCGAAAACGGCGAGCTGGAAGCACCGGGCGGGCGCCGCTTCCGTGCGGCGGCGTTCCCGATCGGTATCGACACCGAGCTGATCGCGCGACAGGCCGGCACCGCCGCCACCAAGGCCGCTGTGAAGAACCTGCGCAACAGCCTGCGTGACCGCCAGCTGGCGATCGGCGTGGATCGCCTGGACTATTCCAAGGGCCTGCCCGAACGCTTCCTCGGCTTCGAGCGCTATCTGGAGCGCCATCCGGATCAGCGCGGCTCGCTGACCTACCTGCAGATCGCCCCGGTCTCGCGCGGCGATGTCACCGAGTACCGGCAGCTGCGCAGCCAGCTGGAGCAGATCGCCGGGCACATCAACGGTGGGCACGCCGAACCGGACTGGACGCCGCTGCGCTACGTCAACCAGAACTTCACCCACGCCACCCTCACCGGCTTCTACCGGGCGGCGGCAGTGGGCCTGGTCACGCCGCTGCGCGATGGCATGAACCTGGTAGCCAAGGAGTACGTGGCGTCGCAGGACCCGGAAGACCCCGGCGTGCTGGTGCTGTCGCTGCTGGCCGGCGCCGCCGACGAACTCAAGCAGGCGCTGCTGGTGAACCCGCATGATCTGGACGGCGTGGCCGACGCCATCGCCACCGCGGCAACGATGTCGCTGCGCAGGCGCAAGGAACGCTGGCACGCGATGATGGAGCACCTGCGCACCTACGACATCAACCACTGGCGCCGCAGCTATCTGGACGCGCTGGAAGGTTGAGGGAAAAAGGGGACGGAGGGGATTAAGTCGTTTGTGCACAAACGACTTAATCCCCTCCGTCCCCTTTTTTCTTCAATCCAGGAACCGCGCGGCCTGCTCCGGTGCGGGCAGGTAACAGGCGTCATGCCGCCCGAACCAGCGGTAGCGGTTGCGGGCCAGCGCGCGGTACGCGGCATCACGCCAGCTGCGCGGCAGCACGCGCAATGCACCGGTCAGGCGCCAGGCGCCGCCCAGCCCCGCCAGCACGCGCAGGATCGCATCGGTATCGGTCCAGGCGCCCTGTTCGTCCAGCAGCAGGAACGACATCGGGTCCTGCGGGTCCAGCCCATGCGCGCGCAACATCGCACTGCCCTGCGCGCCCTGCATCGCCGCAAAGCGGTAGCGGCCCTTGCGGTCGAAACGCAGCAGGAAGCGCACCCAGCGGTTGCACAGCGCGCACACGCCATCGAACACGATCACCGCGCTGCCGGCCTCGGCGGCGGAATCACTGCGGTTCGAGCCAGCCTTCATAGCGGATCAGGGCTCCGGCCCAGGGCAAGGTCACATCGACCAGGAAAGTGTAACGCTCACCCTGCCAGGCTTCGCGGCAACGCACACCACCAAACCAGCGCCTCGGCAGCGGCAGCAGCCCGAACGCCCAGACCCGCCGCACCGACCAGTCGATGCCACCGTCGCGGGCCTGCAGATCAAATTCGAAGCGCACCGCGCCCAGCTGCTCGCGCAGGTATCCCTCGTGTACCCACAGCCGCGACACCATCGGCCAGCGACCGAATCGTCGTGCCCATTGCTCGCCCTGCCCGTGGGCACTGAACGCCACTTCGGTGGGCAGCGCGTCGCCGTCCTTCGGCAACTGCGCCAACGCGGCCAGCAGCGGCACCAGCCAGTGCCGCCCTCTCGCGATGCGCGCCTGCCCCACGTAGCGGCACGGCAACGGCGCGGCATGCAGCGCCTGCACCGGCGTGGCCAGGGTGGCGAAGGCCGGCCCCAGCACGCGCGTGAACAACGGCGTGGTCAGGGCGCGATCCAGGCCAGGGTCGCCATGCGCCCGGTGCGACGGTCGCGCCGGTGCGAATACAGGTCGGGATCGGCCATCGTCGACACCGTGCCGCCATACACCTGCGCCGGGTCCATGCCCGCCGCCTGCAGGCGCTGACGTGCCAGGGCGAACAGGTCCACCTTCCAGTGCCCCTGGCGTGTCGCCACAAACGCCGCCTCGGCCGCCGGATCATGGCCGACGAAGGCGTGGAAGACCTCTTCGCCGATCTCGTAGTCGGCCGGCCCGGCCGCCGGGCCCAGCCACGCGCGAAGCTGCGCGGGCGGGGTCTGCATGGCGGCCACGGTGGCCTCCAGCATGCCGTCGGCCAGCCCGCGCCATCCGGCGTGAGCGGCGCCCACTTCGCTACCGTCGGCAGCGGCGAACACCACCGGCAGGCAGTCGGCGGTCAGGATCGCCAGCACCACGCCGGGCACCGAGGTCACCGCAGCGTCGGCCACCGGTTCGCTTGCGCCTGGCACTGGCGGCGTTGTGAAGCGCAGCACGGTACTGCTGTGCACCTGGCGCAGCCAGTGCGGTGCCGACGGCAGCGCCAGCCCCTGCAGCAGCAGCTGGCGGTTGTGCTCCACGTTGGCCGGGGTATCACCATCGGCCGCGTGCCGGTTGCCCAGGTTGAACTGCGCGAACGGCGCCGGCGAAATGCCCGCACCGTGCCGACGCGTGGTCAGCGCATGGACGCCCGGAGGCGCCGGCCAGTCCGCCTGCAGCAAAGGCAACGCGGCGGCCATCACCAGCGGTCCCGCTCGCGTGCGGCGAAAGCTTCGCTGTCTTCGCGCAGCACCTTCATCAGGTGCAGCATGTCGTCCGGCACCGGCGCGGTGTTGCGCACCGGCTCACCGGTGATCGGGTGCGTGAACTCCAGGGTCTCGGCGTGCAGGGCCTGGCGCTTGAAGCCGCGCAGCGCGGCTACCAGCTCATCGCTGGCGCCCTTGGGCAGCTTCAGCGCACCGCCGTACAGCGGGTCACCGATGATCGGATGGCGCACATGCGCCATGTGCACGCGGATCTGATGGGTACGGCCGGTTTCCAGGCGGCATTCCAGCGCAGTGTGCGCACGGAAGCGCTCGCGCAGGCGGTAATGGGTGATCGCTTCCTTGCCATCCTCGCGCACGGCCATCTTCAGGCGGTCGCGTGGGTGGCGGTCGATCGGGGCATCGGCGGTACCGCCGGCCACCAGCGCGCCCATCACGATGGCCAGGTACTGGCGGTGCACGTCGCGTGCGGCCAGCTGCTCGACCAGCGCGGTCTGCGCTTCCAGGGTCTTGGCCACCACCATCACGCCGCTGGTGTCCTTGTCCAGGCGGTGCACGATGCCGGCGCGCGGCAGCACCGCCACCGACGGGTCGCGGAACAGCAGGGCGTTGACCAGGGTGCCGCTGTGGTTGCCCGCACCCGGGTGCACCACCAGGCCGACCGGCTTGTTGATCACCAGCAGGTGCTCGTCCTCGAACAGCACGTCCAGCGGGATGTCCTCCGGCTGGGCGTCGGTCTGGGTCTCGAGCACCACATTGAGGGTCACGAGCTCGCCGCCGCGCAGCGGATCGCGCGGGCGCACCTGGGCGCCGTCCAGCAGCACCTCACCGGCCTTGATCCACTCGGTCAGGCGCGAACGCGAGTATTCGGGGAACAGTTCGGCCACCACGGCGTCGAAACGACGGCCGGCAGCGGTGTCGGGGACGATGGCCTGGCGGGCCGATTCAGAGGGTTGTTCAGACATGGCAGGGGGCATTCTTTGAAATTTTGGGGTCCCGGCGGCCGGTTTCAGTCGCTGGACAGGACACTAGGCTATCATCGACCCTTCGTATTCCAGCCGCGTCCCGCCTCGACCCCATGATCCGACGCTCCGCCATGCTCTCCGCGCCCGTCCGCCTCACCGCCCTGCTGCTGGTGCTGGTCATCGCCGCCACCGGCTGCCACCGTGGTGCCAAGAAGGGCGATCGCCCCGATGAAGGGACGCCGGTCGAACAGTTGTACGAGAAGAGCCACAAGCTGATGCAGGGTGGCAACTGGAGCGGCGCCGAAGCCAGCTTCCGCCGCCTGGTGGCCCAGTATCCGTACGGTCCGTACACCGAGCAGGCGATGATCGAGACCGCCTACGCCCAGTACAAGGCCGGCAAGCACGATGACGCGGTGTCCAGCATCGACCGCTTCATCCGTACCTACCCGACCCATCGCAACATCGCGTACCTGTACTACCTGCGCGGCCTGGCCAACTCCAACCGCAGTACGGTTTTCCTGCGCCGCGTATGGTCTCTGGATGCCAGCCGCCGCGACCTGTCCACGCCGCACCAGGCGTATTCGGACTTCAACATCGTGGTGGACCGCTACCCGAACAGCCGCTACGCCGCCGATGCGCGCCAGCGCATGCTGGAGCTGCGTGACGTGTTCGCCCAGCATGAGCTGGACAACGCCCTGTACTACATGCGCCGCGGCGCCTGGGTCTCGGCCGCCGGCCGCGCCAACTACCTGCTGGAAACCTACCCGCAGAGCGCCTTCCAGTACGACGCCGTGGCTGTGCTGGCCGATTCCTACACCCACCTGGGCAACAAGACCCTGGCCGACGATGCCCGCCGCGTCCTGCAGCTGAACCAGCCGGACCACCCGTGGCTGGAAGGCAAGTGGCCGAAGTACCCGTGGATGATCCGCAAGCTGAACCCGTTCGCCGGCGAGAAATCCGCCAGCACCGGCCAGCGCAACGCGCGACTGGAAAAGAAGTAAGAGAGGGCCCCGAAAGGGGCCTTTTCTTTGTCGGTAGATCCACGCCATGCGTGGATGGTTCGTACGCCCATCGACCACGACACTAGGAATTCTACGAATTCCCGGCGGATGCGACGCCGGTCGCATCCCGCTCCGGCGACGCCCTCCACACTGCGGCGCAACGGCCATCCCGGCCGTGAAGGAGCGCCCCATGACCCTACCGCCCCGCCGTTTCCGCCCCCTCGCCTGCCTCCTCGCCACCGCCGTGCTGGCGCTGTCCTCGGGCCCCTTGGCTGCCGCACCGGGTGCACCGGGCGATCTGCTGTCTGCTGCCCCCTATCGCGCGTCATGGGTGCCGTCCAAGGCTGCGCAGGCCTACAAGCTCCACTACCGCACCCCGGATCTTCGCGGCCAGCTGGCCGAAGGCACCGGCCTGCTGTACCTGCCCGCCGGCGCGGCTCCAGCGGGCGGCTGGCCGGTGGTGTCCTGGGCACATGGCACCCAGGGCATCGCCGATCGCTGCGCGCCCTCGGTGTCCGGCCCCTACCAACCCGAACGCGACGGGCGCTTCCTCGATCAGTTTCTGGCCCAGGGCTATGCGGTGGTCGCCGCGGACTACCAGGGGCTCGGCAGCCCCGGCGAGCATGCCTATCTGCATGTGCGCACTGCCGCGCGCAATGCCATCGACCTAGTCAAGGCCAGCCGCCAGTATCTGGGCAACGCAACGCTGTCGCCGCGCTGGGTATCGGTTGGTCATTCACAGGGTGGCGCTGCAGCCCTCACAGCCGGGCATCTGGCGCCCACCTATGGCGGCCCTTCCCTGCACTACCGCGGCAGCTTCACCACCGGCACGCCCACCGCCGTCGAGCTGACCGCGCTGGTGATGAAGCCGGACAACCGCACCGCCAATCCTGGCGCGCTCAACGCCTATCACGCGTACCTGCTTGATGGCCTGCTGCAGGTCGCGCCGCAGATCGACCGCGTCCTCAGCGACACCGGCCGCGCCCGCGTGGCAGTGGCACGCGAGCAGTGCCTGGGCGAACTGGCCGCCACGCTGGACGGTGCGGATACCGGCAGCATGTTCACTGCACCGCTGACCAGCGTGCCGGGCATCTGGGCGGTGCTGTACGACTATCTCGGCGTACCGCGCCGCGGCTTCAGCCAACCGCTGATGCTCGGCCACGGCAGCGAGGACCGCGATGTGCCCTATCTGACCACCCTGCTGTATGCCGCAGGCCTGGCCCTGCGAGGCGAGCCGGTCGCGTTCCGGCGTTACCCGGTCGACCACCGCGGCACGCTGGATGCGGCGGCGGCGGATGGCCTGGCGTTTGTGCGGGCACGGTTGAGGGACAGCCCGTTCGACGAAGCCACCGAAACTGCCGATCTCGAACAGCTGCTCGACGAAGCCCGGTAGATCCATGCCATGCGTGGAAGGCCTGAAATGTAGCGTCGAGCCACGCTCGACTGCCTCTGAGCCGAGCATGGCTCGGCTCTACAGTAGATCCCAGTAGATCCACGCCATGCGTGGATACGCGGTATGCGGGGTTGCCGGCCAGCGGCCGGCACTACCCGCCAACCGCAGCTTCAGCCCTTGTAACCGTTGCTGATCGGGTAACGACGCTCGCGGCCAAATGCCCGGCGCGAGACCTTCGGCCCCGGCGCGGCCTGGTGCCGCTTCCACTCGCTGATGCGCACCAGGCGCAGCACCCGGTCGACCACGGCCGCGTCGTAGCCGGCCGCAACGATCTCCGTGCGCGACTGCTCCTGGTCGATGTAGCGGTACAGGATGCCGTCCAGCACGTCATAGGCCGGCAGCGAATCCTGGTCCAGCTGGTTCTCGCGCAGCTCGGCCGACGGCGGGCGGCTGATCACGGCCGGCGGGATCACCGGCGCGCCGCCCACGGTGTTGCGCCACTTCGACAGCCCGAACACTTCGGTCTTGTACAGGTCCTTCAGCGGCGCATAGCCACCGCACATGTCGCCGTAGATGGTGGCGTAACCCACCGCGTATTCGCTTTTGTTGCCGGTGGTCAGCAACAGGCCACCGAACTTGTTGGCCAGCGCCATCAGGATCACGCCACGGCTGCGCGACTGCAGGTTCTCTTCGGTCACGTCCGGCGCAGTGCCTTCGAACATCGGCGCCAGCGATTCCATCAGGCCCTTGAACGCCGGCTCGATCGATACCGCCTCCAGCTTCACGCCCAGTGCCTGGCACTGTTCGGCGGCCAGGTCGTTGGACAGGCCCGCGGTATAGCGCGACGGCAACCGCACAGCGGTGACGTTTTCCGCGCCCATCGCGTCCACGGCCATGGCCAGCACCAGCGCCGAATCGATGCCGCCGGACAGGCCCAGCCACACCTTCTTGAAGCCGTTCTTGCGGCAGTAGTCCTGGATGCCACGGGTCACTGCGCGCCAGGCCAGCGCGTCCATGCTCTCGTCGCCATCGTCCATCCACACGTGCGGCATGAAGCGGCGGCTTTCACCGTCGTACTCCACCACCAGCCACTGGTCGACGAAGGCGGCGGCGGCCGGGTGCACGGTACCGTCGCCATCGGCCACCACCGAGGCGCCGTCGAACACCAGCGCGTCCTGGCCACCGACCACGTTGAGGTAGGCGATCGCCGCCCCGCTCTCACGGGTGCGTGCGGCCAGCACTGCATCGCGCTGGGCATGCTTGCCACGCTCGTAGGGCGAGGCATTGGGCACCACCACCAGCTGCGCACCGGCGCGCACGGTGTCGGCCAGCGGCTCGGCGAACCACAGGTCCTCGCAGATCAGCAGGCCGACCGGAATGCCGTTGACCTCGAACACGCAGCTGCCGCCATCCGGATCGACATCGAAGTAGCGGCGCTCGTCGAACACCGCGTAGTTGGGCAGCTCGCGCTTGCGGTAGGTCTGCTCGACCAGGCCGTCACGCAGCACGCTGGCGGCGTTGTAGACCACCGCACCGGCCGCCTGCGGCCAACCAACCACGGCGGTGATGCCACGGCAGGCAGCAGCGATGCGGGCCATCGCCTGCTCGCACTCGTACAGGAAGCCCGGGCGCAGCAGCAGGTCTTCCGGCGGATAACCACTCACCGCCAGCTCGGGGAACATCACCAGCTCGGCGCCGTACTCGTCGCGCGCCTGGCCGATCATCTCGATGATGCGCTCGGTGTTGCCGGCGACATCGCCGACCGGGAAGTCGAACTGCGCCATCGCGATGCGGATCGAAGCCATGGGAATCCAGCCTGTGGTTGCAATGTGCCCATTGTAGCGCTGCGCCATGCGCGCGCCGGGCGCGCTCATTGCGTGGACAGCCCCGGCTCAGTAGATCCACGCCATGCGTGGATGGGGTTACCGGGATGGTCAGGGCACCAGACGCAGAAAGGCCGCCCGGAGGCGGCCTTTCTGTTTGAAGCAAGAGCGTCAGTCGAGCATGGCTCGACTCTACACAAGCGGTCTTATTTCACCAGCTTGGCGATGGCAGCGCCCAGGTCGCCCGGCGAGCGGACGGTGACAACACCGGCAGCTTCCATGGCGGCGAACTTGCCTTCGGCAGTGCCCTTGCCGCCCGAGGCGATCGCACCGGCGTGGCCCATGCGCTTGCCGGCCGGAGCCGACGCACCGGCGATGAAACCGACGACCGGCTTCTTCACGTGGTTCTTGATGTACTCGGCGCCGGCTTCTTCAGCGTCACCGCCGATTTCGCCAACCATGATGATGCCTTCGGTCTGCGGGTCTTCGTTGAACAGCTTCAGGCAGTCGACGAAGTTCAGGCCGTTGATCGGGTCACCACCGATGCCGATGCAGGTGGACTGGCCCAGACCGACTTCAGTGGTCTGCTTGACCGCTTCATAGGTCAGGGTGCCCGAACGCGACACGATGCCGATCTTGCCCGGCTGGTGGATGTGGCCCGGCATGATGCCGATCTTGCACTCACCCGGGGTGATGACGCCCGGGCAGTTCGGCCCGATCAGCACGGTGTCCGGATGCGAACGGGTCAGCACGTTCTTGACGCGCAGCATGTCCAGCACCGGGATGCCTTCGGTGATGCAGACGATGACCTTGATGCCGGCAGCAGCGGCTTCCAGGATCGCGTCGGCCGCGTACGGCGGCGGCACGTAGATGACCGAAGCGTTGGCGCCGGTGCTCTGCACGGCGTCGGCAACGGTGTTGAAGACCGGCAGGTCGATATGGGTGGTGCCACCCTTGCCCGGGGTCACGCCGCCAACAACCTGGGTGCCGTACTCGATCATCTGAGTGGCGTGGAAGGTGCCCTGCTGGCCGGTGAAGCCCTGCACGATCACCTTGGTGTTCTTGTTAATCAAAACAGACATGGGAATTCCTTGGTGTCGAATCAGGCAGCGTTCTTGACAGCTTCAACGATCTTCTTGGCGCCATCGTTGATGTTGTCAGCCGGGATGATGGCCATGCCGCTGTCGCGCAGCAGCTGCTTGCCTTCTTCCACGTTGGTGCCTTCCAGGCGCACCACGACCGGAACCTTGACGCCCACTTCCTTCACGGCGGCGATGATGCCTTCGGCAATCATGTCGCAGCGGACGATGCCGCCGAAGATGTTGACGAAGATGCCTTCAACCTTGTCCGAGGACAGGATCAGCTTGAACGCTTCGATGACGCGCTGCTTGTTGGCGCCGCCGCCCACGTCCAGGAAGTTCGCCGGCTCGCCGCCGTTGAGCTTGATGACGTCCATGGTGGCCATGGCCAGGCCGGCGCCGTTCACCATGCAGCCGATGTTGCCGTCCATGGTGACGTAGTTGATGTCCAGTTCCGAAGCGATCACTTCGGTCGGATCTTCCTGGGTCTTGTCGCGCATGGCGACCAGAGCCTTCTGGCGGAACGCGGCGTTGTCGTCGCTGTCGAACTTGCCGTCCAGCGCGTACAGGTTGCCGTCGTCCAGGATGGCCAGCGGGTTGATTTCAACCAGGGCCAGGTCCTTTTCGTTGAACAGGCGGTACAGGTTCACCATGATGCTGGCGAACTGGCCGGCCTGCTTGGCGGTCAGGCCCAGCTTGAAGCCGAAATCACGGCCGTGGTAACCCTGCACGCCTTCGACGAAGTCGACGTTCAGCGAGTGGATCAGCTCCGGGGTTTCAGCGGCGACCTGCTCGATCTCCACGCCGCCTTCCGAAGAGGCGATGTAGGTGATGGTCTTGGTGCCACGGTCGACCAGCACCGACAGGTACAGTTCCTTGACGATCTCGCCGGCGGTGGTCACCAGCACCAGGTTGACCGGCAGTTCAACGCCAGCGGTCTGGTAGGTGGCCATCTTGGTGCCGAGCATCTTGGCCGCAGCGGCCTTCACGTCGTCGGTGGTCTTGCAGAACTTGACGCCGCCAGCCTTGCCGCGGCCGCCAGCGTGGATCTGCGCCTTGACCATCCAGGGGCCCTGGCCCAGGGAGTTGGCAGCGGCAACCGCTTCGTCCGGGGTCGCAGCGACCTTGCCGGCCGGGACCGGGATGCCGTACTCGGCAAGCAGTTGTTTTGACTGGTATTCGTGGAAATTCATGCGTCACCGTGGGAATAGGAACGACCGCACGCAATTCCTCAGGGCCCCGGCGGGGCGCCGGCATGGACCGCGGCGGGCCCACTATTGTGGCCGAGCCGGCGCCGGGGCGCAAAGAAGTCTGTACAAAACGCCACACCCGGCCAGATTTCCACCGCCATTCAGGCAGTTGCGCCCGGGCCGGCGCTGACCACCGGTATCCACGGCAGGCCAAATGCGCGATCCGGGCGGCTCCGGCGGCGTCCTGCCGGGGGCCCTATACTGGTCAACCAAGGTGTGTAGTGTCGGGCTTGCCCGGCGGCTTCCACCGCAGGCCACATAGAAGCGACGAACCCGCCCGGCTTCAGGGGATGCCAGGCAGGGCCGCCGCAGATTCCAGACCCAGGCAGCCAGAAGGGGAGTTCCGGCGTGTCACCCAGTGCTTCATTGATCGACCGCATCGAATCGATTCCGCGGCGTGAGCTGTACTTCTTCGCGCTGTACCGGGTGCTGATCGCCGCGGTCATCGCCGGCCTGCTCTACAGCCCCCTGTCCGGCATGGTCGGCGAGGCCCATCACCCGCGTCTGGCCGATACCGTCGCGGCGATCTATCTGCTGCTGTCGCTGCTGGCCCTGGCGATCGGCCGCAACGAACGCTGGCTGCGCCCGATCGTGGTCAGCAGCGTGCTGGTGGACATCATCGCCGCCACCCTGCTGGCGCATGCCCTGCCCGGTGCCAGCGCCGGCATTTCGATGTCGCTGCTGTTCAACATCGCCGCTGCCGCCACCCTGCTGCCGCTGAGCTGGGGCCTGGGCCTGGCGGTTGCTGCCAGCCTGGCCACCGGCATCGAATACCTCTGGAAGGTGCTCGAAGGCGGTGATCCCACCCGCACGCTGGCCGAGCTGGCCATGTTCGCCACCAGCTACCTGGCGCTGGCCTTCATCAGCTACCAGGTGGGCAACCGCGCGCGCCGCAACCAGCAGCTGGCCAACCAGCGCGGCGACGAAGTGGCCAACCTGTTCCAGATCAACGAACTGATCATCCGCCGCATGCGCACCGGCGTGCTGGTGGTGGACGCCGACAACCGCATCACCCTGGCCAATGAAGCGGCCTCGATGCTGCTCGGCGACAACGACGGCATCGGTGAGACGGGACGCCTGGATCTGGCCAGTGCCGCGCCGGAACTGGCGCGCCGCCTGCAGCGCTGGCGCAACGGCTGGGCGCAGGACGAACTGCCGCTGCAGCTCAACCCCGACCAGCCGGAAGTGCAACCGCGCTTCGCCCGCCTGCTGGCCGGCAGCGAACTGGCGCTGGTATTCCTGGACGACTCCAGCGTGGTCTCGCGGCGCGCCGAATCGCTCACCCTGTCGGCGATGGGCCGCTTCTCGGCCAGCCTCGCCCATGAAATCCGCAATCCGCTGGCGGCGATCAACTACGCCGTGCAGCTGCTGGAGGAAGGCACCGGTTTCAACGAAAGCGACCGCCGCCTGCTGCAGATCATCCGCCAGCAATGCCAGCGCACCAACGGCATCGTCGAGAGCGTGCTGGGGCTGGCACGGCGCGAGCGCGCCACACCCGAGAACGTCGACCTGGTCGCCTTCGTGCGCCGCTTCGTGCTGGAGTACAAGCAGGGCCAGACGCTGGAAACCGACAGCATCGAACCGATCATCAGCGACACGGCGGTGATGGCGCAGGTCGACAGCAAACACCTGTACCAGGTGCTCATCGTGCTGGTGCACAACGCACTGAAATACGGCCGCATCGGCCAGCAGCCGGCACGGGTGCGCCTGCGCGTGGCGCAGCACGAGCGCAGCGCGGTGATCGACGTGATGGACCGTGGCCCCGGCATTCCCGAGAGCGTGGCCGCACAGCTGTTCCGTCCGTTCTTCACCACCTCCGAGCATGGCACCGGGCTGGGCCTGTATATCGCCCGCGAGTTGTGCCGCGCCAACCAGGCACGGCTCGACTACATCCCGGTGCCGGCAGGAGGCTCGTGCTTCCGCTTGGTGCTGCCCGGCCCGCACACGCTGTTGCCCACCTGATTCCAATTCTGTGCGTCAAACATTTGTCGCTTCCAGCCCCCTCGTTTATCTTTCACGCCCATGAACGAAACCCGCAGCGCCCTCGTCGTCGACGATGAACGCGACATCCGCGAACTGCTGGTACTGACCCTCGGCCGCATGGGGCTGCGCATCAGTACCGCCGCCAACCTGGCCGAAGCGCGCGAGCTGCTGGCCAGCAACCCGTACGACCTGTGCATCACCGACATGCGCCTTCCGGATGGCAACGGCATCGAGCTGGTCAGCGAGATCGCCCAGCACTACCCGCGCACACCTGTGGCGATGATCACTGCGTTCGGCAGCATGGACCTGGCCGTGGAAGCGCTGAAGGCCGGCGCCTTCGACTTCGTCAGCAAGCCGGTGGACATCTCGGTGCTGCGCGGCCTGGTCAAGCACGCGCTGGAACTCAACAACACCGAACGCCCTGCGCCCGGCCCCGCCACCGAACAGGCTGCACGCCTGCTCGGCGCTTCGCCGGCCATGGACGTACTGCGCACCACCATCGGCAAGGTCGCGCGCAGCCAGGCGCCGGTCTACATCCTCGGTGAATCGGGCGTGGGCAAGGAACTGGTCGCGCGCACCATCCACGCCCAGGGCGCGCGTGCGGCTGGTCCGTTCGTGCCGGTCAACTGCGGTGCCATTCCCGGCGAGCTGATGGAGAGCGAGTTCTTCGGCCATCGCAAAGGCAGCTTCAGCGGCGCCCATGCCGACAAGCCGGGCCTGTTCCAGGCTGCACACGGCGGCACCCTGTTCCTGGACGAAGTGGCCGAGCTGCCGCTGCAGATGCAGGTGAAGCTGCTGCGCGCGATCCAGGAAAAGTCGGTGCGTGCGGTCGGTGCGGCCAACGAAGAACCGGTGGACGTGCGCATTCTCTCGGCCACGCACCGTGACCTGGCCGAGCTGGTCGAGGACGGGCGCTTCCGCCACGACCTGTACTACCGCATCAACGTGATTGAACTGAAGGTGCCGCCGCTGCGCGAGCGCCGCCAGGACCTGCCGGAACTGGCTGCCGCCGTGCTGGCGCGGCTGGCCCGCAGCCACGGCCGTGCCACACCGCTGCTGGCGCCGTCCGCGCTGGAAGCGCTGGCCCACTACCCGTTCCCGGGCAATGTGCGCGAGCTGGAGAACATTCTGGAGCGCGCGCTGGCACTGGCCGAAGAAGACCGCATCGGTGCCGACGACCTGCGCCTGCCGCAGCACGCCCCGCGTGCGCCCGGCGGCGCTGCTCCTGCCGAAGCCGTGGCCGACCTGCAGCCGGGCGGTGCCGCCCTGCCCTCGTACATCGAGCAGCTGGAGCGCAGCGCCATCCAGCGCGCGCTGGAAGAGAACCGCTGGAACAAGACCCGCACGGCTGCGCAGCTGGGGATTACCTTCCGCGCGCTGCGCTACAAGCTGAAGAAGCTGGGGATGGAGTAAGGGCCGAACGGCCCTGGTAGGCGCCAACCTTGGTTGGCGTGCACCGCCGTGCCATCCACGCATGGCGTGGATCCACCCTCCAACGCGGTAGTGCCGGCCGCTGGCCGGCAACCCAATGCATCGCGTCATCCACGCATTGTGTGGATCTACCCACCAACGTGGTAGTGCCGGCCGCTGGCCGGCAACCTCATGCATCGCGTCATCCACGCATGGCGTGGATCTACCCACCAACGCGGTAGTGCCGGCCGCTGGCCGGCAACCCAATACATCGCGTCATCCACGCATGGCGTGGATCTACCCTCCAACGTGGTAGTGCCGGCCGCTGGCCGGCAACCTCATGCATCGCGCCATCCACGCATGGCGTGGATCTACCCACCAACGCGGTAGTGCCTGCCGCTGGCCGGCAACCTCATGCATCGCGTCATCCACGCATGGCGTGGATCCACCCACCAACGCGGTAGTGCCGGCCGCTGGCCGGCAACCCAATGCATCGCGTCATCCACGCATGGCGTGGTTCTACCTCAATCCTTGGTAACGCGATTGATCTCGGCCAGGCTGGTCACACCCGCTGCCGCCTTCTTCAACGCCGACTGCCGCAGGTCATTCACCCCGATCTGCTGCGCCGCCTCGGCAATCTGCAGTGCGTTGCCACCGGCCAGCACGATGGTGGCGATCTCATCGGTCATCGGCATCACCTGGTAGATACCGGTTCGGCCCTTGTAGCCCTCGGTGCACTCATCGCAGCCCACCGCCTCGTACAACTGGATGCCCGCATCCAGCTGCGCCTGGGTGAAGCCCTCGGCCAGCAGCGCGTGCTCCGGCAGGTTGGCCGGTCGCTTGCAGTTGCCGCACAACCTGCGCGCCAGGCGCTGGGCGATCACCAGCGTCACCGAGCTGGTGATGTTGTACGGCGCGATACCCATGTTCATCAGGCGCGCGATGGTCTGCGGCGCATCGTTGGTGTGCAGCGTGGACAGCACCATGTGGCCGGTCTGCGCGGCCTTGATGGCGATCTCCGCCGTTTCCAGGTCGCGGATTTCGCCGACCATGATGATGTCCGGGTCCTGTCGCAGGAACGAGCGCAGCGCCGCCGCGAAGGTCATGCCGCGCTTGTTGTTCTGCTGCACCTGGTTGACGCCGGGCAGGCGGATTTCCACCGGGTCTTCGGCGGTGGAGATGTTGCGCGTCTCGTCGTTGAGGATGCCCAGCGCGGTATACAGCGACACGGTCTTGCCCGAACCGGTCGGGCCGGTCACAAGCACCATGCCGTAGGGCTTGTGGATGGCATCCAGGAACAACTTCTGCTGGTCCGGCTCGTAACCCAGCTTGTCGATGCCCAGTTTGGCCGCGCTGCCATCAAGGATACGCAGCACCACCTTCTCGCCGAACAGGGTCGGCAGCGTGCTGACGCGGAAGTCGATCTGCTTGGTCTTGGACAGGTTGAGCTTGATGCGGCCGTCCTGCGGGACGCGCTTCTCGGCGATGTCCAGCTGTGCCATCACCTTCAGGCGGGCGGCGATGCGCTGGTTCAACTTCACCGGTGCGCGCGCGACCATCTTCAGCAGGCCGTCGATGCGCAGGCGAACGCGGTAATCGTCTTCGTAGGGCTCGAAGTGGATGTCCGAGGCGCCCTTGCGGATCGCATCGACCAGCACTTTGTTGACGAACTTCACCACCGGGGTGTCGTCACCCTTGGCGTCGATGCCGGAATCGCTGCCGGTGGCGCCGAGATCCTCGTCGCCGGCCGCCACGTCCAGGTTGCCCATGCCATCGTCATCGCCGCCCAGGGCGTCGCCGAGGGTGTCATGGCTGGCGTGCCACTGTTCCAGCGTGCGGCGGATCTGGTCCTCGTCGACCAGGATCGGCTCGACCACCAGGTTGGTGTGGAACTTGATCTCGTCCAGCGAGTGGGTCGGGTTGCTGGTGCCGACGAACAGCTTGCCACCGCGCTTGAACAGCGGCAGCACGTTGTGCTTGCGCAGCAGCTCCTCGCTGACCAGGCTCATCGCGTTCTGGCCGGCGTCGAAGGTGGACACGTCGAACAGCGGCATGCCGAACTCGACCGCGTTGGCGGCGGCCAGCTGCGAGGCATTGACCAGCTTGTTCTGCGCGAACCAGGTCGGCAGTGGCTGGCGCGCGGCGGCGGCCTTGGCCATGGCGTCGCGGGCGGTGGCCTCGTCCAGGGCCCCGTCCTGCACCAGGCGACGGGCCAGGCCGGTGATGCCGACAAGATTGGCGGTGGTAACAGCGTTCATATGAATCCTTGGCTCATGGGGTCATGCCATGCCGTGCGTCTTGCACGGACACCGCACGGGGCAGCAGAACCCGCCGCGACCCAATGGCCACCGGCATCGCCAATCCATGAGCAACACTGCCTTGCCCGGCACTCCCGGCCCGGCAGGCACGATCCTGACTCCCCCGGGGATGATAGCCCCGTCAAGGGGCAGCCAGCATCCCATCGGAGCGCTGAAGTGTGATCAGCAGCCGGTCGGGCGATAGCGCGCGTCGAACGCGCTGCCATCGCAGCTCCAGATGCCCTCGGCGGAGCGGCGCAGGATCAGGTCCTTGCCGTCCAGCGCGCTGTGTCCCTTCAAGGTGCAGCTGATATGGCCGACGCCGGAGTCGCTGAGTTCGGCTTCGACGTTGGAGCAGTGGGCGTTCTGGGCGACACCGATGTAGTTCGGCGTGACCAGGCTGGCCGAACGGCCCTCATTGACGAGGATTTCCACCTTGGTCTTGCCCGGCGTGATGTCGGCCAGTGCGGCGGTCAGCTGCGTGCGTACGACGTAGGGCTGGAACGCCACCGTCGCGATCGCCGCCAGGATGGCGATGATGGCCACCACGATCATCAGTTCGATGAGCGTAAAGCCCTTTTGAATCTGCATGACTCCCCCTGTGTTTTTGCAGCAATCCCCATTGCTGTGTGCTGATCGGACTTTGCCAGCCCGGTCAGCACAAGGCCCGCCGAAGCGGGCCTTGTGTCTTCTTACCAGCGCGCGGTTCGAGCTAAAGCTCTCAACGCGCAGAAGGCTTACTCAATTACTTGCCCTTGGTGCAACCCTTCGGGATGAACTTGTCGTCCATACCCTTAACAACGCAAGCAAAGCCACCCGGGGTGGTGATAGCACCGGTGCCGTCGGTCACGGTATCGGTGTACTGCAGCGCCAGCTGGGCACCGGCACCGATACGGCTGCCCGGCTCACGGATGGTGCAGGTCATGCCGGTATCGGCGACAGCGATGACCGAGCAGGAACCGGTTTCTTCAGCCTGGAAGCCCGCGGTCGCCGGCGTCGGCACACGACCGGCGCTCTTTTCCATCTCGAACTGGGTCTTGTGCGAGGCCAGGTCGGCCAGCGCAGCGGTGACCTTCGACTTGGCGGTGTAGTCCTGGTATGCCGGCAGCGCGATGGCGGCCAGGATGGCGATGATCGCGACGACGATCATCAGTTCGATAAGGGTGAAGCCCTTCTGGTTCTTCATTTGGTACATCCCCAAGATAGTGGTGGTTGAGTTCAGTGCACGGGATCGGACCGGACAGCGCCGGTTGAGCGGGCCCCATGCCCTGCGGGTGGATCAACGCAGGTTGCGTGCCAACCCCGGCACGCCTCCCCCTGGATTTCCCCGCGCCCATGATGGCAGCAATTTCGCGGATGGGAACCCCCCGCTTCCGAATCTGCGATGGACGCGGCAATGTGACGCAGTACGTCACCTTTGGTCGGCACCCGGCACGAAATCGCACGCTGGGCCCCCTGCCAACTGCCCATCCGGCCTTGAACCCGCTACCATCGATGGCTAGTTACCCGCCTGGGGATGGCGGGTCTTGGGGAGCCAACATGTCTGTCAGTCGCAGTGCGATCAAGAAAGAGCCGGTGGCGCGCGCCACCATGGAACTGCAGCCGTTTGTCTGGGTGGGGACCGACAAGCGGGGCGTGAAGATGAAGGGCGAGCAGCTGGCCAAGAACGCCAACCTGCTGCGCGCCGAGCTGCGCCGCCAGGGCATCAACCCGGGCCAGGTCAAGCCCAAGCCGAAGCCGCTGTTCGGCGCCTCCGGCAGCCCGGTCAAACCCAAGGACATCGCCTTCTTCAGCCGGCAGATGGCCACGATGATGAAATCCGGCGTGCCGATCGTGTCGGCGCTGGACATCATCGCCAGCGGGCACAAGAACCCGCGGATGAAGAAGCTGGTGGACACCATCCGCACCGACATCGAGGGCGGCTCCTCGATGTACGAGGCGGTCAGCAAGCACCCGGTGCAGTTCGACGAGCTGTACCGCAACCTGGTGCGGGCCGGCGAAGGCGCCGGCGTGCTGGAAACCGTGCTGGACACGGTGGCCACCTACAAGGAAAACATCGAAGCGCTGAAGGGCAAGATCAAGAAGGCGTTGTTCTACCCGATCATGGTGGTGGTGGTGGCGATGCTGGTCAGCGGCATCATGCTGGTGTTCGTGGTGCCGCAGTTCGAGGACGTGTTCAAGAGCTTCGGGGCCGAGCTGCCCGCCTTCACCCAGATGGTGGTGAACCTGTCACGGTTCATGGTGTCGTGGTGGTGGCTGATGCTGCTCATCGCGATCGGTGCCGCAGTCGGTGCGATCATGGCCTACAAGCGCTCGCCGAAGATGCAGCACGCGATGGATCGCTTCGTGCTGAAGGTTCCGGTGATCGGGCAGATCATGCACAACAGCGCCATCGCCCGCTTCTCGCGTACCACGGCGGTGACCTTCAAGGCCGGCGTGCCGCTTGTGGAGGCCCTGGGCATCGTGGCTGGCGCCACCGGCAACACCGTGTACGAAGAGGCGGTGCTGCGCATGCGCGACGACGTCTCGGTGGGTTACCCGGTGAACATGTCGATGAAGCAGACCAACCTGTTCCCGCACATGGTCATCCAGATGACCGGCATCGGCGAAGAGGCCGGCGCGCTGGATGCCATGCTGTTCAAGGTGGCCGAGTACTATGAGCAGGAGGTCAACAATTCGGTGGATGCCCTGAGCAGCCTGCTGGAACCGATGATCATGGTGTTCATTGGTACCATTGTGGGCGGCATGGTGATTGCCATGTACCTTCCCATCTTCAAACTCGGCGCCGTCGTCGGATAACACATACATGGCTTTTCTCGACCAGCATCCTGGCCTCGGCTACCCCGCCGCGGCCGCCTTCGGACTGCTGCTGGGCAGTTTCCTGAACGTCGTCATCCTGCGCCTGCCCAAGCGGCTGGAATGGCAGTGGAAGCGCGATGCACGCGAAGTCCTGGAGGAACCGGACTTCTATGAACCACCCCCACCGGGGATCGTGGTCGAGCCGTCGCACTGCCCGCACTGCAAGCACAAGCTGAGCTGGTACGAGAACATCCCGCTGTTCAGCTGGATCATCCAGGGCGGCAAGTGCCGGCACTGCAAGGCGCCGATCTCGCTGCAGTACCCGCTGGTGGAGGCGCTGACCTCGGTGCTGGTGCTGGCCTGCGTCTGGCAATTCGGCTTCGGCTGGCAGGGCTTCGGCGCCATCGTGCTGACCTGCTTCCTGATCGCCCTGTCCGGCATCGACCTGCGAACGCAGCTGCTGCCCGACCAGTTGACCCTGCCGCTGATGTGGCTGGGACTGATAGGCAGCATCGACAACCTCTACATGCCGGCCAAGCCCGCCCTGGTGGGCGCGGCGGTGGGTTACCTGTCGCTGTGGACGGTCTGGTGGCTGTTCAAGCAGTTGACCGGCAAGGAAGGCATGGGCCACGGCGACTTCAAGCTGCTGGCGGCCCTGGGCGCCTGGTGCGGGCTGAAGGGCATCCTGCCGATCATCCTGCTGTCGTCGGTGCTGGGCGCCATCATCGGCTCGATCTGGCTGTACAGCCGCGGCCGTGACCGCGCCACGCCCATCCCATTCGGCCCTTACCTGGCCATCGCCGGCTGGCTGTACTTCATGTGGGGTGCGCCACTGGTGGAGCAGTACCTGGTGATGAGCGGGCTGCGCTGAGGGGAGTCCCCATGAGCCGCTATGTGGTTGGCCTGACCGGAGGCATCGCCTCCGGCAAGAGCGAGGTGACCCGGCGCTTTGAGGCGCTGGGGATCGTGGTGGCCGACGCCGATCTGGCCGCACGGGCCGTGGTGGCTGCCGGCAGCCCGGCGCTGGCCCGTATCGCCGAGCGTTTCGGCGCCGACATGCTGCTGGCCGATGGCAGCCTGGACCGGGGGCGCCTGCGCGCCCACGTGTTTGCCGACCCGGCCGAGCGGACGGCGCTGGAAGCGATCACCCACCCGGCTATCCGCCTGCTGATGCAGCAGCAGTGCGAGCAGGCCACCAGCGCCTATGCGATTGCGGCCATTCCGCTGCTGACCGAGGTGGGCGGGCGGAAGGCCTACCCATGGCTGGACCGGGTGTTGCTGGTGGATGCGCCCGAAGCCGTGCAGCATGCGCGGCTGATGCAGCGCGATGGCATTGATGCCGCGCTGGCCGACCGGATGATTGCTGCGCAGGCCAGCCGCGCACAGCGGTTGGCGCTGGCCGATGACGTGGTGGTCAATGATGGGCAGCCGGAGGACCTGCAGGTGCAGGTGGAACAGCTGCATGCGCGGTATCTGGGGTTGGCCGGGGGGTGAGGCCTGGTTGCCGGCCAGCGGCCGGCACTACCGAAGTGCATCCACGCATGGCGTGGATCTACAAGTGCGGGACGCGGCAGCGATCACGGTGGTGGCACAAGCGACACAGGGCGTGATGCAAGGTCGGCGGGGTTCGTGCCGACCAAGGTCGGCACCCACCAACGCAGGGGCCCTTACAACGGCTTCGGCGAGAACGTCAGGGTGGCAATCACGCCACGCTGGCCGCCGGGGCGCACGCTTACCTGCCAGCCGTACAGGTCGCACAGGCGACTGACGATCGACAGGCCGATGCCGCCGCCCTGCGAGTGGCCAGCATGCGTGCCGCGGTAGCCACGCTGGAACAGCTTGGCCGCGTCTTCCTCGCTCAGGCCCGGGCCACTGTCGGTTACCGACACCGAGTTGGTGCCGACGAACACGCGCACTTCGCCGTCCTGCGAGTACTTCACCGCATTGCCGATCAGGTTGCCCAGCGCCACCGACAAGGCGGCTTCGGGTGCGTCGATGACCAGGTTGCGCTCGCCTTCCAGCAGCAGCTCCAGCGGCTTGCCGCCCAGCTGCGCGCGATGCGCGTCCAGCAGCTGCTCGGCCACGCGGGCCACATTGCTGGTGCCCTGCCCGCGCTCGTTGCGCGACAGCAGCAACAGCGCGCCGATCAGATCACTGCACTGCTGTTCGGCGCGCTGGATGCGCTGCAGGCGCTGCAGCACCTTTTCGTCCAGGCCGGGCCGGGTCAGCAGCAGTTCGGTAGCGCCACGGATCACCGCCAGCGGCGTGCGCAGTTCGTGGCTGACGTCGGCGTTGAACTCACGGTCGCGCTGCACCACTTCGGTCAGCCGCGAGGAATAGTCGTCCAGCGCCTGTGCCAGCTGCCCCACTTCGTCGTCGGGGAAGCGTGGCGCCAGGGGTTCGGGGTCACTGGTGCCGCCGCGATAGGCACGCAGCCGCGCGGCCAGATCCGACACCGGCTTCATCACCTTCGAGGCCGACCACCAGCCCAGCACCAGCGACAGCACGCTGAACACCAGCACCGACAGCACCAGCGCGCGGTTGAGCTGCTTGCCGCCGCGCACGCTGTCGGTCATGTCATAGGCGAGGAAGAACCAGGCGTCGGGCGTCTTGCGCACGGCCAGCTTGTAGGAGTACGGCTCGCCGTGCTCATCGCCGCTGACGCTGTGGATGCCATCGGAGAAGCCCGCCCACTGCGCGCGCTCTTCGCGCACCCGGTCGAACTTGTCCTTCGAATAGGCATAGGCCTTGATCTGCAGTACCGGTGCGTCCGGGTTATGCCCGGGGTGCTCGTAATAGCGGCGCGCATACTCGTCGATGTTGCGGTTCATCAGCTCTTCCACCAGCTGGTTTTCCACGCGCAGGCGGGCCCAGTTGGTGGCGAACGCGAACAGTGTCGTCAGGCAGAAGCCCAACAACACGAACGAAACGATGATGCGGCTGCGCAGGCGCCGCCGATAAGGCGTGCGCCGGCGCTCCCCCTTGGTTGCCACCGAATCAGGCTTCCGGGGTGGCGATGCGGTATCCGATGCCATGGCGGGTCTGGATCAGCGGCACTTCAAACGGCTTGTCGACCACCGCGCGCAGGCCATGGATGTGCACGCGCAGGGAATCCGAATCGGGCAGTTCTTCACCCCACACACGGGTTTCCAGCTCCTGGCGGGTCACCACGGCCGGGGCCGCTTCCATCAGCGCCTGCAGGATCTTCAGTGCGGTCGGGTTGAGCTGCAGCAGCTTGCCCTGGCGGCGCACTTCCAGCGTATCCAGGTTGTATTCCAGATCGCCGGTTTCCAGCACGCGGGTCTGCACGCCCTTGCCGCGTCGCGACAGGGCGTTCAGACGCACTTCCACTTCCTGCAGCGCGAACGGCTTGATCAGGTAGTCGTCCGCGCCGGAATCGAAGCCGGCCAGCTTGTTGTCCAGCGAATCGCGGGCGGTGAGCATCAGTACCGGGGTCTGCTTGCGCGCTTCATTGCGCAACTTGCGGCAGACCTCGATGCCGTCCATGCCTGGCAGATTGAGATCCAGCACGATCGCGTCGAACTCGTGCACCACGGCCAGGTGCAGACCGGTAACCCCGTCAGCCGCGAAGTCCACGGTGTGGCCCCGGTCCTCCAGGTAGTCGCCCAGGTTGGCCGCAATGTCGCTGTTGTCTTCGATTACCAGGATTCTCACTGTCACCTCTAATTTACGAATTTGCCGATGCGCTGGGCCTGGCCCATATCACGCTGTGCCTTGTCCTTCCGCCGGGCGCGCTCGGCAACGGTAGTGCACTGCGTCGTGGACCGGTTCGAACCCGTGGCCTTTTCACGTTGGCATATTAGACGACTATCTTCACGTGCCTGTGTCAAAACCGTGTTCACGATCTGCTGGTCGTTGAAGACATCGGTTCGTACCTGTTCAGGCATGGAATCGCGGTCAGGATGCTGCTCGACGGCCGTACGCATGCGCGCCAGCGCCTCGCGTACACGGCTGCGGTCGGTCTGCTTCAGTTCGCTGTAGGTCTCGCCATCGTTGAGTTCGATTTCGATGCGCTCGATCTGCTGCTGCAGCGGCTTGCCGGGGACAAAGACCTCACCGGACTGGTTCGATGCAGAGGCGGCGGTGGCCAGGGTCAGGCCCGAGATCAGGACCGCCGACAACAGGAGGGACTTCATGACAAACGAATCCTTGTTTGAGTTGAGTGTTGACTGTATTCGCACCACCTTCACGCCAGCAAGTGCCATGCGCAGGGGCACCGGACGGCCTAGTGGTTGGTGGCGGGGTTGAAGTTGTTGAAGGTGCGCTGGTCGTTGAGCAGTGCCTTGCCCTTTTCTTCGATCCGGCGGCGCTCGGCCACGGTCAGGCAGCGGCTTTTAGGCATGTTGCTGCCGGTGGTGCGGGTGTGCTGGCAGATCTGGCGGCTGTCCTCGTGGGCGCGGACAAGAACGGTATTGATCCGCTCCTGGTCGTTGAACACCTCCGCCTGGACCTGCGGCGGGAGCTCCTGAAGCGTGCGGTGGTCGCCCATGCGCTGGGTGATGCGCGCCAGTGCCTGCTGCACCTGGGCGCGGTCATCGGCGGAAATCTCGCTGTACTCGCCGTCATCGAGGGCCTTCTCAACGCGCCGGACCTGCTCGGCCACCGGTGCCTGCCCGTCCATCTGTATGGCGGTCTTCTCCGGCTTGGCGGAGACAGCACCAGACAGCCCCAGCAACAACGCGATCATCGTGATGCGGTACATCGCCAGCCTCCGGATCCATCCAGGAACGATGGGCGCCACTCTACGGCCGTCACGCTGCCTCCACAAGGGACTTCCGACGGCATAAAAAAGACCCAGGCGGTGCCCCGCCTGGGTCTGAAGTCGTATCCCGATACCGATCCTGCTGAGAGGCAGAGCTGCGGTTCGCTGAAGGCTACGCCGGCGCCGATTAAAGGCGCGTTAAAGCTGGCCTCATTTGCCCATGAGAATTTCAAGCCATTGATTAATCATGGCTTTTTGATCTTCTCGACGTGCTCGATGATGCGCGTGGCCACATCCACCCCGCAGGCGGCTTCGATGCCCTCCAGCCCTGGTGTGGAGTTGACCTCCAGCACCAGCGGGCCACGCGCGGAGCGGATCAGGTCCACGCCACAGACCGACAGGCCCAGCGCCTTGGCCGAACGCACCGCCACCTGCTGTTCGGCGCGGCTGGCCTTGGCCGCCACCGCGGTGCCGCCGGCATGCAGGTTGGAGCGGAAGTCACCCTCCGGCGCCTGGCGCTGCATCGACGCCACCACCTGGTCACCGACCACGAAGCAGCGCAGGTCGGCACCCTTGGCTTCGCCGATGAACTCCTGCATCAGGAAGTTGGCGTACAGGCCCCGCAGGGCCTCGACGATGCCACGCGAAGCGCTGGCCTTCTCGGTGAGGATCACGCCCCGTCCCTGGGTGCCCTCGTTGAGCTTCACCACGTGCGGCGGCGGGCCGAGCATGGACAGCAGGTCGACGGTGTCATCGGGGTTGTCGCCGAACACGGTGACCGGCATGTCGATGCCCTTGGCTGCCAGCAACTGGTGCGCGCGCAGCTTGTCGCGCGAACGCAGGATCGCATCGGACGGGTTGGGAGTGCGCGCGCCCATCAGCTCGAACTGGCGCAGCACGGCGGTGCCATAGCGGGTGATCGAGGCTCCGATGCGCGGGATGACCACGTCCACGCCGGTCATCGGCCGGCCCTTGTAGTGCATCGAAAAACCATCGGCGGCGATGCGCATGTAGCAGCGCAGCGGGTCGAGGATGCGAACGGTGTGGCCGCGCGCGCGGGCCGCCTCGACCAGCCGGCGGGTGGAGTACAGGGAGCTGTTGCGGGACAGGATGGCGAGCTTCATCGCGGCAGGATCGGACGGCAGGCGCGCAGCATAGCGCGGGCGTGTGGCGGGCGGATGATGCCCTGCAGGCCGCCGCATCTGCGTGCCTGCCGAGGCTGTGCGAAGATGGCTGTTGCCGGCTACAGGACAGGACACGGCCGGCTTACACAACCCAAGGAGAACCACAGATGCGAATGGGAATTCCGCTGTTGTTGCTGTTTGGCCTGATGGGGAGCGCCGTACACGTACAGGCTGCGCCAACCCACGCAGTCTCCCGGCTCTACTTCGATGCCAACAACACCCTGATCGGCCAGGGCCTGCGCTACTGCACGGGCAAGACACAGCACCAGGGCGTTGCCTCACACGCCAATACCCTCTGGATCGATGTTTCCTACGCCTGCCAGGGCGACTCGACCGACGTTTCCTATGGCAGCTGGGTGCCTGCACAACTGCGGCAGGACTTCTGCACGCTGTACGACGCCTGCACGTCACTGATGCCGTGGCCGGAACCCGGCCTGCCCGGCACCCTCGGCAACGGCTTCTACTCAGACTGACAGCCGGTAGTCGCCGCACTGTCTCCGGCGATCGCAGCATCGTCGCCGGAGACCCCACCCACTACACCCCGGAGACTTCATGCCGTTGACGATCCTTCCGCGTTTCTCCGAAGTGGATGTACTCGGCCACGTCACCAACACCGCCCTGCCCGTCTGGTTCGAGGAAGGTCGCCAGGAGATCTTCCGCCATTTCAGCCGCGAGGCCAGCATGCGCGACCTGACGCTGATCCTGCGCCGCTACGAGATCGACTTCCTGCAGCAGCTACAGCCGGGACACGAAGTGCGCATCGAGACCCGCATCGAAAACATCGGCCGCTCCTCGCTGTCGATCGTGCAGCAAGCGTTCCAGTTCGAGGCCCTGGTGGCCAGCGGGCGCTGCGTGATGGTGCATTTCGACTACACAACCAACGCCTCGCGCGCCATCGATGCAGAGCAGCGCCGGGCGTTGTCAGGGCTGTTTACCGAGGAGTATGCGCACCAGGTGCAGGCGGCAGGCGCATGAGCCATACGGAAGTCCGGTCATCCGCACCCGGTACTGCCCGCAGCCCATTTCTTCAGCTTTTCCAGCGCTTTCCCGGCCTGCATCGACGACGCATGCCGGAACCTCCTTGTTTGATTCGACGCAGTCTAACCTGTGACTGAGGGCCGCTGATCCGCGCGGGGCAGGCGCAGCGAGAAGCCCCCATCGCGGACACGCACGGCCAATGCGGTTTCCCGCCATTCCACAGGCAGCGCCAATGCCGTGTGTGGTGTGGGGACGCGTGTGATCGCCTCGAACGTCCAGTGTTCCTCATAGGCTTCGCAGCGAAGCGTTCCGTCATCGCCGACCGCGATCACATCGATCCAGGCCCCACTCCGGGTCTTGCCGCTGCCGCCCATCGCACGGCGGCCAATGGCCTGCCAACGCCCCTGCCAGTGGACGAGCCATACGCCCTCGATGGGACGCAGATCCCCATCAAGCACGCTGCCCGCCACCACCACGCATCGTCCGGACGGGCTGGCAATGACCGTCTCCAGATCGCAGACGTGACGGTCACTGGGCTCGCCATCAAGACAGAGCGCGTACGGGCAGATGCGCGCGAACAAGGTCGGATGCGCAGTCAGGCGCAGGTCGTCGGGAAGCAGCGGGATGGCCTGCAGCACCCGGGCATCAGGCAGGACATGCCGCAACACCTGCGGCACCCCGGCGGCCAGCGCCGGATGCTCCTGTTCCAGCCATAGACCCCGGCAGGGGCGCAGCGTGATCGATCGACTGGGAATATCCCGCAACCACATCGCGGCTTCGGCATCCCCGCCAAGCTGCCGGCGCTCGTGCAGCTCCTGCCAGAACAGGCTGGGAACAATCGCCAGCAGGTGCATCACCCTCTTGTCCGCTTCGTCGTAGACGATCACCGCTTCGCTGCGATCACTGTAGCCACTGGCCACACGCAGCGCGCTACCCGCCAGCGCCAGCCACTCGCCGCTGGCATCGTGGCTGCCTGCGGTGGATACGCCCTCGACAATGGCGCCATCGCGCAGCATCAGGGTGCCGTAGGCCGGCCCGCCCATGCCCAGCTCGCCCCAATCCAACAGGACATCATGCGTGGGCGGCCGGGTGGCGAAGGGCAGCTTCGCCCGCGAGCGCAGCAGTGCGCCCCCTACAGCATCGCCGACCAGATCGAAGTGCTGCAGCACGCCGCCCAGGGCAAGACATGCGGCCAGGCCAACGACCACACCCCAAGGCGACCACCACACCACGCAGATCGCTACCCATATCAGGAACGGCAGCCACTGGGTGAAACGGCGGAGGGCGATTCGATCAACGGTCATGCAGGCTGGGTGGCGGCGACTGTGCACCATTCAAACCTTCAACGCTGTGCCAGGCAATGGGGTTCGAACCGGCAATGCCGCTAGACTCTCGCTGATGATGCAATCGATGACTGCCGTGAATCGCCGGAATCTGCTGCAGGACATGCTGCCGCGATGGAGAGCACTGGCCAAGGCCCCGGGCCAGCCGCGCCGCACGCTTCGCCTGCCGGATTGGCAGGCGGACTGGAACGCAGGCATGGCCTTGCTTGCACGCCATGCGCGCAATGGCGGTGAATCTGCGGAGGAAACGCTGCAGGGACATGCAGCCCTGGAGCATGCCTACGGCTGGGAGACGGTTGCACAGACCGGCAGCAACCTGCTGCTGAAAAGCATCGACCGCGGCTTCGCCCCCGCGGCGTTGCAGCAGATGCATGCCGACGTAGCAGATCTCTGGCTCGAGCAAGCGCATTTGCTGGCCCTTGCCCGGGACAGCCTGCAACAGCAAGGCCACGACATCGCGCTGGCTGCGTCGTTGCAATCACGTACAACGCAGCACTACGAGTACGCACTGCAGCTGTTGTCACTGGGCGTGCTGCTGGATGCGCAGGAACGCCTGCCGGCGCTGGTGGAGAAGGTGCTCTGTTTCGACACCGACCGCGTGCTGGACTACCTCAGCGCGCCGGCGCTGGGCCTGGTGGAAGCCAGTGATGAGGTCTTTCATCCGCGACCGTTCGCCGAGCTGTTCGCGCCGCTGCGCGACGGTGAAGCGTTCGACCCTTCACTGCTGGCCGGCTACCTGCAGGTGCAGTACCGCGACTTCTTCCTGCTGCCGCCAAAGGCTCAGAAGCGGACCCGGCGCCTGATCGGGCCGAACGCGTGGGGCTACTGGGCATTTGAAGTGGCTGCGCTGGTGGTGCTGTATGGCGGTGACGACGCCACGCTACGCACCTGCCCCCACTACCCTTCCGACCTGGTGGACTTCGCCCGGCGTTGAGTCAGGCACCCGGCAGGCCGGAAACACCGCCGAATCGATTCTCTTCCTCGTTGCCCGGCAGAAGCATGACCGGGAAGAGGACGAACACACCCAACGGGATGAAGGCGATCACGACGTACCAGCCGGACTCGTCGATGTCGTGCAGTCGTCGAACGGCCAGGGCCAGCATGGGCGGAAGGAGGACGATGACCGCGCAGACCGTCATGACCCACCCCAGCGTCCGGAATGGCTCGAAGGCCTCCCCATCGAGCAGCACGGTGCCCGTCAGCCAGTATCCGCCGTCCATCAAGGTGTAGCCCACTGCCACCACAAGGGCAGCAGACAGGGAGTACGACCAGAACTCCTTCCGGTTGGATCGCCCTGAAAAATCAAAGCAACGCCTGAGGGGCAAAAGTGCGGGGATCATTCGCGCTCCGGGCAGCGGACGATGGGAGGCAAGGGTTAACGATCTTTTAGCATCCCCAAGCCCAGCACCAACTGAACCCTGCGGCCCGGCGGACCCGGCAGACAGCGGAGGTTGCAGGAGCCAGCGTCGACGATTCGAACGCGATTGCAATGCGCCTTGTAAACAAGTCACTTGGGCTGCGGTTCGGAGAAGCCACAGTCCAACGCATTGAAGAGAGAAATCAGGGCGCTGCAGCCACACGCTGGACTTCGGCGTGGTTCAACGATTGCGCCGCGTCTGCTTGGGGTGAATACCCTGGAGACATGGAGCGGGCGATGGGAATCGAACCCACGTCAGTAGCTTGGGAAGCTACAGCTCTACCATTGAGCTACGCCCGCATTGCGGGTGAAAGTCTATGCGGAGCGGCCGGTGTTGCGCAATGGTGGCCTGTGCATCCCGCCATTCAACGACGGGGTCAGAGCCCTTTCCTTGCGGAAGGGGCTCCGACCCCGTTCTGGATCAGAAGCTGCCACCCACGGTGGCGAAGATCGTCGCGTCACGGGCACGCTTCTGCGCGGCCGTGGTGCTCAGGCCAACGTTGCCCTGCAGGCCGAACAGGTCCATGCGCGCACCCAGTACGGCAGTGGCGTAGTTCTTGTCGAAGTCCAGGCCCGGCACGCGGTAGCTGCCCAGTTCCGGCAGGGTCTGCAGCCACGCGCTGGCCTGCTTGGTGTCCTCGAACTCGTGGTCGTAGGTCACCTGCACGTACGGCTTGACGGTGCCGCCATCGAAGCGGGCCTGCCAGCCGATGCGGCCGACGGTCGAGTCGACGTTCTGGCGGTCGTAGCCCAGCGCGGTGGCCAGCGTGCCCGCAGCAGCGCTTTCGCTGTAACCATCGATCTTGACCTTCTGCCAGATCACCGCAGCGATCGGGCCGTGGCGGAAGCCGCCTTCGGTGCCGAACTCGTAACCGGCATTCAGTGCAGCGGTCAGGTTGCTGCCGTCCGGCGAGCCACCGTGTTCGCGGGTGGCCGGCCCCAGCTGGACCTTGCGGTTCACGTCATACGACAACCAGGTGTAGCTGACCTGGCCGTTGACCCAGACGCGGTCGCCATACCAGGCAGCGAACAGGCCGGCGGTGGTGTCCTTCTGGGTGAAGTCGCCACGGCTGTTGCCGAAGTCGGCACTCATGCGACCGAAGCCGGCGAAGCCGCCGACCACCACGCCGTTGCGTGCCCAGTCGACACCGAACAGGCCGGCCGGCGCCACGCCGTCGTACAGGTCGGCGTGGTCATAGCGCTGCAGGTCACCGCGCACGCCACCCCACCACGACAGGCCATCGGCCGGACGGGCGCCCAGGTGGTTGCTGACTTGGTCGGCACGCGAACGGCCGACGGTCTGTGCCGAGTGGCTCAGCACCTGCTGCAGGCGCGGAGCCTCCAGCACCGAGACGGCGTACTGGCCCAGCAGCTGGTGACCGGTAACGGTGGGATGCACGCCATCGGCGAACAGATAGGTCTGGTACGCATCGGGGCTGACGTAGGTGGTCGGGTTGCAGCCGATGATGCTGCCCGTGGTGTTGGCCGGGTTGATCTTGCAGGCGGTGCCGGTGACGTTGGTGAAGCCGTACATGCCCGGGTTGGCGGTCACTTCACGCAGGATGCTGAAGGTATCGAGCGGAATGAACTCGATGCCCGCCTGCTTCAGGCCGCCATACAGCGCCTTGTTGTAGCCGACCGACATGGCGGTGGCAGCCGCTGCATTGGGGCCGCGGAACTGCGGGGTGATGCCCACGTCCGGCAGGTTCGGCACCAGCACGTACTGGGCACCGGCCTGCTTCAGGGCACCGACCAGCGCGATCTGGTCGGTGACCGCCGCGCCGATGATGCCCTGCACCTGGGCCGGCGGCGCACCCGCACCGGCAGCGCCGGCGGCGGCAAACAGGTCGTTTGCGCCACCCCAGACGGTATACAGGGCGTTACGGTCAGCCTTGCCACCGTTTGCAGCCAGGTAGCGGGCCGCCTGCGACTTCAGAGACGGGATCGCGCCGAGGGCACCGCTGCCTTCGACCGACACGCGGGCGCCGCCGACAGCGTAGTTGTCGCCGTTCTGGCCGTTGCCGTTGGGGTCCTTGTTGAGGCCGTAGTAATTGGCGACCTGCTGCGACCACACCCAGCCCGGGTTGGTGGTGAACTGGCCGGAGAGCCCCTGCGTGGCCTCGGGCAGCAGCGGGCGGAAGTAGCCGGCGTCGGTGAGGCTGTCACCGAAGAACACCGCCTTGGAGTACGGATTTTCGCCTGCCATGGCCGGCAGCGCGGCCAGTGCGATCGCAGCCGCCATGAGGGAGCGGATCGGGTGTTTGCTGAGCTGCATCTAGGAACTCCTGTGGGGTAAACAATTTGGAATCCGGCGCACGTACGCCGGCGCACGGTCAATGGTTTCACCGCGCCGCCGTTTGCTCACGCTGCGCCGCCGCATGGATTGTCGCCTGACCACGTCGAAACCTGCTGTGCCGGAGCTGGCGCCCGGTTCAAATTACAAACGTTCCGATCCCGACGGGCTATCAGCGACAATGCAGGGATGAACATCCAGCTCAACGGCGAACCCCGCACCCTGCCCGCCTCGGCGACCCTCCACGACCTGCTTGAGGCCGAGCAGCTGCTGCAGCGCCGGGTGGCGGTGGAGGTCAACGGCGAGATCGTCAGCCGCAGCCGCCATGGCGAGCATGTCCTGGCCGAAGGCGACGTGGTGGAGATCGTGCACGCGCTGGGTGGGGGCTGAGGCCGTCCCGGGTAGTGCCGGCCGCTGGCCGGCAATCCGACGCTGTCAGGCACCCTGCATCTGCCGGCCAGCGGCCGGCACTAACCCTACCCATCCACGGCCTGCACGCCATTGCGTGATCCCATCTTCAGGCGGATAAGCGATAATCGCGCCATGAACGTTCATGTCTCCCCCGATTCGCTGGTGATCGCCGGCAAGACCTATGGCTCGCGGCTGCTCACCGGCACCGGCAAGTTCAAGGATCTGGAAGAAACCCGCCTGGCCACCGAGGCTGCAGGCGCCCAGATCGTCACCGTGGCCATCCGCCGCACCAACATCGGGCAGAACCCGGGCGAGCCGAACCTGCTCGACGTGCTGCCGCCGGAGCGCTACACCATCCTGCCCAACACCGCCGGCTGCTACACCGCCGAAGACGCGGTGCGCACCTGCCGGCTGGCGCGCGAACTGCTGGACGGCCACAACCTGACCAAGCTGGAAGTGCTGGGCGACCAGAAGTCGCTGTACCCGGACGTGGTGCAGACCCTCAAGGCCGCCGAACAGCTGGTCAAGGACGGCTTCGAAGTGATGGTCTACACCTCCGACGACCCGATCCTGGCCAAGCGCCTGGAAGAGATCGGCTGCGCTGCGGTGATGCCGCTGGCTGCGCCGATCGGTTCGGGCCTGGGCATCCAGAACAAGTACAACCTGCTGCAGATCATCGAAGACGCCAAGGTGCCGATCATCGTCGACGCCGGCGTGGGCACCGCGTCGGATGCGGCGATCGCGATGGAGCTGGGCTGCGACGGCGTGCTGATGAACACCGCCATTGCCGGTGCGCGCAGCCCGGTGCTGATGGCCAGTGCGATGCGCAAGGCGGTCGAGGCCGGCCGCGAAGCCTTCCTGGCCGGGCGCATTCCGCGCAAGCGCTACGCCAGCGCCTCCTCCCCGGTGGATGGGCTGATCGGCTGATGACCAATCCTTTCGACAGCGCCGGTTCCAAGGCCCCGCCCAAGCCCTTCACCGTGAGCGAGGGCCGCCGCGAGGTCCGCAGCTTCGTGTTGCGCCAGGGCCGCTTCACCCCCGCCCAGCAGCGCGCGTTCGACGAACGCTGGCCGCGCTTCGGCATCGACTACAACGGTCAGCCGCGTGATCTGGACGCCACCTTCGGCCGCCCGGCGCACAAGGTGCTGGAAATCGGCTTCGGCAACGGTGCCGCGCTGCGCTTCGCCGCCCAGCATGATCCGTCGCGTGACTACATCGGCATCGAGGTGCACGCGCCCGGCGTGGGCCGGCTGCTGAACGCGCTGGCCGACGACAACGCCGACCACGTGCGCCTGTACCACCACGATGCGGTGGAAGTGCTGCAGAACGAGATCGCCGATGGCGCGCTGGATGAAGTGCGCATCTACTTCCCGGACCCGTGGCACAAGAAGCGCCACAACAAGCGCCGCCTGCTGCAGCCTGCATTTGCCGAGCTGCTGGTGCGCAAGCTGCGCCCGGGCGGCCGCCTGCACTGCGCCACCGACTGGGAAGACTACGCCGAGCAGATGTGGGACGTGCTCGACGCCACCGCTGGCCTGGTCAACCGCGCCGGCCCGCGTGGCAGCGTGCCGCGCCCGGACTGGCGGCCGCAGACGCACTTCGAGACCCGCGGCCAGAAGCTCGGCCACGGCGTCTGGGACCTGCTGTACGACCGCACCTGACGATCGCCTGAGGACACCGCGCCCCACATGGATACCGCGCTGACGCTGACCAACGACATGAAGCTCGTGCTCGGGCTGGTCGGCTTCACGATGGCGATGTTCCTGTTCGAGCGCATCCGCGCCGACGTGGTCGCGCTGGTGGTCCTGGTGGTGCTCGGTGTCACCGGGCTGATCGCGCCGGAGGAAATCTTCGGCGGCTTCTCCGGTAACGCGGTGATGAGCATCATCGCCACCACCATCCTCGGTGCGGGCCTGGACCGCACCGGGGCGCTGAACCGGCTGGCCGCCTGGCTGTTGCGACGCGGCCATGGTGTCGAGCAGCGGCTGCTGATGATGACCACGGCCATTGCCGGCCTGAATTCCTCTTTCATGCAGAACCCGTCGGTGATGGCGCTGTACCTGCCGGTCGCCTCGCGACTGGCAGCGCGCACCGGGTTGACCCTGCAGCGCCTGCTGCTGCCCATTTCGGCGGCAATCGTGATGGGTGGTGCGCTGACCATGGTCGGCAATTCACCGTTGATCCTGCTGAACGATCTGCTGGCCTCGGCCAACAACAACCTGCCTTCCGGCCTGGCCACCATCGAGCCGCTGCGCATGTTCGCGCCGCTGCCGATCGGCGTGGCGCTGCTGATCGCTTCGCTGCTGTATTTCCGCTACTACGGCGACCGCAAGCTGATCGAAGAAGAGAACCTGGTCAACGACGGGGTCACGCCCGCGCGCACCGAGAGCTACTTCGCCAAGACCTATGGCATCGAAGGCGATGTGTTCGAGCTGGTGGTCAGTGCCGAAAGCCCGCTGGTGGGCATGACCCTGGGCGAGGCCGAGAACCTGCACGATGCCCCGCTGCTGCTGGCCCTGAAAACCGGCAATGACACTCGCCTGGCGCCACCGGCGGAGATGCGCATCTGGGTCGGCAGCGTGCTCGGCGCGATGGGCCCGCGTGAGCAGATCAACGATTTCGCGCAGAACCAGTTCCTGCGCATGTCTTCGCGACTGAAGCACCTGGGCGACCTGTTCAACCCGAGCCGTGCCGGTATTTCCGAAGCGGTGGTGCCGCCTACCTCGAACGTGATCGGCAAGAGCGCGGCCGATCTGCGCCTGCGCAAGGAGCGCGGCATCAGCCTGCTGGCGATCAACCGCGACAAGCAGGTGATCCGCGAGGACGTGCGCGACGTGCAGCTGCGCGCCGGCGACATGCTGGTCTTCCACAGCATCTGGACCGACCTGGCGCAGGCCGCCCGCAGCCGTGACTTCGTGGTGGTGACCGACTACCCGACCGGCGAGCAGCGCCCGCACAAGTTCAAGATCGCGATGGCGATCTTCGCCTTGACCATCCTGATCGCGCTGACCAGCAAGCTGCCGGTGGCGCTGACGCTGATGACCGGCGTGGCCGGCATGCTGCTGACCGGCGTGCTGCGCATGGACGAGGCCTACGCCTCGATCAACTGGAAGACGGTGTTCATGATGGCCGGGCTGATCCCGCTCGGCTGGGCGATGGATTCCAGTGGCGCGGCGGCATGGGTGGCCGGCCATACCATCGACAAGCTGCCCACCGGTATTCCGGTATGGGTACTGGAGGTGGCGCTGGCGCTGCTGACCACGGCGTTCTCGCTGGTCATCAGCCATGTGGGCGCCACCATCGTGATGGTGCCCATTGCGGTGAACCTTGCGCTGGCGGCGGGCGGCAACCCGACGGCGTTCGCGCTGATCGTGGCGCTGTCGGCGTCCAACAACCTGATGACGGCCTCCAACCCGGTGATTTCGATGATCACCGGCCCGGCCAACTACACCCCGCGCGAGATGTGGCGGGTCGGCGGCCCGCTGTCGCTGATCTACACCTGCGTGGTGGTGCTGATGATCAACCTGATGTTCTGAGGTTGGGTTTGTTGGCAGGGCTGCGCCCTGCACCCGCAGAGGCCGAAGCAACGGCAACGGCAAAAGCGTGCATTTCGTGGGATGGCGGGGGGGGGGGGGGGGGGGGGGGGGCGGGTGGGGGGCCCCCCCCCCCGCCGGCCCCGTCCCCGCCGGCCCCCCCCCCCGGCCCCCCCCCCCCCCCCCCCCCCCCCCCCACCCCGCCTTCGACAGATTTCTGCGATCTGTCGGAACGGCGTCCTGCACTGCTTT
>NZ_JAWIRT010000003.1:195480-246356 GCF_036320045.1 Stenotrophomonas sp. SMYL20 | reverse complement strand
TCCCCTTTGGGGGCCGTACGATCCTTTATCGACGTTCGTGTGCGGGATGGGGATCGCTCGACTCGTCTGTCGGCTAGTATCCGCAGATGCATGCTTGACGGTCCCTCCACCCTGGCTCCTACATACCTCGTAGGAGCCGGGAGGAACATACAAGCTTGCTCGACTGCGTTTGAAAGCAGTCGAGCAAGCTCGACTCTACAAAAGGCATGCAGCCGGGCGGGCTAAGATCAGATGCATCCTCCCATCGCGGAACCGTCCATGCGCATCGTCCACCACCTGGAAAACTCCCGTTCCCTGCGCGTGCTGTGGATGCTGGAGGAGCTGGGGCTGGACTACGAACTGCGCCGCTATCCGCGTGATCCGAAGACGCTGCTGGCGCCGCCGGAACTGCGCAACGTGCATCCGCTGGGCAAGTCGCCGGTGCTGCAGGATGGCGAACTGGTACTGGCCGAGTCCGGGGCGATCCTCGACTACCTCGCTGACCGTTACGACACCCAGCGCCAGCTGTCGCCGTCACCGATGCCGGCCGACGGAGCTGAACGCATCGCCTACCGCTACTGGCTGCACTATGCCGAAGGTTCGGCGATGCCGCCGCTGCTGCTGACCCTGGTGATCGGTCGCATCCGCAGCGCACCGATGCCGTTCTTCGCGCGCCCGATCGCACGCAGCATCGCCGACAAGGCCGAGCGCGGCTTCATCGGTCCGCAGCGGCGCCTGCACCTGGACTGGATGGAGCGCCGCCTGGCCGAAAGCCCGTGGTTTGCTGGCGAGCGCTTCAGTGCGGCCGACATCCAGATGAGCTTCCCGATCCAGGCCGCTGCCGCACGCGGTGGTGGCCTCGACGACAAGCCGGCACTGCGTGGCTTCCTCAAGCGTATCGGTGAGCGCCCGGCCTACCAGCGTGCCGAGGCCCACGGCGGCCACCTGCAGGCGCTCAGCGGCAATTGAGGAGGGCGGCCGTCGCCCCCATCTTCAGCACCATGGATACCGACAGCCCCCGTTTCGACAACCGCCTGCTGTATACCCTGCCGGGCGACCCCGAATCCGGCCCGCGCAGGCGTGAAGTGCTGGGCGCAGCCTGGTCGCCAGTGATGCCGACCCCGGTGACGGCGCCCACGCTGCTGGCCTGGGCGCCGGACGTGGCCGAAATGCTTGGCTTCAATACCGCTGAGGTCGAGAGCGAAGGCTTCGCCCGTGTATTCGGTGGCAACGCACTGTATGCAGGCATGCAGCCTTGGGCGGCCAACTACGGTGGCCATCAGTTCGGCCATTGGGCCGGCCAGCTCGGCGACGGCCGTGCGATCTCGCTGGGTGAATTGGTCGCGCCGGATGGCCGCCACTGGGAGCTGCAGCTGAAGGGGGCCGGCCCCACGCCTTACTCGCGCGGCGCCGATGGGCGCGCAGTGCTGCGCTCGTCCATCCGCGAATTCCTGTGCAGCGAGGCCATGCACCACCTGGGTGTGCCAACTACCCGCGCGTTGTCGCTGGTCGGCACCGGCGACGACGTGGTACGCGACATGTTCTACGACGGCCACCCGCGCGCGGAGCCGGGTGCCATCGTATGCCGGGTGTCGCCGTCGTTCCTGCGCTTTGGTTCGTTCGAGCTGCCTGCGTCGCGTGGTGAAACCGCCCTGCTGCAGCAGCTGGTCGATGCCTGCATCGCCCGTGATTTCCCCGAGCTGGAAGGGGAGGGCGAGACGCTGTACGGCGACTGGTTCGCGCAGATCGCGGTGCGAACCGCCGAGATGATCGCGCACTGGATGCGCGTGGGTTTCGTGCATGGCGTGATGAACACCGACAACCTGTCCGTGCTCGGCCTCACACTTGATTACGGCCCTTACGGCTGGGTCGAGGATTTCGATCCGGACTGGACGCCGAACACCACCGACGCGCAGGGCCGCCGTTATCGCTTCGGTACCCAGCCGCAGGTGGCGTACTGGAATCTGAGCCGATTGGCCCAGGCGTTGTCGCCGTTGTTCGCCGATGTGGCGCCGCTGCAGGCCGGTCTGGCGGCCTACCAGTCCACCTTCGTGGCCTGCACCCGTCGCGATGCCGCAGCCAAGCTGGGCCTGGCCGCGGCCGACGATGACGACCTGCAGCTCTACCTGCGCTGGCAGCAGTTGATGCAGGACGGTGCCATGGACATGACCCTGGCCTGGCGCGCGCTGATGCGCCTCGATCCGGCGACACCGGATGCGGCGCTGCTGGACGCGGTGTACTACGACGAGGCGCGCCAGCAGGCGGTGCAGGCGCCGTTGCAGCAGTGGCTGCAGGACTACGCGGCACGGTTGCAGGCCGATCCGCTGTCGGCCAGTGAGCGCACGGCGAAGATGGCCGCGGCCAATCCGCTGTACGTGCTGCGCAACTGGTTGGCGCAGGAAGCCATCGATCGTGCAGAGCAGGGCGACCTCGGTGGCGTTCACGCACTGCAGGACGTGCTGCGTGATCCGTACACCGAGCGTGCCGGGCTGGAGCATTTCGCCGGCAAGCGCCCGGCGTGGGCAGACAACCGCGCCGGCTGCTCGATGCTGTCCTGCAGTTCCTGAGGGTGGGTTTCGGCAGGGCTGCGCCCTGCACCCGCAGAGGCCAGATCAAAAGCCAAGGCAAGAGCTGGCTTCCGTGGTTTGGCGGGGTGGTGTCGGAGTGCGGGGACGCCGCAAGTACGTCCCTGTAGGCTTGGCAGCCGCATCCATGCGGCTGACACCCCGCACTCCGACACCGCCCCACCTCTGACAGATTCCGGCGGCTGTTGGTAGGTGTCGACCTTGGTCGACACGGTAGATCCACGCCATGCGTGGATGCTCTTCGTTCAATTCTCGAAACATTCGATTTCGATAGAGATCCATCCACGCGTCGCATGGATCAACAGATCGCAGAAGTCTGTCGAAGGCGGGGGGGGGGGGGGGGGGGGGGGGGGCGCCGGGCGGGCGCGCCCCCCCCCCCCCCCCCGGGGGGGGCGCCGCCCCCCCCCCCCCCCCCCCCCCCACCCCGCCATCTCTCGGAATGCGGCTTTTGCTTTCGCTTTTGCTTGCGCGGTGGCCTCTGCAGGTGCCGGGCGCAGCCCGGCCGATACCCCTCAACAGGCAGGCGGCGCCCGGAACAGGTACCCTATGCCGCCATCAGATAGCCAATGTGACATGACCGACGCCATCGTCGCTCCGCAGTGGGCCTCCCGCCTGCGCGACATCGCCGACTTCCCCAAGCCCGGCATCCTCTTCAAGGACATCATGCCGCTGCTCGCCCACGGCGAGGACTTCCGCGGCGCCATCACCGCGATGGCCGACCGTTGGCGCGACCAGAAGCTGGACGCGGTGATCGGCATCGAATCGCGTGGCTTCATCCTCGGTGCCGCTATGGCGCTGGAGCTGGGCGTCGGCTTCGTGCCGGTGCGTAAGCCGGGCAAGCTGCCGGGCCAGGTGCTGCGCGAGGAATACACGCTGGAATACCGCAGCGACTGCATCGAAGTGCACGCCGATGCGCTGCCGGCCGGTGCCCGCGTGGCGATCATCGACGACGTGCTGGCTACGGGCGGCACGCTGGTCGCCGCGTTGTCGCTGGTGCGCCGCCTGGGCGTTGACGTGGTCGGTGCCGGTGTACTGGTCGAACTGGACGGCCTTGGTGGCCGCGCCCGTTGGGAAGCGGGCCTGCCGCTGCACACCGAACTGGTGTTCTGATCGAAGGGTAGGTGCCAACCAAGGTTGGCATCTACCAGAGCGAATGGCCTGGAGCCGGTAGTTGCCAACCTTGGTTGGCAGCGCCTTTCGCGACTGGCGCCACGGATGGGCCAACCAAGGTTGGCCGCTACCAGGTCAGGTCGTTGCCAACCGTGGTTGGCAACGCTGCTTCAATCACATCATCCGCACGCGGAAACGACGGCCCTTGATCTTGCCGGCTTCCAGCTTGGCCACGGCCTTGTTGGCCTGCTCTCGCGCGATCGCCACATAGGAGCGGGTTGGGAAGATCGCGATCTTGCCGATGAACTTGCTCGACAGGCCGGCGTCGCCGGTCAGTGCACCGAGAATGTCGCCCGGGCGCAGCTTGTCGGTCTTGCCACCGTCGATCCGCAGCGTGCGCATCGCGGCTTGCGGCAGTTCGGCCGGGCGCGAGGTTGCCAGCGGCGTCTTCTGCCAGTCCAGCGGCTGCCCCATCTGCGCTTCGATGGCTTCGGCGCGGGTCTTCTCGCGGCCGGCCACCAGGCTGATCGCCAGGCCACTGGCACCGGCACGGCCGGTACGGCCGACGCGGTGCTGGTAGCTTTCCACGTCGGTCGGAAGCTCGTAATTGATCACTGCCGCCAGCTCTTCCACGTCCAGGCCACGTGCGGCCACGTCGCTGGCCACCAGCACGTTGCAGCTGCGGTTGGCCAGCAGCAACAACACTTCCTCGCGGTCGCGCTGTTCCATGTCGCCATGCAGAGCCAGTGCGGAGAAGCCGAACTGCTGCAGTGAGTTGGCTACTTCGTCCACGTCCTTGCGGGTGTTGCAGAACACCACCGCCGATTCCGGCGTGTACTTCAGCAGCAGGCCAGCCAGCGCCTTCTGGCGGTGCGCCGGTTCCACCTCGCAGAACAGGTGGCGGATGGCCGGTGCCTGGTCGGCGCCTTCCACGGTCACTTCCACTGCCTCGCGCAGCAGGTCACGCGCCATGGCGCGGATGCTGTCCGGGAAGGTGGCCGAGAACAGCAGGCTCTGGCGGTCCTTGTGGGTGCGGCCGGCGATCTCGCGGATCGGCTCCTCGAAGCCCATGTCGAGCATGCGGTCGGCTTCATCCAGCACCAGCGTGCGCACCGCGCCCAGATTCAGCGCGCGCTTGCGTGCCAGCTCCTGCACGCGGCCGGGCGTGCCGACCACCACATGCGGATCGTGGCCTTCCAGCGACGCCAGCTGCGGGCCCAGCGGCACGCCGCCAACCAGCAGCAGCAGCTTCAGGTTGGGGATGCCGGTGGCCAGCTTGCGGATCTGCTTGCCGACCTGATCGGCCAGTTCGCGGGTCGGGCACAGCACCAGCGCCTGCACGCGGATCAGGCTGGGGTCGATGGCCTGCAGCAGGCCCAGGCCGAAGGCGGCGGTCTTGCCGCTGCCGGTCGGCGCCTGTGCGATCACATCGCGGCCATCCAGGATGGCCGGCAGGCTCTGCGCCTGCACGGGGGTGAGAGTGGTATAGCCGAGGGCATCCAGGCCGGGCTGCAGGGCCGGGCTCAGCGGCAGGGTCGAGAAGTCAGTCATGGCGCATTGTACCCGTCCGGAAGGCTGGGCCCCCCGGCCTTCTTCACCCGCTCAGGGTGTGCGATCCAGTAGATCCACGCCATGCGTGGATGACACTGTCCAACCTTCAGTGCAAACCGAGGGCCACCAGCCGTACGGCCATCGCTTGCAGCTGCTCCTGGGTGGCCGGCTTTCCGGCGACCCGGGGTTCCAGCAGCAGCTGGTGGAACCACGGGTTGGCGTGCCGCGTGTCGAAGTCGAACGAACAGGTTGCCTGCTCGCCCATCTCCGCCTGCACGATCCCAATCAGCATGTCTTCGGCTTCATCGACATTGCCTGGCCCATAGCGGTCATCCAGCAGGCGCAAGGGGATTTCCAGCAGGGCGGCGGAGGCGGGCATGCCTCAAGTCTAACGGTCCACGTCGGGCATGCGCAGGAGAAGGTTCAGGCCGAGTCAATATGGAACTGAACGAGGCCACAGTGCAGGCACTCGAACGTATAGAAGCCGATATCTGCACCGGGCGCGTAGTCGCTGGCCAGAGCCCACCAGACCGCCTCGTCGGCGTCGTTGGTTGCGCACCACGCCGCGATGCTCGCTGCCGAGGCCTGAGTCACCTGCTCCAGGGTGGCGTCGCCCAGGAATCGGCAGACATCGCCGCAATGTGCCAGCCACGTTTCCCCCTGGAAACTGGCGTAGCCCGGCATGCGCAGGGACAGCTCTTCCAGCGCGGCTTCAGGGACGCTTTCGTCGATATCCAGGCGGCAGGCAAACGCCACATGCAACGCCGACGCGGCGCGGCCATCGGCAATGCACCAAGGGCAGATCTGTTCCGAGTAATCTGCGCGCCCTGCGTGGATGGCATCGTGCAGATACACATATCCACGCGCCTGCTGACAGACCCTGCAGGTGGTAGTGGAGGGCGCCACGTTGCCCGTCGCTACCGGGTCCGGATGGTAACGGAAGCTCGGAAGGTGATGGATGGTCATGTCGTCCGTGTCGACCAGCGCAGGGGGCGTTCTTTTACGGCCTGCGGATGGATTCGGCAAGCGGGGAGGGTCGATCAGCCAAGCACCGCCAGCACGCCCTGGTGGATCGCCAGGCCACCGAACAGCAGCCAGGCGAACAGGATCAGTGCCAGCAGCAGCGGCTTCAGGCCTGCCTGGCGCAGCGCCGAGACGTGGGTGGTCAGGCCCAGCGCGGCCATCGCCATCGCCAGCAGCACGGTGTCCAGCTGCACCAGCCCCGCCTGCAGGCTGGCCGGCAGCAGATGCAGCGAGTTGAAACCGGCCACCGCCACGAAACCGAACGCGAACCACGGCACCACGATGCGCGCCTTGCTGCCGTCGGCGCCGGCCTTGCCGCCACGCGCCAGCCACAGCGACAGCGCGACCAGGAACGGCGCCAGCAGCATCACCCGCACCATCTTGGTGATCACTGCCGTATCAGCTGCCGCTTCGTTGACCGCGCGGCCGGCCGCCACCACCTGTGCCACTTCATGCACCGTCGCACCGGTGAACAGGCCGTACTGTCGCGCGTCCATCGCCAGCCAGCCGTGCGACTGCACCAGGGCATACAGCGCCGGGTACAGGAACATCGCCAGCGTGCCGAACACCACCACCGTCGACACGGCCACCGTGACCTGTGCCGCGCGGCCACGCACCACCGGTTCGGCGGCCATCACCGCTGCCGCGCCGCAGATCGCGCTGCCGGCACCGATCAGCATTGCCGCCTCACGCTCCATCTTGAACACACGCACGCCCAGCCAGCAGGCCAGGCCGAAGGTGCTAGCCACCACCAGCACGTCCATCAGCACGCCGCTGACGCCGACATGGCCGATGTCCTGGAAGGTCAGGCGCAGGCCGTACAGCACGATGCCGGCGCGTAGCAGCCAATGCTTGGAGAAACCGACGCCGGCCGCGCTGCTTGGCGCGAGCCGCGGGTAGAGGGTGTTGCCGACCACGATGCCGGCGACGATGGCGACGGTCAGTGCACTCAGGCCATGCGCCTGCAACCAGGGAAGCTCGGCCAGGTACAGCGACGCCGCCGCGATCAGGCCCACCAGCAGAAGGCCGGGCAGACGCGGCTGCCAGCGTTGGCGCAGGGCGGGCAGGGACCAAGAGGGGAGAGCGGGGGCGTTCATGACAGGGGCAGGGCTGGGGTGACGTGGCAAGCGTGCGCCTGGGTCTCTGACCTGTAAAACGAATAATATGGGTGAAACCTACCTATCAAACGGGTAAATAGCATGCGCCTGACCTTGCGCCAGCTGCAGGTCTTCGTCGCCATCGCCGACCATGGCAGCACCACTGCTGCCGGCCAGGCCATTGCGCTTTCGCAGTCGGCCAGCAGCGCCGCCCTGCAGGAGCTGGAAGCGCACTTCGGCACGCCGTTGTTCGACCGCATCGGCCGCCGCCTGGCGCTGAACGGCCACGGCCGCGCCCTGTTGGAACCCGCGCGCACGCTGCTGGTCAACGCCGCCGACCTCGAGCGCCAGCTCGCCGCCGGCGGTGACCCGTCGCAGGGCGCGCCACTGCGGCTGGTGCTGGCCGCCAGCACCACCATCGGCAATTACCTGCTGCCCCCACGCATCGCCGATCTGCTGCGCCAAGCGCCACAGGCCGAGGTCGACCTGCGCATCGACAACAGTGCCGGCGTGGTTGCTGCCGTGCAGCGCCTGGATGTGGACGCCGGCCTGATCGAAGGCCCGTGCCACGAGCGCGGCCTGCAGGTCACCGCCTGGCAGCAGGACCCGCTGGTGATCGTCGCCGCCACCGATGCCCCCGCGCGCTGGTCGCTGGACGAACTGCGCCGCGCACGCTGGCTGCTGCGCGAACCGGGCTCGGGTACCCGCGAAGCGGTGGAGCAGGCCTTGTTGCCGCACCTGCGCGGTTTCGCCCAGACCCTGCAGCTGGGCAATACCGAAGCGATCAAGCAGGCCGCCATCGCCGGACTGGGTCTGGCCTGTCTTTCTCGTCATGCGCTGGAAGAGCCACTGGCCCTCGGCCGCCTGCGCGTGCTTGAGACCCCGTTGCCCGCCCTGCAGCGCACCCTGTGGCTTGTACGCCATCCTGGCAAGCAATGGTTGCCGGGGTTGCAGGCGTTGTTGGGGGAGGTGGGGCAATCCATCAGAACCCCAGTTGATTCCATCCATCGACACTTCTTGTAGTGCTCATCCACGCATGGCGTGGATCTACTGTGTCGACCAAGGTCGACACCCACCAGAGCAGAATGCCGTTCCGACAGATCGCGGGATCCACTCCGCCATCCCGCAGGAGACCCGCTTTTGACGTTGCCGTTGAGGTTGCCGGCCAGCGGCCGGCACTACCGCGGGTGCCGGGTGCAGCCCGGCCGACGCCCCCAACCGGTACAATGGCCGGATGCCTCTGATTACCCTACAGAACGTCGACTTCAGCGTCGGCGGCCCGTTGTTGCTGGAAAAGGCCGAACTGTCGATCGAGCCGGGCGAACGCATCGCCCTGATCGGCCGCAACGGCGCCGGCAAATCCACCCTGCTCAAGCTGCTGTCCGGCGACCACAAGCCTGATGATGGCGAAGTCCGCGTGCAGCAGGGCGTGCGCGTCACCCGCCTGGAGCAGGAAGTGCCGCATGGCGCCGCCGGCTCGGTGTTCGACGTCGTCGCCGATGGCCTCGGCGAACTGGGCCAGTGGCTGGCCGAATTCCACCACCTAAGCCATGCCGAGGTGTTCGATGGCGAAGCGCTCGGCAACGTGCAGGCCAAGATCGACGCCGCCAACGGCTGGGGCCTGGACCAGCGCGTCAGCGAAACCCTGACCAAGCTCGACCTGGACGGCGAGGCTGAGTTCGGCCGCTTGTCCGGTGGCATGAAGCGCCGCGTGCTGCTCGCCCGCGCGCTGGTGTCCAGCCCCGACGTGCTGCTGCTGGACGAACCGACCAACCACCTGGACATCGAGGCCATCGACTGGCTCGAAGCGTTCCTGAAGGGCTGGAGCGGCAGCGTGGTGTTTGTCACCCATGACCGCCGCTTCCTGCGTGCACTGGCCACCCGCATCGTCGAGATCGACCGCGGCCAGGTCACCAGCTGGCCGGGCGACTGGGCCAACTACGAGCGCCGCCGCGAGGAACGCCTCAATGCGCAGGCGCAGGAAAACGCCCGCTTCGACAAGCTGCTGGCGCAGGAAGAAGTCTGGATCCGCCAGGGCATCAAGGCGCGCCGTACCCGCGATGAAGGCCGCGTGCGCCGCCTCAAGGCGATGCGCACCGAACGCTCGCAGCGCCGCGACCTCAGCGGCAACGTCAAGATGGAAGCCGCGCAGGGCGTCAGCTCCGGCAAGAAGGTCATCGACGTCAAGGACATTTCGTTCGCCTTCGGCGAGCGCACCATGGTCCGTGACTTCAGCACCACCATCCTGCGCGGCGACCGCATCGGCCTGATCGGTCCCAACGGCAGCGGCAAGACCACGCTGCTGAAGCTGCTGCTGGGCGAATTGCAGCCGCAGAAGGGTGAAGTCAATCCCGGCACCAACCTGCAGATCGCCTATTTCGACCAGTACCGCGCGGTGCTGCGCGAAGACTGGAGCGCCATCGAGAACGTGGCCGAGGGCCGTGATTTCCTCGAATTCAACGGCAAGCGCAAGCATGTGCATGCCTACCTGCAGGACTTCATGTTCACGCCGGAGCGCGCGCGTGCGCCGATCACCCGCCTGTCTGGCGGTGAGCGCAACCGCCTGCTGCTGGCCAAGCTGTTCGCGCAGCCGTCCAACCTGCTGGTAATGGACGAACCGACCAACGACCTCGACGTGGAAACCCTGGAGCTGCTGGAAGAGCTGCTGGGCGAGTACACCGGCACGCTGCTGCTGGTCAGCCACGACCGTGACTTCATCGACAACGTGGTGACCTCCACGCTGGTGATGGAAGGCGACGGCGTGATCGGTGAGTACGTCGGCGGCTACAGCGACTGGCAGCGCTATGCGGCCAGCGTGGCTGCACCTGCCGCGGCCCCGGCAGCAGCCAAGCCGGCGGTCGCTGCACCGGCCGCCACGGCCGCTGCTCAGGCTGCGCCCAAGCGCAAGCTGGCCTACAAGGAAGCGCGCGAGCTGGAGCAGCTGCCGAAGACCATCGAGAAGCTGGAAGGCGATGTCGAAGGGCTGACCTCGGCGATGAACGACCCGTCGTTCTACACCCGCAGCAGCGCCGAAGTGACCGCGCACACCCAGCAGCTGGCCAAGGTGCAGGCCGAGCTGGATGCCGCGTACGCGCGCTGGGAAGAGCTGGAAGGCTGAGCGTCTGCCACGGCCGTCTCGCCCGGCGGGCGGCTGTGGCTTTTGATCTGATTCCGCCTTGAAGCGAGCCGAGCACCGCAGGTCCGGCGAGGGCGAAGAGGCGCGGGTGTCTGAGCGCAGCGAGTTCCCGCGCCGTCCCTCGGTGGGCCGAGGAGCGCAGGGTACCGGTGCGCAGCATCGGCTCGCGGACGGCGGAGCGTTTCTTTTGGTTACTTTTCTTTGCGCGCAAAGAAAAGTAACGCCCATGAACGCCTCAGATTGCAGCAGTCATGATCCGCGCAGCGTGGTCATTTGACCCCGTGCAGATCCCGCAGCTGGCTCGGCCGGCTGCCGAAATACGCCGCCAGATCAGCGATGTCCTGATCGCTCAGGTCCTTCGCCTGCGGCGTCATCAGCGCATGCTGGCGGTCACCGGCACGGTAGGCCTGCAGCGCATGCGCCAGGTAGTCACCGTACTGCCCACCGAGCTTCGGGTAGGTCGCATCGATCGGCGCGTTGCCGTCGGCGCCGTGGCAGTCGATGCAGCTCTGGTTGGTGGCCTTGCTCTTCACCTTGGCGCGGGCCTCGCCGGCGGCCTCGCGGCCCGGCGGCAGGCCGGCGGAGGACGATGAACCGTGTTCGCCGCTGGCATGGCCCGGGTCGGCGGCGGATTTCTCGCTGTTTTCCACCTGCGACTGTGAACAGGCGGCCAGCAGCAGGGCAACGGACAGGGCGATGGCGTGACGCATCGGATGCGCGGCTTTCGACATGGGCGGGCCTTACTTGACGGTGGACAGGTAAACAGAGAGATCGGCGATCTCCTGTTCGCTGAAACTCATCGACTGCGCCTGCATCGTCGGATGCCTGCGCTTGCCCTGGCGGTACTCGGTCAGGGCCTGGGCCAGGTACTGCTGGGTCTGGCCGCCGATCTTCGGCACCCGGTAACTGGGGTAGGCGTTCTTGTAGCCGGTGATGCCATGGCACCCCTGGCAGGTGTAGGCCAGGACACGGCCATTGTCGAAGTTGCCGGTGGGGGCGGCAGGCGCCGGGGCAGCGGCGGGAGCCGGGGCCGGGGCAGGTGTGGCAGGAGCAGGAGCGGGCTGTGCGGCGGCCCCAAGGGGCAGGAGGACGGCCAGAGCGAGACAAGCGGCGAGCGGCTGCGGGCGCATGGTGTCGTTTCCGGGGATTCGGGTCTGGTCGTTCCGGCGTGGGGTACGGAACGACCCGAGTATAGCCCCAGGTTTCATCTAGCTGAAATGGGGGGCGGGCCGACCAGTGGCACGAAGACACCATGACCTTTGGGATATGGTGTTGCCGTGAAGTGGTGCATTACTTTGCTACCACACCTGTCCACGCATCCTCCAGGGATCTGACGATGTCGCACCCAACCTTCCTGTCCGGCCGTCGCAGCGGAATCTGCGCTGCCGCACTGCTGATCTCCACCTCCCTGCTGCTGGGCGGTTGCGCCGCAGGGCCCAATTCCGAAGCCAAGGCCGCCGAGACCAAGGAGGAGAAGAAGGTCGATGCGGTCCCGGTCGAAGTGGCCGTGGCCAGCCACCGTGCTGTCGCGGCCAGCTACACCGGTACCGCTGCGCTGGAACCACGCGCCGAGTCGCAGGTGGTGGCCAAGACTTCCGGCGTGGCGCTGGCGGTGCTGGTTGAAGAAGGCCAGCGGGTCACTGCCGGCCAGCCACTGGTGCGTCTGGACCCGGACCGTGCGCGCCTGGCCGTGGCACAGAGCGAAGCGCAGATGCGCAAGCTGGAAAACAACTACCAGCGCGCGCAGAAACTGGTGGGCCAGCAGATGGTCAGCGCCGCCGATGTCGACCAGCTGCGTTACGACCTGGAAAACGTACGCGCGCAGTACCGCCTGGCCACGCTGGAACTGTCCTACACCACGGTGGTGGCGCCGATCTCCGGCGTGATCGCGTCGCGCTCGATCAAGACCGGCAACTTCGTGCAGATCAACACGCCGATCTTCCGCATCGTCGACAACTCGCGGCTGGAAGCCACCCTCAACGTGCCCGAGCGCGAGCTGGCCACCCTGCGCGCCGGCCAGCCGGTGACGCTGGCCGCCGATGCGCTGCCGGGGCAGAGCTTCACCGGCACCGTCGACCGCATCGCACCGGTGGTGGATTCGGGCAGCGGTACGTTTCGCGTGGTCAGTGCCTTCGATGGCGCCGCGCACGCGTTGCAGCCCGGCATGTTCGGTCGCATCCGCATCGATTACGACCAGCGTGCCGATGCGCTGGTGGTGCCGCGCCTGGCGCTGCTCGACGATGGTGAGCCGGCGGTGTTCCGGGTGCGCGAAGGCAAGGTCGCACGCGTTCCGGTCAAGCTGGGTTACGCCGAGGGCCCGTGGGTGGAGATCCGTGATGGCCTGGCGGCCGGTGATCAGGTGGTCACCGCCGGCAAGGTCGCCCTGCGCGACGGCACCGCAGTGCAGGTGATCGCCGATCCGAAGGCAAAGCCGAAGACGGTCGCAGCGGCCGCCAAGCCGGCAGACAAGGCCGGGAGCACGCAATGACCGCCCCGGGCCACGACCACGGTGCCTCGCCGGCGAGCGACGGCGCCGCCGCCAGCATGGGTGCCTCGCCGGCGAGCGACGGCGCCGCCGCCAGCATGCGCGGCGGCCTGGTGGAATTCGCCACCCGCCGCCGCGTGACCATCGCCATGTGCACGGTCACCCTGTTGCTGTTTGGCCTGATCGCGCTGGGCAACCTCAAGGTCAACCTGCTGCCCGACCTGAGCTACCCGACGCTGACCGTGCGCACCGAGTACACCGGTTCGGCGCCGACCGAAATCGAAACCCTGATCACCCAGCCGGTCGAAGAAGCGGTCGGCGTGGTCAAGAACCTGCGCAAGCTGAAGTCGGTCTCGCGCACCGGCCAGAGCGATGTAGTGCTGGAGTTCGCCTGGGGCACCAACATGGACCAGGCCAGCCTGGAGGTGCGCGACAAGATGGAAGCGCTGAACCTGCCACTGGAGGCCAAGGCCCCGGTGCTGCTGCGCTTCAATCCGTCCACCGAACCGATCATGCGCCTGGTGCTGTCGAACAAGGTGGCGCCGAGCAGCGATGCCGATGCGGTCCGTGAGCTGACCGGCCTGCGCCGCTATGCCGATGAAGACCTGAAGAAGAAGCTGGAGCCGGTCAGCGGCGTGGCGGCGGTCAAGGTCGGTGGCGGCCTCGAGGACGAGATCCAGGTCGACATCGACCAGCAGAAGCTGGCCCAGCTGAACCTGCCGATCGACACCGTCATCAAGCGCCTGAAGGACGAGAACATCAACATCTCCGGCGGCCGCCTGGAGGAGGGTTCGCAGCGCTTCCTGGTGCGTACCGTCAACCAGTTCGCCGATCTGGAGGAGATCCGCAACCTGCTGGTCACCACCCAGGCGTCGAACGGCAGCGCGGCCGACTCGGCGTTGCAGCAGATGTTCAACATCGCCGCGTCGACCGGTTCGGCGGCCGCCATCGCGGCGGCATCGGCGGCGCAGAGCGCATCGTCCGGCGGTGGTTCCAGCGTGGTCGCCAACGGTGTGCCGGTGCGCCTGAAGGACGTGGCCACCGTGCGCCAGGGCTACAAGGAGCGCGAAGCGGTGATCCGCCTGGGCGGCAAGGAATCGGTCGAACTGGCGATCTACAAGGAAGGCGACGCCAATACCGTGTCCACCGCCGAAGCGCTGCGCAAGCGCCTGGAGCAGATCAAGGGCACGTTCCCGTCCGACGTCGAGATGACCACCATCGAGGACCAGTCGCGCTTCATCGAGCACGCCATCGCCGACGTCAAGAAGGATGCGGTGATCGGTGGCCTGCTGGCGATCCTGATCATCTTCCTGTTCCTGCGTGATGGCTGGAGCACGTTCGTGATCAGCCTGTCGCTGCCGGTCTCGATCATCGCCACGTTCTTCTTCATGGGCCAGCTCGGCCTGAGCTTGAACGTGATGTCGCTGGGCGGTCTGGCACTGGCCACCGGCCTGGTGGTGGATGACTCGATCGTGGTGCTGGAGAGCATCGCCAAGGCCCGCGAGCGTGGCCTGGGCATTCTGCAGGCCGCCATCGTCGGTACCCGCGAAGTGAGCATGGCGGTGGTCGCCTCCACCCTGACCACCATCGCGGTGTTCTTGCCGCTGGTGTTCGTCGATGGCATCGCTGGCCAGCTGTTCCGCGACCAGGCGTTGACCGTGGCGATCGCCATCGCGATCTCGCTGCTGGTGTCGATGACCCTGATCCCGATGCTGAGCTCGCTGAAGGGACGGCCGCCGCTGGCGTTCCCGGAAGAAGCGCCGAACGAACCGTGGCAACCGCAGAACCGCTGGCAGAAGCCGGTGGCACTGGGCCGTCGTGGTGCCGTGGCGACCGCGCGCTGGAGCTTCTACGCGCTGGCCTGGCTGGTCGTGCGGGCGTGGCGTGGCGTGGTGGCGGTGGTGGGCCCGGTGATGCGCAAGGCCAGCGATCTGGCGATGAAGCCGTACGCCGGTGCCGAGCGTGGCTACCTGCGCCTGCTGCCGAGCGCACTGGCGCATCCGGGCAAGGTGCTGGGTGTCGCCTCGATCATCTTCGTGGCGACCATGGCGCTGGTGCCGATGCTCGGTGCCGACCTGATTCCGCAGCTGGCGCAGGACCGTTTCGAGATGACGGTGAAGCTGCCGGCCGGCACGCCGCTGAAGCAGACTGATGCACTGGTACGCGAGCTGCAGCTGGCGCACGGCAAGGGCGAGGGCGTGGCGTCGCTGTACGGTGTCAGCGGCAGCGGCACCCGCCTGGATGCCAGCCCCACTGAGAGCGGCGAGAACATCGGCAAGTTGACCGTGGTGATGGAAGGCGGCGGCAACGCGCGTACCGAAGCGGAGATCACCGAGCGCCTGCGTGACACCATGGGTCAGCATCCGGGTGCACAGGTCGATTTCGCGCGGCCGGCGTTGTTCAGCTTCTCCACGCCGCTGGAAATCGAGTTGCGCGGGCAGGACATGGCAACCCTGGAAGTGGCCGGCCAGCGCCTGGCGGCGATGCTGCGCGGCAACGCGCACTACGCCGATGTGAAGTCGACGGTGGAAGAGGGCTTCCCGGAAATCCAGATCCGCTTCGATCAGGAACGCGCAGGTGCGCTCGGCCTGACCACGCGCCAGATCGCCGACGTGGTGGTGAAGAAGGTGCGCGGTGATGTCGCCACCCGCTACAGCTTCCGTGACCGCAAGATCGACGTGCTGGTGCGTGCGCAGGAAGGCGACCGCGCCAGCGTGGAGAGCATTCGCCGGCTGATCGTCAACCCGGGCAGCACCCGTCCGGTCACGCTGGACGCGGTGGCCGAGGTGGTTGCCACCACCGGCCCCAGTGAGATCCACCGTGCCGACCAGACCCGGGTGGCGGTGGTGTCGGCCAACCTGCGCGACATCGACCTCGGCGCGGCCATGCGCGAAGTGCAGCAGATGGTCGCCGAGCAGCCGCTGGGTGCGGGTGTCGGCCTGCACATCGGTGGCCAGGGTGAGGAGCTGGCGCAGGCGGCGAAGTCGTTGATCTTCGCCTTTGGCCTGGCGATCTTCCTGGTCTACCTGGTGATGGCCTCGCAGTTCGAATCGCTGCTGCACCCGTTCGTGATCCTGTTCACCATCCCGCTGGCGCTGGTCGGTGCGATCCTGGCGCTGATGCTGACCGGCAAGCCCATCTCGGTGGTGGTGTTCATCGGCCTGATCCTTCTGGTCGGCCTGGTCACCAAGAACGCGATCATCCTGATCGACAAGGTCAACCAGCTGCGCGAGGCCGGCGTGGCCAAGCACGAGGCGCTGGTGGAAGGCGCGCGCTCGCGCCTGCGGCCGATCATCATGACCACGCTGTGCACGCTGTTCGGCTTCCTGCCGTTGGCGGTGGCGATGGGTGAGGGCGCTGAAGTGCGCGCGCCGATGGCGATCACCGTGATCGGCGGCCTGCTGGTGTCGACCCTGCTGACCCTGCTGGTGATCCCGGTGGTGTACGACCTGATGGACCGTCGTGGCGATGCGTATTACCGCGAACGTGGCCGCAAGCATGCCGGTGAGATCGAGCCGGGTGCAGTGGGCAGTGCGGCGGGTACGGAGGAACCGGCATGAGTGTTGCCGAGTTCTCGATCCGCCGCCCGGTCACCACCATCATGTGTTTCGTGTCGCTGGTGGTGATCGGCCTGATCGCTTCGTTCCGGCTGCCGCTGGAAGCGCTGCCGGACATCTCCGCGCCGTTCCTGTTCGTGCAGATCCCGTACACCGGTTCGACGCCGGAGGAAGTGGAGCGGACCATCATCCGCCCGGTGGAGGAATCGCTGGCGACGATGACCGGCATCAAGCGCATGCGCTCGTCGGCCACCTCCGAAGCGGCGCTGGTCTACATCGAGTTCAGTGACTGGGACCGTGACATTGCGATTGCCGCTTCGGATGCCCGCGAGCGCATCGATGCGATCCGCAGCGACCTGCCCGACGACCTGCAGCGCTACAACGTGTTCAAGTGGTCCAGCAGTGATCAGCCGGTGCTGAAGGTGCGCCTGGCCAGCACCACCGACCTGACCACCGCCTATGACATGCTCGACCGCGAGTTCAAGCGGCGCATCGAACGCATTCCCGGCGTGGCGCGTGTCGACATCACCGGCGCGCCGCCGAACGAGGTGGAGATCGCCATCGATCCGAACCGGCTCAACGCGCACGGGCTGAGCATCAACGAGCTGAGCGAGCGCCTGCGCACGCTGAACTTCTCGATCTCGGCCGGGCAGATCGACGACAACGGCCAGCGGGTGCGCGTGCAGCCGGTGGGTGAGATCACCGACCTGCAGGAAATGCGCGATCTGGTGATCAACGCCAAGGGCCTGCGCCTGGGCGATATCGCCGATGTTCGCCTGAAGCCGGCGCGGATGAACTACGGCCGCCGCCTGGACGGCAACCCGGCGGTTGGCCTGGATATCTTCAAGGAGCGCAGTGCCAATCTGGTGGAGGTGTCGCGCGCGGCACTGGCCGAGGTTGAATCCATCCGTGCCGAAGCGTCGATGCGCGACGTGCAGATCAAGGTGATCGACAACCAGGGCAAGGCGGTGACCTCCTCGCTGCTGGAACTGGCCGAGGCCGGTGCGGTCGGCCTGATCCTTTCGATCACGGTGCTGTTCTTCTTCCTGCGCCATTGGCCGTCCACGCTGATGGTGACCCTGGCCATTCCGATCTGCTTCACCATCACCCTGGGTTTCATGTACTTCGCCGGGGTGACGCTGAACATCCTGACCATGATGGGCCTGCTGCTGGCGGTGGGCATGCTGGTCGACAACGCCGTGGTGGTGGTGGAGAGCATCTACCAGGAACGCGAGCGCATGCCGGGGCAGCCGCGGCTGGCCTCGATCATCGGCACCCGCAACGTGGCCATCGCGCTCAGTGCCGGTACGCTGTGCCACTGCATCGTGTTCGTGCCGAACCTGTTCGGCGAGACCAACAACATCAGCATCTTCATGGCGCAGATCGCGATCACCATCTCGGTCTCGCTGCTGGCCTCGTGGCTGGTGGCGGTCAGCCTGATCCCGATGCTGTCCGCGCGCATGGCCACGCCGAAGCTGGTGCACTCGCAGACCGGCGTGATCGCGCGCCTGCAGCGGCGCTACGCGACACTGCTGGACTGGTCGCTGCGCCATCGTGGCTGGAGCCTGCTGGGCATCGTGCTGGTGGTGCTGGTCAGCCTGGTGCCGATGAAGCTGACCAAGGTCGACATGTTCGGTGGCGACGGCGGCAAGGACATCTTCATCGGCTACATGTGGAAGGGCGCCTACACCTACCGGCAGATGTCCGAGGAAGTGGCGCGTGTGGAGAACTGGATCGACGCCAACCGCGAGCGCCTGCACGTCAAGCAGGTGTATTCCTGGTACAGCGAGCAGGAAGGCAGCTCCACCGTGGTCACCCTGGACGAAAAGTACGCCAAGGACATCAAGGCGCTGCAGGAAGAGCTGCGCAAGGGCCTGCCGAAGTCGGCCCGCACCGACTACTTCGTCGGCAACCAGGGCGGTGATGGCGGCGGTGGCGGCAACCAGGGCGTGCAGGTGCAGCTGGTCGGCGACTCCAGTTCGATGCTGCAGGAGATCGGCCAGGAAGTGGTGCCGCTGCTGGCCCAGCGCGCCGAGCTGCGCGATGTGCGCATCGACAACGGCGAGAAGGGTGGTGAACTGAAGGTGCGCGTCGACCGCGAGCGCGCCGCCGCATTCGGCTTCAATGCCGAGCAGGTAGCCAGCTTCGTCGGCCTGGCGCTGCGCGGTGCACCGATGCGCGAGTTCCGCCGCGGCGACAACGAAGTGCCGGTATGGGTGCGCTTCGCCGGTGCCGAGCAGAGCAGCCCGGAAGACCTGGCCGGTTTCAGCGTGCGCACCGGCGATGGCCGCAGCGTGCCACTGCTGAGCCTGGTCACCGTCGACGTTGGTTCGTCAGCCACCCAGATCGGACGCACCAACCGCCAGACCACGCTGACCATCAAGGCCAACCTGGCCGAGAAGGTCACTGCGCCGGATGGCCGCAAGGCGATGGAGTCGGTGCTCAAGCCGATGAACTTCCCGGCCGGCTATGGCTTCACCTTCGATGGCGGTGACTACGGCAACGACGACGAAGCGATGCAGCAGATGGTGTTCAACCTGCTGATCGCGCTGGTGATGATCTACGTGGTGATGGCGGCGGTGTTCGAGTCGCTGCTGTTCCCGGCGGCGATCATGAGTGGCGTGCTGTTCTCGATCTTCGGCGTGTTCTGGCTGTTCTGGATCACCGGTACCTCGTTCGGGATCATGTCCTTCATCGGCATCCTGGTGCTGATGGGTGTGGTGGTGAACAACGGCATCGTGATGATCGAGCACATCAACAACCTGCGGCGCGGCGGCATGGGACGCACCCAGGCGCTGGTGGAGGGCTCACGCGAGCGATTGCGGCCAATCATGATGACGATGGGCACGGCGATCCTGGCGATGGTGCCGATCTCGCTGACCAGTACGCAGATGTTCGGCAATGGCCCGGAGTACGCGCCGATGGCGCGCGCGATTGCCGGCGGCCTGGCGTTCTCGACCGTGGTCAGCCTGCTGTTCCTGCCGACGATCTATGCAGTGCTGGATGACCTGCGCAGTGCGGTCACGCGACTGATCCGCCGCGCCCGCGGTCTGGAGATCGTGCCGGGTACCCCGGTGTAGTGGTCGAGCTTGCTCGACCGTGATGCGCGCCAACGTGTTGTGGTGTGGGGGAGGCCGGTCGTAGTGGGGCGGCCTCCCCCTTTTTTTGATGTTCTGCGCAGAGCATGCTCGGCCGATCTTTGCGGTCGGCGTAAAGCGTGCCAACCAAGGTTGGCACCTGCCGGTCGCGCGCGCAGACGCCGTGCGGCCGGTAGCGCCGGGCCATGCCCGGCGGGGCGTTGCAATCAACCGGCGACCTTGCCCCACACCTTGAACGTGGTCAGCCACAGGCCCAGCATGCTGCCGATGTTGGTCAGCATGAAGGTCAGCACCACGCGGGTGACGCGGTTGCGATACCAGCCCTTCAGGCTCTGCGCATCGTCGCGCAGCTTCAGGAAGTCCTCATACGCCGGCTTGCGCAGGCGCGCTTCCACCAGGGCCGAGAATGCGCCGGTCGGGATGCTCAGGCGGAACGGCTTGAACGGCGCCACCGCGATCGCGGTGAGGATGCTCAGCGGATGGCCGCCGGCCAACAGGCAGCCCAGGCCGGCGAGGCCGCCGGTATACATCGCCCAGGTTGCCAGCAGTTCGGTGCCCACGCCCAGACCACCGCGGTAGAAACCTACGCCGATGCCGGTCGCTACGATGGCCAGGATGCCCAGCGTGAACCACGGAATGTTGCGCTTCTTCGGCACCGCTTCCAGCTCGGCGCGCAGCGGTGCCGGTGCTTCGGTGTCGGTTTCCAGGTAGCGGGCCAGCCCGGCAAGGTGACCGGCACCGACCACTGCCAGCACCTCACGCTGCTGCGGATCGTGTTCTTCGCGCAGGCGCGTGGCCATGTAGCGGTCACGCTCGCCGATGATGGTCTCGTACAGCGCCGGGCTCTCGCTGGCGAACTCGCCGAAGCTCGACTCCAGCATGTCGCCCTGCTTGAGCTTCTCGATCTCGTTTTCGCCCACTTCCTCGGATGAGAACAGACCTGCGCCAAGCCCGGCGACCAGCTTCAGCTTGCCGAAGAAGCCCAGCCGTTGCGAGGCACGGCGGAAGGTCAGGCCGACTTCACGGTCGATCAGGTGTACCGGCAGGTTGCGCTCGCGCGCCAGTTCCACCGCGCGCTTCAGTTCGGCGCCCGGCTCGATGTCGAGCTGTTCGGCCAGGCGGCGCTGGTAGGCGGACAGGGCCAGGTTGGCGGCGAACAGGGCGACGCGGCCCTTGCGGATCACCTCGACCAGGTCGAGCTTGGCCAGGGTGTCCGGGTCGCTCAGGGCCTGCAGGCGCTGTGGGTCCAGTTCAACGGCAACGGCATCGAAGCGGCCGCTGTCGATGGCTTTTTCCACCGCCTCGACGCTGGCGCGGGAGACGTGGGCAGTGCCCAGCAGGGTATAACGCACGCCGTCGCGTTCAACGACGCGCACCGGCTGGCCGGCGAACAGGTCGTCGCCGGTTTCGGGAAGGGTTTCGGTCATGGGTTCATTCATTGGAAGGTGCGGTGTCGGCGCCATCGCCGAGCGCGCGCTGCATCTGCACGGTATCCAGCCAGCGGCCGTGCTTGCGGCCAAGGCCACGGAACACGCCGACCAGCTCGAAGCCGAAGCGTTCGTGCAGCTTGATCGACGCGGCGTTGGTCGGTTCGCCGATCACGGCCACCATCTGCCGGTAACCACGCGCCACGCAGGCATCGATCAAGGCCTGCAGCAGGCCGGTGCCCACGCCCTGGCCCTGGAACGCGGCATCGACGTAGACCGAGTTCTCCACGGTCCACTGGTAGGCAACGCGGGTGCGGTAGGTGTTGGCGTAGGCATAGCCGGCCACCTGGCCGTCGATCTCGGCGACCAGGTAGGGGAAGCCGCGATCGATGATGTCTCGCATACGGCGCAGCATCTCGGTCGCGTCGGGGATGTCGTACTCGTAGGTGTTGACGAAGTCGGTCACTTCCACCGCGTAGATCGCGGTGATCGCGGCGATGTCGGCCGGGCCGGCATCACGGATGAGGACGGCCATGCGCGGGCTCCGGCTCAGTCGATGTAGCGCTTGAGCAGGTCACCGTACGCGTCGATGCGGCGATCGCGCAGGAACGGCCAGATGCGGCGCACGTGCTCGCTGCGCTGCAGGTCGACATCGCACAGCAGCACGGTGGCGTCAGTGCCGGCTTCGGCCAGGAATTCGCCCTGCGGGCCGAGCACGTGGCTGTTGCCCCAGAACTGGATGCCCGAAGCACCCAGCGGCGAGGCTTCGTGACCGACGCGGTTGCAGCTCAGCACCGGCAGGCCGTTGGCCACGGCGTGGCCGCGGTGGCTCAGCACCCAGGCGTCGCGCTGGCGGGTCTTCTCGTCCTGCACGTCGTCCGGGTCCCAGCCGATCGCGGTCGGGTACAACAGCAGCTCGGCGCCGGCCAGCGCCATCAGGCGTGCCGCTTCCGGGTACCACTGGTCCCAGCACACCAGCACGCCGAGGCGACCCACCGAGGTATCGATCGGCTTGAAACCGATGTCGCCCGGGGTGAAGTAGAACTTCTCGTAGAAGCCCGGATCGTCCGGGATATGCATCTTGCGGTACTTGCCGAGCAGCGTACCGTCCTTCTCGAACACCACCGCGGTGTTGTGGTACAGGCCGGCAGCACGGCGCTCGAACAGCGAGCCGACCAGCACCACGCCATGCTTCTTCGCCAGCGCGCCGAGGCGCTCGGTGCTCGGGCCGGGGATCGGCTCGGCCAGGTCGAACTCGTCCACCGATTCGTGCTGGCAGAAGTACGGGCCGTTATGCAGTTCCTGCAGCAGCACCAGCTTGGCACCCTGCGCAGCCGCCTCGGCCACGCGTGCTTCGATCACCGCCAGGTTGGCGGCGGCATCACCGTGGTTGCGCTCCTGGATCAGGGCGACGGTAAGGGGGCTGCGCGAGTTCATGCGGGGCGTTCCTGCGGGGGAAAACCTGCATGTTAGCGCGGATGGGCGGCGACGGCGTGTCGCGCGCTGAATGGGTGCTGGTAGTGGCGGGGGGGGGGGGGGGGGGCGCCGGCGGAACGACGAGCAGGGGGGATGTGGCGGGGCGGGGGGCCGCGGCCCCCCGCCCCCCCCCCCCCCCCACACCCCGGGGGGGGCGGCGGGGGGCCCCCCCCCCCCCCCGCCACTACCCATCCTCAGGCCTTCAACAACCCTGCCGGCAGCTGCATGGTGATGCAGTGCAGGCTGCCGTTCTGCCAGATCAGCGAGCGGCAGGGCACCTGCACGATTTCGCGGCCCGGGTGCGCCTGCGCCAGTACATCGCGGGCCAGGTCGTCGGCCGGATCGCCATAGGCCGGCATCAGCACCGCACCATTGACGATCAGGTAGTTGGCGTACGACGCAGCCAGGCGGCGGCCTTCGTCGATCACCGGCTGTGCCCACGGCAGCGGGAACAGGCGATACGGCTGGCCGTCCTTGGTGCGCAGCGCGGCCAGCTCATTGCCCATCGCCTGCAATTCGGCGTAGTGCGAGTCGCTCTCGTCGTCGCAGGCCTGGTAGACGATGCTGTCAGCCGAGGCGAAGCGGGCGAGGGTATCGATGTGCGCGTCGGTGTCGTCGCCTTCCAGGTAGCCGTGGTCCAGCCACAGCACGCGGTCCTGCTGCAGCCAGTCGGCCAGGTCGGCGCTCAGGCTGGCGCGGTCGCGGTCCGGGTGGCGCTCGTGCAGGCACTTCCAGGTGGTCAGCAGGGTGCCTTCGCCATCGGTTTCGATGCCGCCGCCTTCCAGCGCGAACGGAATGCTGCGCACCGGTGCGTCGTTGAACACGCCGGCCTGGTCGAGCACGCCCACCAGCTGGTCATCCAGGGTGGCGTCGAACTTGCCGCCCCAGCCGGTGAAGCGGAAATCCAGCAGCTGGAAGCCGCCGTCGGCACGGCGCAGGGTGATCGGGCCGGAGTCGCGCAACCAGGTATCGTCGTAGGCCGCCGTGGTGAAGTGGACCTTGTCCATGTCGATGCGGTTGGAGCGCAGCCGCATCTCGGCATAGGTCTCCACATCGTCGTCGGCCACGCAGATCAGCACCGGCTGGAAGCGGGTGATGGCCGCGACCAGCGCGATGTAGGTCTCTTCCACCTGGCCCAGGCGGTCGGCCCAGTCGGTGTCGGCGGTGGGCCAGGCAATCAGGACGCCGCTCTGGGCTTCCCACTCGGCAGGAAAACGAAGGGTCTGGTTCATGGTCTCGCTACACAGGCCCGCCCAGGGCGGGTAAAGGGATCAACGGATCGGCGGTTTCGGGCCGATTTCGTTCGGGTCCGCCTGGTTGGCCACCACGTCGATCACCTTCTGCTTCTCGAAGTAGACGGTGAACTGCGGGTACACCCAGCGGTTGATGGTCGGCCATTGCCGCTTCTGCCCGCCACGCGGCTGCAGCTGCTCGCTCGGCGCGCCGAACTGCGCCTGTACCTGCTGCATGCTCTGGCCGCGCACGGGCAGGGCACCGGCCGGCTTCTCGCGGGCACGGTCGACAAGCAGGGTATCGGCCAGCGCCGGCGTGGCGGTGGCCAGGGTGGCCATCACGGCCAGGGCGGACAGGTAACGCTTCATCTCGATCTACTCCCCAGTGGTCAAGAAAGGCGATTACAGCAAAAACGGCAGGAAAAAGCCGCATAAACAAAAAACCGCCCGAAGGCGGCTTTTTGCATCGGGTCGGCCCCGCGTAGGGCCAGCCGCAGCCGCGAAGGCTGTTGGGCTTAGCGCTGACGCGCCTTGAAACGCGGGTTCGACTTGCAGATGACGAAGATCTTGCCACGACGACGCACGACCTTGCAGTCACGGTGACGGGCCTTCGCCGACTTCAGGGAGGACAGGACTTTCATGGCATACCTCGGCGTAAACAGTAGTTGTTCGGGTGGAGCGTGGCCGCGATATGCGAAAGACAATCGGCAGTTGACGCTCGTTCAAGCCCGCCATTCTACCGGGCTTTTCCTCGTGGTTTCAAGTGGTTGCACAAAAGATCCCATTGGGGGCGTCTGACAGGGGCTAGAATGACCCCTTCACACGCTCTGGGAACCCCATGAATCCACTCGCTCCCGTCCTGACCATCGACGGCCCTTCAGGGGCTGGCAAGGGTACCATCAGCCGCATCATCGCGCGCCGGATGGGCTGGCATTACCTGGATTCGGGCGCGCTGTACCGGGCGGTGGGCGTGGCCGCGAGCTGGGCCGACATCGATACCTCCGATGCCTCGGCGCTGGTCCGCTGCACCTTTGATACCCACGTTCAGTTTGTCGAGCAGGGTGAAGCCATGCGGGTCATGGTGAACGGGACCGATGCCACCGACGAGCTGCGCCTGGAGACCACGGGCGCACTGGCCTCGGCCATTGCGGCCATCCCGGAGGTCCGTGCCGCCCTGAAGGAGCGCCAGCGCGCATTCAGGGAGCTGCCGGGCCTGGTCGCCGATGGCCGCGACATGGGCACGGTGATCTTCCCGGACGCCTCCTACAAGGTCTTCCTGACCGCCAGTGCCGAGGAGCGCGCCGAGCGCCGGCATAAGCAGTTGAAAGACAAGGGGGTTTCTGTTAACTTTGATGACCTCCTGCGCGAGATCATGGCCCGCGACGCCCGTGATGCTCAGCGTACCGTGGCGCCCCTGAAGCCGGCAGACGATGCTGTCCTCATCGACACCACAGGCATCGGCATCGCAGATGTCGTTGCCAGAGTGATGGATCTGCTTCCGGTTCCGGCTGCCTGATCCGTTCGCGCGGGAGCACTGCCAGCAGCATCGGTGGTGGTCGCGCATAGCAGTGCTGTACCAGCTCCGTCGCGCAATGATGCGTGGCGGTTTTCCTACTACACACGACCTGCGTTTCCGGGGTCGACCAACAGGCGGGCGGTCGCCATTCCCCTGAAGGGGACGCCACCGACCCATGTGTCCAACAGAGTAAATCTAATGACCGAATCATTTGCCGAACTGTTTGAAGCCAGCCAGGCCAATCTGGCCAAGCTGAAGCCGGGCGCCATCGTCAGCGGTACCGTTGTTGAAGTCCGCGGCGACGTCGTGGTGATCAACGCTGGCCTGAAGTCCGAAGGCATCGTGCCGATCGAACAGTTCCGTAACGACGCTGGCGAAATCGACGTCGCCGAAGGCGACATCGTCAAGGTCGCCCTCGACTCGATCGAGAACGGCTTCGGCGAAACCGTCCTGTCGCGCGAGAAGGCCAAGCGCGCGATGGTGTGGGACGAGCTGGAAGAAGCGTTGGAAAAGAACGAAACCATCACCGGCCGCATCAGCGGCAAGGTCAAGGGTGGTTTCACCGTGGACATCAAGGATGTCCGCGCCTTCCTGCCGGGTTCCCTGGTCGATGTGCGCCCGGTGCGCGATCCGGCCTACCTGGAAGGCAAGGAACTCGAGTTCAAGCTCATCAAGCTGGACCGCAAGCGTAACAACGTCGTGGTCTCGCGCCGCGCTGTCGTCGAAAGCGAGCACTCGGAAGAGCGCGAGCAGCTGATGGACAAGCTGCAGGAAGGCGCGATCCTGAAGGGTGTCGTCAAGAACCTGACCGATTACGGCGCGTTCGTGGACCTGGGCGGTATCGACGGCCTGCTGCACATCACCGATATGGCGTGGAAGCGCGTGCGTCACCCGTCGGAAGTCGTGAACGTCGGCGACGAGCTGGACGTCCGCGTGCTGAAGTTCGACCGCGAGCGCAACCGCGTTTCGCTGGGCCTGAAGCAGCTGGGCGAGGATCCGTGGGACAACATCGGCCGTCGTTACCCGGCCAACAGCCGCGTCTTCGGCAAGGTCTCCAACGTCACCGATTACGGTGCGTTCGTTGAGATCGAGCCGGGCGTCGAAGGCCTGGTGCACGTCTCCGAGATGGATTGGACCAACAAGAACGTCAACCCGTCCAAGGTTGTCCAGGTTGGTGATGAAGTCGAAGTGATGGTGCTGGACGTCGATGAAGAGCGTCGCCGTATCTCGCTGGGCATGAAGCAGGTTGCCGCCAATCCGTGGGAAACCTTCGCTGCCACCCACAAGAAGGGTGACAAGGTGTCGGGCCAGATCAAGTCGATCACCGACTTCGGCATCTTCATCGGCCTGGACGGCGGCATCGACGGCCTGGTCCACCTGTCCGACATCAGCTGGAACACCACCGGCGAAGACGTCGTTCGCAACTTCAAGAAGGGCGATACCCTGGACGCCGTCGTCCTGGCTGTCGATCCGGAGCGCGAGCGCATCTCCCTGGGCGTGAAGCAGCTGGAGCAGGATCCGTTCGGCCAGTACATGGCTGCCAATCCGAAGGGCTCCAAGGTCGAAGGCGTGGTGAAGGAAGTCGACGCCAAGGGCGCGATCATCGAGCTGGCTGACGGCATCGAAGGTTACGTCTCGGCACGCGACATCGCCAACGAGCGCGTTGACGACGCCACCCAGCACCTGAAGGTCGGCGACAAGGTCGAAGCCAAGTTCGTGGGCATGGACCGCAAGGGCCGTACCCTGCAGCTGTCGATCAAGGCCAAGGACGACGCTGAAATGCGCGAAGTGCTGGAGGAATACCAGTCCTCTTCGGCTTCCAGCGGCACCACCCAGCTGGGCGCGCTGCTGCGTGCACAGCTGAACGGCAACAAGTCCGAGTAATCGGCCTTACGCTGTTCGTTGTTTCCTGGACGGCCCGGGCATTGCCCGGGCCGTTTCAGGCTGAGATACCCCTGATGTGAGCCGGTAATGACCAAATCCGAACTGATCGAAATCCTTGCGCGCCGCCAGGCGCACCTGAAGGCCGATGATGTCGATCTGGCGGTGAAGTCGTTGCTGGAAATGATGGGCGGATCGCTGTCCGCCGGCGATCGCATCGAAATCCGTGGTTTTGGCAGCTTCTCGCTGCACTATCGTCCGCCGCGCCTGGGTCGCAACCCGAAAACCGGCGAATCGGTTGCCCTGCCGGGCAAGCACGTCCCTCATTTCAAGCCGGGCAAGGAACTGCGTGAGCGGGTCAGCAGTGTGCTGCCACTGGACGCCGATCCGGCCTGAGCCTCCCGTCGCGCCACCGCGTGCGAATCCAGCCGCGAGTCGGATAAGCTACGGACTCCTGCCACTGGAGCTGTCGCATGAAGGTTTTTCGTCTGCTGGTCCTGCTGGCGGTTCTGATCCTTGGATTGATCATCGGTGCGGTCAACATGACCGCGATGTCGATCAACCTGCTGTTTACCCAACTGCATACCTCGGTGGGCGTGGCCCTGATCGCCGCGCTGCTGGTGGGTGTCATCGTCGGTGCCGGCCTGGTGCTGGTGAGCGTGGTCATTCCGCTCTACAGCCAGTTGCGCCGCGCCAACAAGTCCGCTGTCGCCACGCCGGCACCGGTTGCTTCCCCCCAATCTTTTGATGGACGCTGATCGAAGATGGATTTCGTCACCGAGTGGTTCTGGTTCTTCCTGTTCGTTCCGCTGGCCGCACTGGCCGGGTGGGTGATCGGACGGCGTGGTGGTCAACGCCACGGTGACAGCCAGGTCAGCCGCCTGTCCAGCACCTACTTCCGCGGCCTGAACTACCTGCTCAACGAACAGCCGGACAAGGCCATCGAGCTGTTCCTGCACATCGCCGAGCTGGACAAGGAAACCTTCGAGACCCAGGTCGCGCTGGGCCACCTGTTCCGTCGCCGCGGCGAAGTCGACCGCGCCATCCGCCTGCACCAGGGCCTGGTCAACCGCCACGACCTCAGCGATGCGCAACGCGTGCAGGCGCTGCTGGCACTGGGCGAGGACTACATGAAGTCCGGCCTGCTGGACCGCGCCGAGACCGTGTTCACCGAACTGGCCCAGCTGGACCAGCGTGCGCCGCAGGCACTCAAGCACCTGATCGGCATCTACCAGGCCGAGCGCGACTGGGAAAAGGCCATCGACAACGCGACCCGTTTCGAGGACGTCACCGGCGAGCCGATGGGCAAGCTGATCGGGCAGTTCGAGTGCGAACTGGCCGAACGCTTCCGCGGTGCTGGCAAGCTGGAAGAGGCGAGGGCAGCGATTGCCCGGGCCTACCAGGCCGATGCGATGTCGGTACGTGCCGGCATCATTGAAGGACGCCTGGAAACCGATGCCGGCAATCCGGAAGCGGCCGTACGCGCCTTCGAGCGTGCCGCGCGCAACGACCCCGAATACCTGCCGGAACTGCTGCCGGCGCTGATGCAGAACTACCGCAAGGTGGGCGATCTGGCAGGCGCACGCGCGTTCCTGTCGGAGATGACCGAGCACTATCGCGGCATCGCCCCGGTGCTGGCGCTGACCCGCCTGATGGAAGAGCAGGAGGGCGTGGCGCCAGCCCGTGCCTACCTGGGCCGCCAGCTCAAGGATCGCCCGTCGGTGCGTGGCGAGTCCGCGCTGATCGACCTGACCCTGGCTGAAGGCGCCGATTCCACGGCGACCCTGCACGACCTCAAGCACATCACCGACCAGTTGCTGGTGCGCAATCCGGCCTATCGCTGCACCCGTTGTGGTTTCGGTGCGCGCACCCACCACTGGCAGTGCCCGAGCTGCAAGGAGTGGGGTACGGTCAAGCCGCTGCTGAACTACGCGGTGCTCTGATCCATGCCGTGGCTCGTGATGGGCGCGCTGCTGGGCCTGGCCCTGCTGAGTGCGGCACTGACCTGGGCGGCGCGGGGTTACGCGCTGCGCCGGCAACTGTTTGACCAGCCGGGCGAGCGCCGCAGCCATAGCGTGGCGACACCCCGCGGCGGCGGCATCGCCATTGTCATCAGCCTGCTGGTGACCGCCGGTGTTGCCATGTGGGCCTGGCCCGAAGCGCGTCCGAGCCTGCTGGTCGCCAGCCTTGGCCTGGCGCTGGTGGCGGGTATCGGCTGGTGGGACGACCACCGGCCGCTGCCGGCCATGCGCCGCCTGATGGTGCACTTCATCGCCGCCGCGCTGCTGGCCGCGCTGGTCAAGGTCCACGGTGGCAGCTGGCTGCTGGCCGTGCTGGTCCTGCTGTTCACCGCCTCGCTGATCAACATCTGGAATTTCATGGATGGGATCAACGGCATCGCGGCCAGCCAGTCCATCGTGGTCGCGCTGGGGCTGGCGCCGCTGCTGCCCTGGCCGTACTCGCTGGCGGCGGTCGCGTTGGGCCTGGCCTGCCTGGGCTTCCTGCCGTTCAACTTCCCGCGGGCCCGGATCTTCATGGGCGATGTCGGAAGTGGCGCGCTGGGCTACGCGGTGGCGGCAGTGCTGGCATTGGCCAGCGTCAAGACCGACATCCACTGGATCCTGCTGCTGGTGTCGGCATCGCCGTTCTTTGTGGACGCAGGCTTCACACTGCTGGCGCGCATCATTTCGGGACAACGCTGGATGGAACCCCATACCCAGCATGTCTACCAGCGCGCGGTGCAGGCAGGAGCCAGTCACGCCCAGGTAACAGGGATGTACTTTGCTTTGGGCCTGTTCAGTATTACAGTGCTTAATGTCTGCTCCAATTTGCAGCCGAGGTGGGAGGCTGCCGTGGCGATCGCGTGGTTCATTGCGCTGAGCGTCCTCTGGCTCCTCCTGCGCAATGGATTGCGCCACCCAAAAGGAAATACCTGACTTATGGCTTCACCCTGGCGGGACAGAATCCTCGGCCTGATGCCGCGTTCGGCCATCGTCTGCCACGACCTGTTCATGGTCTGGGCATGCTGGCAGCTGCTCCACGCGGGGCGGTATTCGATCCTGGCCAACGCCCCCGAGCTCCCTCTCTGGAACGTCGACACCACGCTGGTGCTGCTGCTGCAGGGCATGGTGTTCTGGCGCGTGGGCCTCTATCGGGGCCTGTGGCGGTTCGCCAGCGTCAGCGACCTGCTGAACATCTTCAAGGCCAGCTTCATCGGCATGGTCGCCATCGTGCTGGTGCTGATGTGGAAGCGCTTCGACGGCGTGCCGATGTCGGTGCTGGTGATCTATCCGTTCGCGCTGTCGGCGCTGCTGGGCGCGCCGCGCCTGCTGTACCGGGCCTGGAAGGACTATCAGGCACTGCAGTCGGACTCGTCCGCGCGCCGCGTGCTGATCCTGGGTGCCGGCCAGGCCGCCGAGACCCTGGTCCGTGACCTGCGCCGTTCCGGTAATTTCGAGCCGGTCGGCCTGCTGGACGACGCGCCGCACCTGCGCGGCGCCAAGCTGCAGGGCCTGCCGATCCTCGGCACCCTGGACGATGCGCCGACAGTGGTCCGGGAGACGGCGGCCAAGCTGCTGGTGATCGCCATCCCGTCGCTGGACGCGGCGGGCATGCAGCGGATCGTCGCCATCTGTGAAAGCACCGGTGTGCCGTTCCGCACCGTGCCCAAGCTCAGCGACATCCTGCAGGGCCAGTCGCTGCCGGGGCAGCTGAAGGAAGTGGCGATCGAGGATCTGCTGGGCCGCAAGCCGATCATGCCGGACTGGAACCTGATCCGTGGCTGGCTGGGCGGGCGTACGGTGATGGTCACCGGTGCCGGCGGTTCGATCGGCTCCGAGCTTTGCCGCCAGTGCGCACGGCATGGTGCCGGCCGCATCATCCTGCTCGAGATCAGCGAACTGCTGCTGCTGACCATCGAAGGCGAGCTGCGGCGAAGCTTCCCCGATGTCGAGATCGAAGCGGTGCTGGGCGACTGCGGTGACCCGGCGGTGATCCGCCACGCCCTGTCGCTGCATCCGGTCGACACCGCCTTCCACGCGGCTGCCTACAAGCACGTGCCGGTGCTGGAGCGGCAGCTGCGCGAAGCGGTGCGCAACAACATCCTGGCCACCGAGAACGTGGCCCGCGCCTGTCTGGAAGCGCGCGTTGAGCATTTCGTGTTCATCTCCACCGACAAGGCGGTCGACCCGGTCAATGCACTGGGCGCCAGCAAGCGCTATGCGGAGATGATCTGCCAGAGCCTGGACCAGAAGTCCACGCATACCCGTTTCGTTACGGTGCGCTTCGGCAACGTGCTGGCCTCGGCCGGCAGCGTCGTGCCGCTGTTCCGCGAACAGATCCTGCGTGGCGGTCCGGTGACCGTCACCGACCCGGAAGTCAGTCGCTACTTCATGACCATCCCGGAGGCCTGCCAGCTGATCCTGCAGGCGGCCGCTTCGGCATCGCATGGTGCGATCTATACGCTCGACATGGGCGAGCCGGTGCCGATCCGCGTGCTGGCTGAGCAGATGATCCGCCTGGCCGGCAAGCAGCCGTACAAGGACATTCCGATCATCTACACCGGGCTGCGTCCGGGCGAGAAGCTGCACGAGACGCTGTTCTATTCGGACGAGGACTACCGTTCCACCGCGCACCCGAAGATTCTCGAGGCCGGTGTACGTACGTTCTCGCGTGACCTGGTGCTGGGCAATGTCCCGCGCCTGCGCGATGCCGTGGCTGGTTACGACACGACCAGCATCCAGGAGATCCTGTTCGCGACGATGCCGGAGTTCTCTCCCATCGAACAGGATGCTTACATTTCATCCGCTAAAGTCGTGCCCTTTCCGGCACGTGAGGCCAACAGGCACCAATGAGCAAGCGAATTCGCAAGGCAGTTTTTCCAGTGGCAGGGCTCGGGACGCGCTTTTTGCCGGCAACCAAGACGGTTCCGAAGGAAATGTTGCCGATCATTGATCGTCCGCTGATCCAGTACGCGGTCGATGAAGCGATTGAAGCCGGTTGCGACACGCTGGTGTTCATCACCAACCGCTACAAGCATGCCGTGGCCGACTACTTCGACAAGGCCTACGAACTGGAGCAGAAGCTCGAGCGCGCCGGCAAGCAGGAGCAACTGGAGATGATCCGCCATGTGCTGCCCAATGGCGTGCGCGCGATCTTCGTGACCCAGGCCGAAGCACTGGGCCTGGGCCATGCGGTGCTGTGCGCCAAGGCCGTGATCGGTGACGAGCCGTTCGCGGTGCTGCTGCCGGACGACCTGATCTGGAACCGCGGCGACGGCGCACTGAAGCAGATGGCAGACCTCAACGAGGCCAGTGGTGCCAGCGTGATCGCCGTTGAAGACGTGCCGCACGACAAGACTGCCAGCTACGGCATCGTTGCCACTGAAGCGTTCGACGGCCGCAAGGGTCGCATTTCGCAGATCGTGGAGAAGCCGAAGCCGGAGGACGCACCGAGCGACCTGGCGGTGGTTGGCCGTTATGTGCTGAGCCCGAAGATTTTCGAGCTGCTGGAACAGACCGGCAGTGGTGCCGGTGGCGAGATCCAGCTGACCGATGCGATCGCGCAGCTGCTGAAGACCGAAGAGGTCGATGCCTACCGCTTCGAGGGCACCCGCTTCGACTGCGGCACGCACCTGGGGCTGGTGGAGGCGACGATCCGCTTCGCGCTGGACAACCCGAAGCTGGCAGGGCCGGCGCGGGAGAAACTGACGGCGATGTTGGCGGAATAAGGTTTATCAAGCGCTCCGTGCTGCGCCTTGATTGATACGTGATGGGCGGGACGGGTGGGCCTTTGCAGGACACGCCGTAAACCCGTCCATGGGGGCTCGGTCGCCGCATCCATGCGGCGAACGGTCCTGCAAAGGCCCACCCGCCCCGCCTGTCATGTTTCCTGCGGGCGCGGACGGGAAGGGCGGAATCAAAGGCAAGAGCAAAAGCAGAAAGGCAGCCGATGGCTGCCTTTTCTGTTTCCGCGAGCGTCGAGTCGGGGTCAGATCCCTTTGCACCGCAAAGGGCTCTGACCCCAGCCTTTGCTTCTGCTCACCCCTCCGCCGCGCGGAATGTTGGATGGCACGGGTGGGTGAGGCTGACCGGGACTGTCAGCGGCATGGATGCCGCTGCCAAGCCTACAGGGATGTACTTGCGGCGTGTCCCGGGCAGTCTCACCCACCCGGGCCCTGCAGTAAGCCGACATCCCGACCGGCAACGCTTTGAACCTTACAGCGCCTCGAAAATACCCGCTGCGCCCATGCCGGTGCCGATGCACATCGTCACCATGCCGTACTTCTGCTGGCGACGGCGCAGGCCGTGCAGCAGGGTTGCGGTGCGGATCGCGCCGGTCGCGCCCAGCGGGTGGCCCAGGGCGATCGCGCCGCCCAGCGGGTTGACCTTGTTCGGGTCCAGGCCGCAATCGCGGATCACCGCCAGCGACTGCGCGGCGAAGGCTTCGTTCAGTTCAATCCAGTCCAGCTGGTCCTGGGTCAGGCCGGCCTGCTTCAGTGCCTTCGGGATCGCGGCGATCGGGCCGATGCCCATCACTTCCGGACGCACGCCGGCGACCGAGAAGCTGACGAAACGAGCCAGCGGGGTCAGGCCGTAGTCCTTGATCGCCTGTTCCGAGGCCAGCAGCACGGCACCGGCGCCGTCGCTCATCTGCGACGAGTTGCCAGCAGTGACGGTGCCGCCGAACTGGCCGTTGCGGAACACCGGGCGCAGCTTGGCCAGGCCTTCAGCCGAGGAATCCGGGCGCGGGCCTTCGTCGGTGTCGGCGATCTTGTTGCGGGTGATGATGCGCTGGCCATCGGCCAGGTCCGGCAGGTGCGAGACGATCTCGTACGGGCTGATCTCGTCCTTGAACTCGCCGTTCTGGATCGCGGCCATGGCCTTCTGGTGCGAGGCCAGGGCGAAGGCGTCCTGGTCTTCGCGCGAGACCTTCCACTCTTCGGCGACCTTCTCGGCGGTGATGCCCATGCCGTAGGCGATGGCGACGTGGTCGTTGTCGAACACGCTCGGCGCCATGGCGATCTTGTTGCCCATCATCGGCACCATCGACATCGATTCGGTACCACCGGCCAGCATCAGGTCGGCATTGCCCAGGCGGATCGCGTCGGCGGCCTGCGCCACGGCCTGCAGGCCGGAGGAGCAGAAGCGGTTCACGGTCTGCGCGGCGATGGTGTTGGGCAGGCCAGCCAGCAGCACGCCGATGCGCGCCACGTTCATGCCCTGCTCGGCTTCCGGCATGGCGCAGCCGATGATCGCGTCATCGATGCGGTTGACGTCCACGCCCGGGGCCTGGGCGACGACGCTGCGCAGCACGTGCGCAAGCATGTCGTCGGGGCGGGTGTTGCGGAACATGCCCTTGGGCGCCTTGCCAACCGGGGTACGGGTGGCGGCGACGATGTAGGCGTCCTGGATTTGCTTGGTCATTGCAGTGATCTCTCGAATAGGTTTTGTAGAGTCGAGCCATGCTCGACTGCCACATCAGGGAGTGCCGACCAACGGTCGGCACCCACCGAAAGCAGGGAGGGGCGATCAATTACGCAGCGGCTTGCCGGTCTTGAGCATGTGCGCGATGCGGGCCTGGGTCTTTTCCTGCTGGGCCAGTTCGACGAAGTGCTTGCGCTCCAGGGTCAGCAGCCACTCTTCGTCCACCAGGGTGCCGCGGTCGACCTTGCCGCCGCACAGCACGGTGGCGATGCGCTCGGCGATCTCGTAGTCGTACGGGCTGATGAAACGGCCTTCCAGCATGTTGACCAGCATCATCTTGAAGGTAGCGATACCTACGTCGCCGGCCACCTGGATGCGGCGTGCCGGCAGCGGCGGACGGTAGCCCGCTTCGGCCAGGGCGCGCGCTTCGGCCTTGGCGATGTGCAGGGCCTCGTAGCTGTTGAACACCACCTTGTCGGTGCTGCGCAGCAGGCCCAGTTCCTTGGCGTTGACCGCCGAGTTGGACACCTTGGCCATCGCCACGGTCTCGAAGGTCTTCTTCAGTTCGGCGAACACGTCACCGCCCGGACCGGCGGCCTGCGAGGCGCGCACGGCCAGTTCCTTCAGGCCGCCGCCTGCCGGCAGCAGGCCGACGCCGGCCTCGACCAGGCCGATGTAGCTTTCCAGGAAGGCCACGGTCTTGGCGCTGTGCATCTGGAACTCGCAGCCGCCACCCAGGGCCAGGCCGCGCACGGCGGCCACCACCGGCACCAGCGAGTACTTGATGCGCTGGCTGGTGCGCTGGAAGTTGGCGACCATTTCTTCGAACTGGTCGACCTTGCCGGCCTGCAGCAGGCCCAGCGCGCCGGCCAGGTCGGCGCCGGCGGAGAAGGGTTCCTTCTGCTGCCAGATCACCAGGCCCTGGAAGTCCTTCTCGGCGCGGCTGACGCATTCCTGCAGGCCGTCCAGCACCTGGTCGGACACGGTGTTCATCTTGGTCTTGAAGCTGACCACGGCGATGCCGTCGCCGTCGTGCCACATGCGCAGGCCGTCGTTCTCGAACACGGTCTCGCCCGGCGCGAACTTCTCGCCCAGCAGCGGATCGGGGAAGCGCTGGCGCTGATACACCGGCAGCGACGAGCGCGGCAGCTTGGCGTTGCGCGACGGGCTGTAGCTGCCCTCGGCGGCGTGCACGCCGTCGCGGCCATCGAACACCCAATCCGGCAGCGGGGCGTTGCTCATGCTCTTGCCGGCGACGATGTCATCAGCAATCCACTGTGCCACCTGCTTCCAGCCGGCGGCCTGCCAGGTTTCGAACGGGCCCAGCGACCAGCCGTAGCCCCAGCGGATGGCGAGGTCGACGTCGCGCGCGGTCTCGGCGATGTCGGCCAGGTGGTAGGCGCTGTAGTGGAACAGGTCGCGGAAGGTCGCCCACAGGAACTGCGCCTGCGGGTGCTGGCTCTCGCGCAGCTTGGCGAACTTCTCCGCCGGGTTCTTGATCTTCAGGATCTCGACCACTTCCGGTGCGGCGGTGCGATCAGCAGCGCGGTAGTCCTGCTTTTCCAGGTCGAGGACGACGATGTCCTTGCCGACCTTGCGGAAGATGCCGGCGCCGGTCTTCTGGCCCAGCGCGCCCTTGGAGATCAGCGCGTCCAGCCACTTCGGCGACTTGAAGAATTCATGCCACGGGTCGTTGGGCAGGGTATCGCCCATGGTCTTGATGACGTGGGCCATGGTGTCCAGGCCGACCACGTCGGAGGTGCGGTAGGTGGCCGACTTCGGGCGGCCGACCAGCGGGCCGGTCAGGCCGTCCACTTCATCGAAGCCCAGGCCGAACTGCTGGGTGTGGTGGATGGTGGACAGGATCGAGAACACGCCGATGCGGTTGCCGATGAAGTTCGGGGTGTCCTTGGCGTACACCACGCCCTTGCCCAGGGTGGTGACCAGGAATTCTTCCAGGCCTTCCAGCACGGCGGCGTCGGTGGTGGTGGCCGGGATCAGCTCGGCCAGGTGCATGTAGCGCGGCGGGTTGAAGAAGTGCACGCCGCAGAAGCGGTGGCGCAGCTGCTCGGGCAGCACGTCGGCCAGCTTGTTGATGCCCAGGCCCGAGGTGTTGGAGGCCAGCACCGCGTGGTCGGCCACGAACGGCGCGATCTTCTTGTACAGGTCCTGCTTCCAGTCCATGCGCTCGGCGATGGCCTCGATGATCAGGTCGCAGTCCTTCAGCTGCTCCAGGCCGGACTCGTAGTTGGCCGGGGTGATGGCTTCGGCCAGCGACTTGCTGGCCAGCGGCGCCGGGCTCAGCTTGCCCAGGTTGGCGATCGCCTTCAGCACGATGCCGTCAGCCGGACCCTCCTTGGCGGGCAGGTCGAACAGCACGGTGTCGACGCCAGCGTTGGTGAGGTGGGCGGCGATCTGGGCACCCATGACGCCGGCACCCAGCACGGCGGCGCGGCGGACTAGCAGGGAATTGGACATGGTGTAGGGCCTTTGTTGGTCAGCAGTTACTGGGTGGAATCAAGGGGAAGCGGGCAGGGCGCTGGCGCGTGCGGCGGCGCGGAACCCGGCTTCGGCGAAATGGATCAGTTCGTGGGCGGCATGGGCACGATGCGCCGCTTCGGTGACACCGGCGGGACGCTTGATCAGCCCGAAGTCGGCCATGGCATAGGTGAGCGAGCCGGCCAGGAAATCCAGGCGCCAGTACAGCTCTTCCTTGCTCAGGTCGGGTGCGCATTCGGCAATCGCCTTGCCGAACGCACGCAGCACGTGACCGTAGTGGTCGGACAGGAACTTGCGCAGGTTGTCGTTCTTCTCGGCGTAGGCGCGGGCGATCACGCGCACGAAGGCGCCGCCGTTCTGGCGGTCCTGGGCCAGCGCCAGTGCCGGCTCGACGAAGGCGGCCAGCACCGGGCGCAGCTGCCCGGGGTGTTCGCTGCGGGCGCGCTCGAGCTGCGCCAGGCGCGCGCCGGTCATCTCGTCCATGCGGCGGCGGAACACCTCGTTGACCAGGTTTTCCTTGGAGCCGAAGTGGTAGTTGACCGCAGCGATGTTGACGTCGGCCTGGCTGGTCACCTGGCGCAGCGAAGTGCCGGCGAAGCCGTGCTGTGCGAACAGCTCCTCGGCCGCGCCGAGGATCCGGTCCTTGGTCGAGAAGTGGGCGGGTTTGGCCATCGGCGGGCGGACCTTAATCAAACGATTGTTTGATACTAGGACCAGACGGTAGCGTATGGCATTTTGCAGTGCAGCAAAATCCTGTCGCCCGGTTACAAGGGATTCAGTAGTGCCAGCCCATGGCTGGCAACGCTTGATCCTGAATGGGCAGGCTCCGGCGCTCGATATCCCGCATCCTGCCTGCCAGCCATGGGCTGGCACTACTGCACGGGATCTTTTACAATTCGCCTACGTTTATCAGGCTAAGCCCGCGTCCCGACGCGGGTTTTTTTCATGTTACCCTTCGGGCCATCAGCGGCCCGATTCCATTGGAGACATCCCATGGCGCTGGAGCGCACCCTTTCGATCATCAAGCCGGACGCCGTTGCCAAGAACGTCATCGGCGAAATCTACGCCCGCTTCGAGAAGGCCGGCCTGAAGGTCGTGGCCGCCAAGTACAAGCAGCTGTCGCGCCGTGAAGCCGAAGGCTTCTACGCCGTGCACCGCGAGCGTCCGTTCTTCAACGCGCTGGTCGAGTTCATGATCTCCGGCCCGGTGATGATCCAGGCCCTGGAAGGCGAGAACGCCGTCCTGGCCCACCGCGACCTGCTGGGCGCCACCAACCCGAAGGAAGCCGCTGCGGGCACCATCCGCGCCGACTTCGCCGAATCCATCGATGCCAACGCCGCCCACGGCTCGGACTCGGTCGAGAATGCCGCGATTGAAATCGCCTACTTCTTCGCCGCCACCGAAGTCGTTTCGCGCTGAGAGTAATGCCGTGAACGAGGTCGTACAGTCCCCCGCCATCCAGCCGCTGCCGAAGTCGGCACCCACGGCTGGCAAGCAGAACCTGCTCGACCTCGATCGCGCGGGCCTGGAGAAGTTCTTCGTCGAGGTTCTCGGCGAGAAGAAGTTCCGTGCCCATCAGGTGATGAAGTGGATCCACCATCGCTACGTCACCGACTTCGATGAAATGACCGACCTCGGCAAGGTCCTGCGCGCCAAGCTGCAGGCCCATGCCGAGGTGCTGGTTCCCAATATCGTGTTCGACAAGCCCTCCGCCGACGGCACCCACAAGTGGCTGCTGGCGATGGGCGTGGATGGCAAGAACGCCATCGAGACCGTGTACATCCCGGACAAGACCCGCGGCACGCTGTGCGTGTCCTCGCAGGTCGGTTGCGGCCTGAACTGCACGTTCTGCTCCACCGCCACCCAGGGCTTCAACCGCAACCTGACCACCGCCGAGATCATCGGCCAGGTGTGGGTTGCCGCACGCCACCTGGGCAACGTGCCGCACCAGATGCGCCGCCTCACCAACGTGGTGATGATGGGCATGGGCGAGCCGCTGATGAATTTCGACAACGTCGTGCGCGCCATGAGCGTGATGCGCGACGACCTGGGCTACGGCCTGGCCAACAAGCGCGTGACCCTGTCGACCTCCGGCCTGGTGCCGCAGATCGACCGCCTGTCTGCCGAAAGCGACGTGTCGCTGGCGGTGTCGCTGCATGCGCCGAACGACGCGCTGCGCGAGACCCTGGTGCCGCTCAACAAGAAGTACCCGATCGCCGAGCTGATGGCCTCGTGCGCACGCTACCTGCGCGCCAACAAGCGCCGCGAATCGGTCACCTTCGAATACACCCTGATGAAGGGCATCAACGACAAGCCCGAGCATGCCCGCGAGCTGGCCCGCCTGATGCGCCAGTTCGACAACGCGGTGCAGGCCAAGGATTCGGGCAAGGTCAACCTGATCCCGTTCAATCCGTTCCCGGGTACCCGCTACGAGCGCTCGGAAGAAGCGCACATCCGTGCCTTCCAGAAGATCCTGCTCGACAGCAACGTGCTGACCATGGTGCGCCGCACCCGTGGCGACGACATCGACGCCGCCTGTGGCCAGCTCAAGGGCCAGGTGATGGACCGCACCCGCCGCCAGGCGGAGTTCAACAAGACGCTGCAGGCGGGGAAGGGGAGCGATGCCGCGGCCTGACCGCCTCTGGCTGGTTCTGTTCGCAGGCGTGCTGGCCGTTGCGATCGGCGGCTGCAAATCCCATCCCAAGGCCAAGCTGGGCCCCAGCGAGGCGCCGGTCTACTCGGTCCGTGATCCGGACAGCGTGCGCCGCCAGGTGCGCCTGCAGGACCTGCTGGCCCTGGCCGCCCGCGACATGCAGGTGGGCAACCTCGATGCGGCCGAACGCAAGGCGCGCGGGGCGCTGAAGCTGGCCCCCGAGTCGCCCGATGCGCTGGTGCTGCTGGCCGGCATCGACGAGCGCCGTGGCCGGACCCAGCAGGCTGGCGAGAGCTTCCGCAGGGCTGCCGAGCAGGCGCCGCAGCGCGGGGACATTCTCAACAATTACGGCGCGTGGCTGTGCCAGCAGGGCCGGCCGGCCGAGTCGCTGGTCTGGTTCGATCGTGCGCTGCAGGCGCCGGGCTACGCCACGCCGGCCGAGTCCCAGGCCAATGCCGGGGGCTGTGCGCTGGACGCCGGCCAGTTCGAACGTGCCGAGCGCGACCTGCGTGCGGCGCTGGCAACGCTGCCGGGAAACCCGGTCGCGCTGGAGGCAATGGCCCAGCTCAGCTTCCGCCAGGGCCGCTTCATGGAGGCCCGGGCCTTCGCCGAACGTAGGATTGCGGCTGCACCCGCAACGCGTTCCGTGTTACAACTTGCGTCTCAAATCGAAGCGCGGCTGGGTGATCGGGCGGCATCTGACCGCTATCTTCAGCGCATTCGACAGGAATTTCCGCAGGAAGCGGGCTCCTAACTCCAGGGTTGATGCATTGTGATTGATGACCAGACTGTGAGCGCTCTCGAGACTGCGGCCGGCTGCGGCAGCCGCCTGCGCCAGGCCCGCGAGGCGGCCGGACTGACCCTCGAAGATGTCGGCTCGCGCCTGCGCATGCCGGTCCAGGTGGTCAAGTCGCTGGAAGAGGAACAATGGCAGAAGCTGGGGGCGCCGGTGTTCGTGCGCGGCCAGCTGCGCAGCTACGCGCGCCTGCTGGACGTGGATGTGAGCCAGCTGCTGGAGCAGGCCCAGGTCGGCCCGGTGGTTCCGCCCACCCTGGTCAGCCATACCCACACCCCGCGTGCGCGCCGCATTGCCGAGAATCTCGGCCGTCGCGTGCTGTATGTCGGTATCACCGCGGTGCTGGCGGTGCCGGTGTGGTTCGCCACCCGTGGTCATTTTGATGGCAGTGCGACGCCGTCGCCGAACACCGCTTCGCTGGACGCGATCCCGGCCGCTGTGCCGGTGACCCCGTCTGCCGCCGGCGTCGAGCCGGCCGCCATGGCTGACGTGGCGAGCGCCCCGGCCAGCAAGCCGGCCGCCACCCCGTACGTAGCCTCGCTGGCCCCGGTGCCGCGTTCAGCCCCGGCACCAGCGGCTGCCGCCAACACGCTGGACATGCAGTTCAGCGGCGACAGCTGGGTCGATATCGGCGGCCCGGACGGCGCTACCGTCGAGAAGGCGCTGATCAAGTCCGGCGAGAGCCGCAGCTTCACGCCGGGCCAGGTGACCCGGGTGACCCTGGGCAACGCCTCGGCGGTCCAGGTTCAGCAGAACGGCGCTATCGTCGATCTGACCCCCTACCAGCGAGCCAACGTGGCACGCTTTCAGGTATCCTCTGAAGGCTCCGTAGTCCCGGTTTCGCACTGAGGCGCGGTTTCACCACCTTCGATTAATCCCAATGGTCCCTCCCGATGGGCGGGGCGAGAGTACGCATGGCGATCGACGATCTGCTCGACGAGCACGAACAAAGTGAACGCGTCCGCAGCTGGCTGCGGAAGAATGGCGCCAGCATCCTCGGTGGCGTAGTCATCGCCATCGGTGCCATTGCCGGCTGGCAGTGGTACCAGAAGGATCAGGGCGGCAAGCTGGCCTCGGCCAATGTCGAGTACCAGAAGGCGCTCGTTGGCCTGCAGCAGAACAAGCTCGACGACGCCTCCAAGGCGGTCAAGGCGCTCGAAGCCGGCCCGTCCAGCATCTACGGCGACCTCGCGGCGCTGCAGCTGGCCAAGGCCCAGGTCGACGCCGGCAAGAACGAAGAAGCCCTGGCCACCCTGCGCGGCGTGAAGGTCGAAGGTGACCTGCAGCGCGTGGTCGACCAGCGTGTGGCCCGCCTGCTGGTGGCCACCGGCAAGAGTGACGAGGCGATCAAGCTGCTGGGCAGCGCCACCGACAGCAGCAGCCTGGAAATCCATGGCGACGCGCTGATGGCGCAGGGCAAGCGTGATGACGCCCGAGGCCAGTACGAGAAAGCGCTGAAGTCGCTGGACGTGGCAGCGCCGCAGCGGCGCCTGCTGGAAACCAAGGTTATGGACGCCGGCGGCACCGTTGCCGCCCCTGCGGAGTCGGTTTGATGAGTCAGAAGGTCATGATCACCCGCGTCGCCACCGTGCTCCTGATGGGCATGGCCCTGACCGGCTGCAGCACCGTGAAGGGCTGGTTCGCCGGCAAGGACGCGGCCGCGAAGAAGGCACAGGAACCGGCTGAGCTGGTCAAGTTCGAGCCGACCGTGAAGGTCAACAAGGCCTGGTCGGTCAACCTCGGCAAGGGCGAGCGCCGTATCGGCGTGCGCCAGGGCCCGGCCGTGGCCAACGGCCACGTGTTCGCTGCGGCACTCACCGGTGGCGTGCACGCCATCGACCTGCAGACCGGCAAGAAGGTCTGGACCTGGGAGCCGAAGAAGGAAAAGAAGAAGGCCAAGCTGCGCCTGTCCGGCGGCCCGGGGGTCGGTGAGAACCTGGTCGTGATCGGCACGCTCGATGGCCAGGTCATCGCCCTGGACATCAACGACGGCAGCGAGAAGTGGCGCGCCCGTGTTCCGGGTGAAGTCATCGCCGCGCCGGCCATCGCTCAGGGCGCGGTCTACGTGCGCAGCAATGACGGCCGCATCACCGCATTCGATGCCGGCAACGGCACCCAGAAGTGGTTCAACCCGAGCGAGCTGCCGGCGCTGACCGTGCGTGGCAACGCGCCGGTGGTGACCGGCCCGGGCGTGCTGTTCATCGGCAAGGACGAGGGCGCGGTTGCGGCCCTGGCCCAGCAGGATGGCCGCACCCTGTGGGAACAGAATGTGGGCAACGGTGAAGGCCGTACCGAGCTGGAGCGCATGGCCGATGTCGACGGTGCGCCGGTGCTGGATGGCAACACCCTGTTCGTGAGCAGCTTCAAGAACCAGACGATGGCCATCGAAGGCCCGACCGGTCGCCCGCTGTGGGCGCGCGACCATGGCGGTGCCGGTGGCGTGGCGGTCTCGTCTGGCAATGTGTTCGTCACCGACAACAAGGGCGGCGTGTTCGGCCTGGACAAGGCCAGCGGTGCGGCGATGTGGTCGCAGACCGCACTGGCCCGTCGCTCGCTGACCGGCCCGGCACTGCACGGCGACTACGTCGTGGTCGGCGACTACAAGGGATACGTGCACTGGCTGCAGACCTCCGATGGTGCGATGGCGGCACGGGCAAAGAGCGGCGGTGACGCCCTGCTGGCCCAGCCAATCGTCGTAGACGGGGTGCTGCTGGTGCAGAACGTTGATGGCAAGCTGACCGCCTTCCGGTTGGCAAATTAAAAATTGGAGTAATCGCGATGCTGCCTTTGGTCGCCCTGGTTGGACGGCCGAATGTCGGCAAGTCGACTATTTTCAATGCGCTTACGCGCACCCGTGACGCGCTGGTCCATGACCAGCCCGGCGTCACCCGCGACCGCAACTACGGTGTCTGCCGTCTGGACGAGGACAATCATTTCCTCGTCGTCGACACCGGCGGTATCGCGGAAGAGGAAGAGGGTCTGGCAGGGGCTACCACCCGCCAGGCCCGTGCCGCTGCGGCGGAAGCCGACCTGATCCTGTTCGTGGTCGATGCCCGTGAGGGTACCTCGGCGATGGACGACGAGATCCTGGCCTGGCTGCGCAAGCTGTCGCGCCCGACGCTGCTGCTGATCAACAAGATCGACGGCACCGACGAGGACACCGTGCGTTCGGAGTTCGCCCGTTACGGCTTCGGCGAGATGCTGACCGTGTCGGCTGCGCACCGCCAGGGTCTGGACGACCTGCTGGACGAAGTGATCCAGCGCCTGCCGGAAGAAGGCAGCGGCGAAGAGCTGGACAACGATCCGAACCGCATCCGCATCGCCTTCGTCGGCCGCCCGAACGTGGGCAAGTCGACGCTGGTCAACCGCATCCTCGGCGAGGAGCGCATGATCGCCTCCGACGTGCCGGGCACCACCCGCGACTCGATCGCAGTGGACCTGGAGCGTGATGGCCGCGAGTACCGCCTGATCGACACCGCCGGCCTGCGCCGTCGTTCGCGCGTGGACGAGGTCGTCGAGAAGTTCTCGGTGGTCAAGACCATGCAGTCGATCGAGCAGTGCCAGGTGGCCGTGCTGATGCTGGACGCCACCGAAGGCGTGACCGACCAGGACGCCACCGTGCTCGGTGCCGTGCTCGACGCCGGCCGCGCGCTGGTGATCGCCATCAACAAGTGGGATGGCCTGACCGAGTACCAGCGCGAGCAGGCCGAAACCATGCTGTCGCTGAAGCTGGGCTTCGTGCCGTGGGCCGAGTCGGTGCGCATCTCGGCCAAGCATGGCTCGGGCCTGCGTGAGCTGTTCCGTGCGGTGCACCGCGCGCACGAATCGGCGAACAAGACCTTCACCACCAGCGAAGTGAACAAGGCGCTGGAAGTGGCGTACGAGACCAACCCGCCGCCGACCATCCGCGGCCATGTCTCCAAGCTGCGTTACGTGCACCCGGCCGGGGCAAACCCGCCGACCTTCATCGTGCACGGCACGCGCCTGAAGGAGCTGCAGGAATCGTACAAGCGCTACCTGGAGAACTTCTTCCGCAAGCGCTTCAAGCTGATCGGCACGCCGGTGAGCTTCATCTTCCGCGAGGGTACCAACCCGTACGAGGGCAAGAAGAACGTCCTCACCGAGCGGCAGGTCAAGGCCAAGCGGCGCTTGATGAAGCACGTCAAGGGCAAGTGATGCAGAGAAAGGCGGCCGTAGGGCCGCCTTTTTCGTTTGTGGTAGTGGCGGGGGGGGGGGGGGGGGCCCGCGGGGGGGGGGGGGGGGGGGGGGGGGGGCGGGCGCGGCGCGGCCCCCCCCCCGCGCGGCGCGGGGGGTGGCGGGCGCGGGCGCCCCCCCCCCCCCCCCCCACTACCGTGTATCTACAGAACTCGATCAGGGCGGACTGCTGCGACGAGCGCGGCAATGCGGCAACGCGCATGGGATGCCTCGGCCGCGCTGCGATGTTGAAGCCGGTTGCACCTGGCTTGTGGCGGGGATCGATTCCGGCAGCTGCACCTGCCCCGTGATGCTTGCCCAGACCAGGGTCGTACCCAGTGCACCTGCCAGGTACGCCACCGACACTGCCCCGATCAGCAGGCCCGCGGCATGCTCCAGCCATGGAAGCAATCGGCAACACCCCTGTGCCCTGCGCGGATGGCTGCCGAGCCACGCCATCAGCAGGCCGAGCGACAGCGCGACGCCACTGAGGCAGGCCACGTAAGCGGCCTGGGTGCCCGTGTCGGCAACGAGGCCGGTAACCAGGGCTGCAATCGCGAACTGCAGCATCCAGTTGCTGCTGCTGGCGAGCGCCAGCAGGCATCCTGCTTCGGCGTGCGGCCAACGGGAGCGGGCGCGCCGGCCCAAGGGCATCTGCAGGGAAAGCGGAGAGAACGGGGTCAAGCCGGCGTCGCGCAGGCACATGCCCGCCAGGCGCAGCAGCAGGAGGCAGCCCGTGCACTGCATCGCCAGCGTCCACAGGCCGCGGTTTCCCAGCATGGCCGCTGCAACGAAAGCCGTGGCGCAGATGACGCCCGTACCGGTGGCGATACCGAACGACGCGGCCATGGCGGCGTGCCCGCCCGCGCCCATCGCGGTGCGCAGGATCTTCGCGTGATGCGAAGCAGGCAGGAGCATGGCGAAGCCGTACAGCACCGCGACGATGAAGAACTGCTGCACGTAAACCTGCCACTGACCTACAGAAAGTGCAGAGTGTGGGCGGGTGTGAACGCGCGGTATTGAACGCCATTGCGACAGGCGCGAATCGCCGGCATCAGGCGGCCCACAGCGACACGACGATCCATAGCGCCAGTGCGATCATCAGAAGCCCTGCGGTCCGCTCCAGCCAGGGCAGGACGCGGGCGAACCGACGCAGCACCCACGGGTGGCCGACCAGCGCGGCGACCAGCAGATCCCAAAGCAGGACGATGCCGAACATCCACGCGCCATAGAAGAATTTCGTTGCGGCGTTGGCCTGCGGGCCATTGAGCATTGCCGCCAACGTTGCGTAGAACAGCGCATTCTTCGGGTTCAGCAGCGCAGACAGAGTGCCCAGTCCTGCCGCCTTCCACCACCCGTGCGTATCGCCCGCGCGCGATTCCGTGGCAGGTGCCTGCAGCGTCGTCGAACCCGCATGGCGCAGGAACAGCGTGCCGAGGTACAGCAGGAAGCCGCAGCCTGCCAACTGCACCGCAATGAATCCTGCGCTGCCCTCGCGCAGCATGGCCATTCCAGTGAAAGCCGCCACGATGAAGACGCCGTTGCCGACGGCGATGCCTGCGCAGGCGCCACTGGCGGTGCGCCAGCCAGAGGTGATCGCGGTGCGTGCAACGAGGAAGAAATCGGGACCGGGTGAGAGCAGGGCGAAAAAATGAACGGTGGCGATGATCAGGAACTGTTCCATCGGGTCCGGCGGCGGCTGGCTGGGGCGCCAGTCTGAGGATGTGCCGCGCGGTGGTATTGAACGTTATTGCAGGCTCAGCGCCGGTACTGGCCCGGGGTCGCACCGGCGTGGGCCTTGAAGACCCGCTGGAAATGACTCTGGTCGGCAAAGCCCAGTGCATGCGCGACCACGGCCAGTGCCTGGCCTTCGCACAACCGTCGGCGAGCCTCCTGGATGCGCTGGTCGATCTGCCAGGCGTGTGGCGTCAGGCCCGTGGCACGTCGGAAGGCGCGGATCAGCTGGTAGCGGCTCATGCCTGCCAGCGATGCCAGTTCCTGCAGGGCCGGGGTGTGTTCGAGCCGCTGGCGCAGAAGGTCCATCACCGGCTGCATCCGCTGCTGTAGTGCGGCATCTTCAGGCGGGCCGGCGACGGCTACACCATCGTGTTCATCCAGATCGCCGACGAACGCGATCAGGGCCGCTTCCTTGACGCTGACCGGATCGTCGGAGAACAGCGTCTCGTTGAGCTGGCAGTACTGCTGGTAGCGCGGGCGATGGTGGGAAATCCGGATGGGTTCCTGCTGCCAGTCGGGTCCGGGCAGGCCGTCATACTCGGCGCGGACTTCGGCCATCCAGCGCGCATCCAGGTGCAGCATCTGGTAGCTCCAGACCTGGCCGGGCAGGGGGTTGCAGGCATGCACGCGGCCTGCGGGTACGCCGACCAGATTGCCGGGTTGCAGCAGGCGCGGTCCTTCCACCGCGCCGGTGAACACACTGCTGCCGGCGTCCACGGCGCCGATCGAGAAAGTGTCATGGCTGTGCGGGCGATGGCAGGCGCGGCTGTCGCACGCCCGTCGGCTTTCGACGAAGGGCATGCGCGGGTCACGCCAGAATTCGGTGGCAGAGCGCATGCAGCGGTTCCGGGATGCAGGGAGCAACGCCCGCATGGTGCCATGTTCGGGGCAAGGCGCGTCGAGGGTGTCTGCGCGATAATGCGGCCATGAGCATCCAAGAGCTTTCCCCCGCGCAGGCGCGTGAACGCCTGGCCCACGGCGCCGTGCTGATCGATGTGCGCGAGGCGCACGAACGGGCCGGCGGGATGGCCGAGGGCGCGCGCGGCGTGGCCAAGGGCGAGCTGCAGGCCGACCCGGCCGCGCATCTGCCAAAGCACGACCAGGAGATCCTGCTGATCTGCCAGAGCGGCAAGCGCTCGGCCGATGCTGCGCAGTTCCTGCTGGAGGCTGGATACACCAATGTGGCTTCCGTGAGCGGCGGCACCGTGGCCTGGCGCGAGCAGTCGCTGCCGCTGGTGCAGCCGCTGGCCAGCGCCGCCGACCGCGACTTCTACGACCGCTATTCGCGCCACCTGCTGCTGCCGCAGGTGGGCGAGGCTGGCCAGCGTACGCTGCAGCAGTCGCGGGTGCTGGTGCTGGGCGCGGGTGGCCTGGGCGCGCCGGCCGGTTTCTATCTGGCCGCGGCCGGGGTAGGGCACTTGCGTTTCGCCGACCACGACCGCGTGGAGCGCAGCAACCTGCACCGGCAGATCGTGCATACCGAAGCCAGCGTCGGCCAGCTCAAGGTCGATTCGGCGCGCGAGCGATTGCTGGCGCTGAACCCGTCGATCGAGGTCGAGGCGGTGCCGGAGCGGGTCACCTCCGAGAACGTGGATGCGCTGCTGGAGGGCGTGGACGTGGTGCTGGACGGCTCGGACAACTTTCCGCTGCGCTACCTGCTCAACGACGCCTGCATCAAGCACGCCAAGCCACTGGTGTACGCCGCCATCGAGCGTTTCGACGGCCAGGTGAGCGTGTTTGACGCTGGCCGCCAGCGTGGCGTGGCGCCGTGCTACCGCTGCCTGTTCCCGGAGCCGCCGCCGCCGGAGTTCGCGCCGAACTGTTCCGAGGCCGGCGTGCTGGGTGTGCTGCCGGGATTGGCCGGTGTGCTGCAGGCCACCGAGGTGCTGAAGCTGCTGCTGGGCATCGGCGAGCCGCTGGTCGGCCGCCTGCTGCGATTCGATGCGCTGGGCATGCGCTTCCGCGAGACCGGCATCCGGCCGGACCCGCATTGCCCGGTGTGCGCGCCGGGCGTGCCGTTCCCCGGGTATATCGATTACGCCGCGTTTTGCCGGGGTGGGTGAGGCTGGCCGGGGAATGCCTTGGTAGATGCCGACCTTGGTCGGCGTTTTCGTGCCAACCAAGGTTGGCACCTACCGAAGCGGGTGCATGGTGGCACCCACCGACGCGGATGCATGGTTTCGGAATCCGGCATCCGGCCGGACCCGCACTGCCCCGTGTGCGCGCCGGGTGTGCCGTTCCCGGGGTATATCGATTACGCCGCGTTTTGCCGGGGTGGGTGAACCCGTCCGGGGATTCATCCACGCCATGCGTGGATGGATGTATCGGGTTTCGGGATGATGCTGGGGGTCGCTCCCAGCATCGTTCCACCTCCAAGACAATCCGGCGCAACATGCGTGCTATTGCCGTCATCGGCATTGCTCTATTGTTGAAGCCGATTCTGGATCTTGGGGAAAACACCGCATGGCGGTAGAAGCAGCGACCAGCGAGCTGGTCAAGGTCGTGGCCCTGTTGGGCGCGGCGGTGGTGATGGTGCCTTTGTTCCGCCGGGCCGGCCTGGGCTCGGTGCTGGGCTACTTCGCTGCCGGCCTGGCGATCGGACCGTTCGGGCTGGGCTGGTTCTCCGACCCGCAGGCCATCCTGCATACCGCCGAGCTCGGCGTGGTGATGTTCCTGTTCGTGATCGGCCTGGAGATGCGGCCCTCGCACCTGTGGAGCCTGCGCAAGGAAATCTTCGGGCTGGGCACGCTGCAGATCGTCACCTGTGCGGTGGTGCTGACCAGCATCGCCAAGCTGTTCGGCCTGCCGTGGCAGGTGGCCTTCATCGGCGCCACCGGCTTCGTGCTCACCTCCACCGCGGTGGTCATGCAGCTGCTGGCCGAGCGTGGCGACATCGCGCTGCCGTCGGGGCAGAAGATCGTCTCCATCCTGCTGTTCGAAGATCTGCTGATCGTGCCGTTGCTGGCGCTGGTGGCCTGGATGGGCCCGAGCGCGGGCAGTGCCGACGGCGAGGGCTCGCGTTGGTTGTCGGTGGCGATCGGCGTCGGTGCCATCCTTGGCCTGGTGCTGGTCGGCCGCTTCCTGCTCAACCCGCTGTTCCGCGTGCTGGCCGAATCGAAGGCGCGGGAGGTGATGACCGCCGCCGCGCTGCTGGTGGTGCTGGGTGCGGCGCTGCTGATGCAGCTGTCCGGCCTGTCGATGGCGATGGGCGCGTTCCTGGCCGGCGTGCTGCTGAGCGAGTCGACCTTCCGCCACCAGATTGAAGCGGACATCGAACCGTTCCGCGGCATCCTGCTCGGCCTGTTCTTCCTCAGCGTCGGCATGGCGCTGGACCTGAGCGTGGTGGCCGCGCACTGGCAGCTGATCCTCGGCCTGGTGTTGGCGCTGATGGCGGCCAAGGCGCTGTGCATCTACGTGGTGGCGCGCATCATGGGCAGCGACCACGCACAGGCGCTGGACCGTGGCGTGCTGATGGCGCAGGGCGGCGAGTTCGCCTTCGTGCTGTTCTCCGCCGCCGCATCGGCCGGCGTGATCAATCTGGAGATCAATGCCAACTTCACCGCCGTGGTGGTGCTGTCGATGGCGCTGACCCCGCTGGTGGTGCTGGTCTACAAGCGCATCGCACCGAAGCCGACGGTTAACATGGACGGCGTGGACGAGGCCGACGGCCTGTCCGGCAGCGTGCTGCTGATCGGCTTCGGCCGCTTCGGCCAGGTCGCCAGCCAGTCGTTGCTTGCGCGCGACGTGGACGTGACCATCATCGACAACGATGTGGAGATGATCCAGAGCGCGGCGCGCTTCGGTTTCAAGATCTACTACGGCGATGGCACACGGCTGGATGTGCTGCATGCCTCCGGCGCGGCCAACGCGCGCGCGATTGCAGTGTGCGTGGACAAGGCCGAAGCGGCTGACCGCATCGTGGAACTGGTGGCGCATGAGTTCCCGCAGGCCAAGCTGATGGTGCGCTCGTTCGACCGCGAGCATTCGCTGCGGTTGATCCATGCCGGTGTCGATTTCCAGATCCGCGAGACCTTTGAATCGGCAGTGCTGTTCGGCCAGGCCGCGCTGGTGGAGCTGGGTGCGGATGAGGATGACGCGGTGGAGATTGCAGAGCAGATCCGCCGTCGTGATGCCGAGCGCTTCGAGCTGGAAATTGCCGGTGGCGGTTTGAATGCCGGCGCACGGATGATCTACGGCAACAGCCCGCAAGGCGTACCGACGCCGACGCCGTTCACCGCACCGAAGCGGGAGAGCAAGACGCTGAACCCGCAGGATGTGCCGGAAGAGGAAGAGTAGCCCCGGTAGTGCCGGCCGCTGGCCGGCAACCTCAGCGCACCATCCGTCGGTAGTACCGGCCGCTGGCCGGCAAATACGGAAACGTCCCGACGTCATGAGGTTGCCGGCCAGCGGCCGGCACTAC
>NZ_JAWIRT010000003.1:48372-195470 GCF_036320045.1 Stenotrophomonas sp. SMYL20 | reverse complement strand
GGCGCGGCCCGGGGGCGCCCCCCCCCCCCCCCCCCGGCCGCGCCGGGCGCGCCCCCCCCCCCCCCCCCCCCCCACTACCGGAGGTTGGCAATTTGCGTAACCCCGGGGTCAGAGCCCTTTGCCTGCGGCAAAGGGACCCGCCCCCATCAGGACCCCATTCTGCGGTGGGCGAGGGGGCCTGAATCGGGGACAATAGCGTCCCCGCCGCCCCACGCCCGCTCCCGATGACCGATTCCGCCTCCCAGCTTCCTGCCCGCATCCTCGATGGCCGCCGTATCGCCGAGGACCTGCTCGACAGCCTGAAGGTGCGCGTCGACGCCCGCGTGGCCGCCGGTGGCAGCCGTCCGGGCCTGGCCGTGGTGCTGGTGGGTGGCGACCCGGCCTCGACCGTGTACGTGCGCAACAAGCGCCGCGCCGCCGAGAAGGTCGGCATCGAGGCACATGACTACGACCTGCCGGCCGGTACCACCGAAGCCGAGCTGCTCGACCTGATCGACCAGCTCAACGCCGATCCGAAGATCAACGGCATCCTGATCCAGCTGCCGCTGCCGGGCATCCCCGACGCGCGCCGGCTGATCCAGCGCATCGACCCGCGCAAGGACGTGGACGGCTTCCACCCGGAAAACGTCGGCCACCTGGCCCTGCGCGAGTTCGGCCTGCGCCCGTGCACCCCGCGCGGCATCACCACGCTGCTGGGCCACACCGACCAGCCGGTGCGCGGCCGCAACGCCACCATCGTGGGCGTCAGCAACCACGTCGGTCGCCCGATGGGCCTGGAGCTGCTGATTGCCGGCTGCACCGTGACCAGCTGCCATAAGTTCACCCCCAAGGACGTGCTGGAACAGGCCGTGCGCAACGCCGACATCCTGGTGGTGGCGGTGGGCCGCCCGGGCATCGTTCCGGGCGAGTGGGTGAAGCCGGGCGCTGTGGTGATCGACGTCGGTATCAACCGGCTGGAGGACGGCCGGTTGGTGGGCGACGTGGGGTTTGAAGCGGCCGCCCAGCGGGCGAGCTGGATCACCCCGGTGCCGGGTGGTGTGGGCCCGATGACCGTGGCCACGTTGATGCAGAACACCCTGGAAGCCGCGGAAGCGCTGAGCTGACCTGCTGTTGGGGAGATCTGCCGTTGGTGGGTGCCGACCGTTGGTCGGCACAATGCCAGAGGGGTGGGGCTCCTGCTGGGGCACTGGTGTCTGAGAGAGAGTGCGGACCAACGGTCCGCACCCACCACAGGCAGGCCGACGACCGGCTGTTGGTAGGTGCCAACCTTGGTTGGCACGAACCGTCCGGCGCCTGTGCCCCAGATGGGGTGAAGGCCTCTCCCTGCTTGTGCCAACCAAGGTTGGCACCTACCAAGAGCCGGTGCGCTTGGGCGCCCTGAACGGATCACCGCTGGCGCGACACTGTGTCGCGCAGAAATCCAATTCTGGCTACCAAAAAATGCTGTTCTTGGCTCCAGAAACAGGGTAAAATGTCGCGCTTCCCCACATCTCGGGTATGCCGATGCTGCGCATCCAGGCTGAAGCACTCACTTACGACGACGTCTCGCTCGTCCCCGCCCATTCGACCATCCTGCCCAAGGACGTCAACCTCGAAACGCGGTTGACTCGCGACCTGAAGCTGAAGCTTCCGATCCTGTCCGCAGCCATGGATACCGTCACCGAAGCCCGCCTGGCCATCGCCATGGCCCAGCTCGGCGGCATGGGCATCATCCACAAGAATCTCAGCCTGGAACAGCAGGCCGCGGAAGTGGCCAAGGTCAAGAAGTTCGAGGCCGGTGTCATCCGCGACCCGATCACCGTCGGCCCGGAAACCACCATCCGCGACGTGCTGGCCCTGACCCAGGCGCACAACATCTCCGGCGTGCCGGTGGTGGGCAGCGACGGCCTGCTGGCCGGCATCGTGACCCATCGCGACATGCGCTTCGAGACCGAGCTGGACGATCCGGTCCGCCACATCATGACCAAGAAGGATCGCCTGATCACGGTCAAGGAAGGCGCTGCGTCCGACGAAGTGCTGCAGCTGCTGCACCGCAACCGCATCGAAAAGGTGCTGGTGGTCAATGATTCGTTCGAACTGCGTGGCCTGATCACCGTCAAGGACATCCAGAAGAACACCGACTTCCCGAACGCTGCCAAGGATCTGTCGACCCGCCTGCTGGTCGGTGCTGCCGTCGGCGTGGGTGGCGATACCGATCGCCGCGTGGAAGCGCTGGTCGCCGCCGGCGTGGACGTGATCGTGGTCGATACCGCGCACGGCCACTCGCAGGGCGTGCTGGACCGCGTCAGCTGGGTCAAGAAGAACTTCCCGCACGTGCAGGTCATCGGTGGCAACATCTGCACCGGCGAAGCCGCACTGGCGCTGCTGGACAGCGGCGCGGACGCCGTGAAGGTCGGCATCGGCCCGGGTTCGATCTGCACCACCCGCGTCGTTGCCGGCGTCGGCGTGCCGCAGGTCACCGCCATTGATCTGGTGGCCGAAGCGCTGCAGGACCGCATCCCGCTGATCGCCGACGGTGGCATCCGCTACTCGGGCGACATCGGCAAGGCGCTGGCCGCCGGTGCCTCGACCATCATGGTCGGTGGCCTGCTGGCCGGTACCGAGGAATCGCCGGGCGAGACCGAGCTGTACCAGGGCCGTTCGTACAAGAGCTACCGCGGCATGGGTTCGCTGGCCGCCATGGAAAAGGGGTCCAAGGACCGCTACTTCCAGGACGCCGCCACCGCCGACAAGCTGGTGCCGGAAGGCATCGAAGGTCGTGTGCCGTACCGCGGCCCGGTGGGCGGCATCATCCACCAGCTGATGGGCGGCCTGCGCGCCACCATGGGCTACGTGGGCTGCGCCACCATTGAAGACATGCGCAGCAAGCCCAAGTTCGTGAAGATCAGCGGCGCCGGCCAGCGTGAGAGCCACGTCCACGACGTGACGATCACCAAAGAGCCGCCGAACTACCGCGCCTGATGCGCTTGCGAACTGCTCTTGCGATTACGGGCAGCCTGCTGATGGCAGGCTGTTCGTTGTCCGAACCGCCGCCGCGCTCCGGGTCTCCGGGCGCGGCGGTTTCGCAAATGCAGGACGTGCAGGCGTGCCAGAACGCGTTCTCGCTCCCGAAGGGCTGGCAGGTGCAGGCCGCTGGCGAACAGCGCTGGCTGCTGAAGGGCACCGGCGAGCGTCCGCTGCAGGTCACCCTGCAATGCATTACCGAGCTGCTGCACGGCCCGGATGATCCGGTATTGACGCCGGTGCTGGGCGCGCTGGAACCCGCACGGATGAGCGTGCGCTGGGCGTCCTGGGGCGCTGCGGATTCGGGCTTCTCGATGGCAGCGCTGCAACGGCGCATCGTGCCTGGCACCGAAGTGCAGGAGATCGCCGAGTTGCCGCGCGCTGACCGCTCCAACCCCAACGCACCGCACGGCCTGCTGATGCTGCGCTGGGACGAGGAAGACACCTCACATATTCAACAACGCGAGGCGTTCATCGCCACGCTGACGCAGAGCCTTGAAGCGCCGGGCGCTGCGAAAAACACCACTGGAACGGCACCATGACCAACATCCATAACGACAAGATCCTGATCCTCGATTTCGGCGCGCAGTACACGCAGCTGATCGCCCGCCGCATCCGCGAGCTGGGCGTCTACTGCGAAATCTGGGCGTGGGACCACAACCCGGCCGACATCGCCGCGTTCGGCGCAAAGGGCATCATCCTGTCCGGTGGCCCGGAATCGACCACGCTGCCGGGTGCCCCGGCCGCGCCGCAGGAAGTGTTCGACAGTGGTCTGCCGATCTTCGGCATCTGCTACGGCATGCAGACCTTGGCTGCGCAGCTGGGCGGTGCCACCGAAGCCGCTGACCAGCGCGAATTCGGCCACGCTGAAGTGAACGTGATCAACCCGGATGCGCTGTTCAAGGGCCTGAGCGACCACGGCGGCGAGCCGAAGCTGAACGTCTGGATGAGCCACGGCGACCACGTCTCCGTTGCACCGCCGGGCTTCACCATCACCGCCACCACCGACCGCATTCCGGTGGCCGCCATGGCCAACGAAGAAAAGCGCTGGTACGGCGTGCAGTTCCACCCGGAAGTGACCCACACCCTGCAGGGCCAGGCGCTGCTGCGCCGCTTCGTGGTGGATGTGTGCGGTTGCCAGACCCTGTGGACCGCCGCCAACATCATCGACGACCAGATCGCCCGCGTGCGCGAGCAGGTGGGCGATGACGAAGTGATCCTGGGCCTGTCCGGCGGCGTCGATTCGTCCGTCGTCGCTGCGCTGCTGCACAAGGCCATCGGCGAAAAGCTGACCTGCGTGTTCGTGGATACCGGCCTGCTGCGCTGGCAGGAAGGCGACCAGGTGATGGCGATGTTCGCCGAGCACATGGGCGTAAAGGTGGTGCGCGTGAATGCCGCCGACCGTTACTTCACCGCGCTGGAAGGCGTGAGCGACCCGGAAGCCAAGCGCAAGATCATCGGCAACCTGTTCGTTGAGATCTTCGACGAAGAGTCGAACAAGCTGAAGAACGCCAAGTGGCTGGCGCAGGGCACCATCTACCCGGACGTGATCGAGTCGGCCGGCAGCAAGACCGGCAAGGCGCATGTGATCAAGAGCCACCACAACGTGGGCGGCCTGCCGGAGCACATGAAGCTGGGCCTGGTGGAACCGCTGCGCGAGCTGTTCAAGGACGAAGTGCGCCGCCTCGGCGTCGAGCTCGGCCTGCCGCGCACCATGGTCTACCGCCATCCGTTCCCGGGCCCGGGCCTGGGCGTGCGTATCCTGGGCGAAGTGAAGCGCGAATACGCCGAGCTGCTGGCCAAGGCCGATGCCATCTTCATTGATGAGCTGCGCAAGGCGGACCTGTACGGCAAGACCAGCCAGGCGTTTGCCGTGTTCCTGCCGGTGAAGTCGGTGGGCGTGGTGGGCGATGCGCGCGCTTATGAGTGGGTGATTGCGCTGCGGGCCGTGGAAACGATCGACTTCATGACGGCGCACTGGGCGCACCTGCCGTATGAGTTCCTGGGTACGGTGAGCAACCGGATCATCAATGAGTTGCGGGGGGTTTCAAGGGTTGTCTATGACATCTCGGGGAAGCCGCCGGCGACTATTGAGTGGGAGTGATCTGACGTCAAGCATCGGTTTGCATCGAGAACCTCCTGATACGCGTAAGCCCGCAGAAATGCGGGCTTTTTAGTTTCAGGATGACACAGTGCCGCACATCGCTTTGATGAGGTCCTCAGCAAAATGCAAGCCGGATTTATATGGGGCCAGCAGTTCAATATGTTCTGACTTCTCGCGAGGTGGCAGTATGATCCCCAGTGGTGAGGCTAACCGACTTAATATGGCGCTAAGAACAAGCGCAGCATGAGGACTTGATATGCAGGCCATTATTTGGGCGTGGACTAAAGGGGTGGCGCTGGGTCTCCCCATGATTTTCGCTTGGCTTTACGGGGTCTTCCAATCAACAAAGACTTGGCTGGTTGTGCTTTTGATCGTCTACTTCATTGCTCCAAAGTTCGGTGTCGTCCCGCTCAGCCCACTTCAAGTGGCTGAGGTGTTCATACAAAAACCAGACTCATGGATGGCTGTCGTCACCATCGTTGTCGGTATCGTGGCGGCGGGAAGCTTTATGGCTTCGAAGAGGCTAGACATGCGGCTCGCTGCCGCTGATGAAATTCAAGATTTGCTAAAGAGGATGACGGATGTTGCGACTGAGGAGAGATTGGCAGCTGAATCTCTCGTTTCGTTCCGTCAGTACGCCGCTCGCTTTCCACAAGGAACTCTGAGTGAGTCTGCGGCGCAGGAGATGCGGCGGGTTGGCGCTGCATTGCTGGTAACGGTCACCAGAGTCTCCAAGGACCAAGGGCGGATGTGGACAATATACAAGGAAGCGGTCGCGCTCCAGAGCAGGCACAGATTGGCCATTTCCAGCAGCTCGGTTTCCTCGCTAATGTTCAGTAGAGGCCTTTCAAAGCTGGAGAAACTGGCATTTTCCCGGGCTTGGATTTACCCACTCGAGCCCGAGAAGCTGGACGACTTGTTTGCGTGGTGTGCCGATCCACGTTCTGAATGGGTGGAAGGCTACAGTGCGGTGGCACTGAAGCTTGCAGAGCAGGTGTCTGTTTGTTTGGGCGCAAGTGCGGGGGCTGTGGCAGGCACACTGTTCCCAACATCGGCAGTGGCTGCGTGGAATTCGTGGATTGCGTTGGTGAAGGATTAATGCGGGGTTGATGACCCCGCACTCGGCCTGTACTTCTACTGCGGGGCAGGACGCGCTGCTTAGCCGCCGGGTGCTTATGAGGGTTCCCGACCGACGCTGTAGCTTCCTTCTCCAGCTACCGATATTGCAAGAAGGCCGGCCTCGTTGACTACTAGTAGGAGGTGGGGGCATCCGTGCGGTCCAGTCGTACAGTAGTCATGTCCATGGAGCCGATCTAGCCTGCTCTCCCTAAGGCTCGTCCAATCAGGCACTTACGGGCGAAGATGGTCGAGAGCGTTGGCCCAGACGCGCTCCTGAACGATACTTGGGGCCTGTTCGAGGGGATGTACTAGATGCCGCTGCTTAACTGGTCCGACCGTGATGAAGACCTGACCCGTTCCGCCCTGACGCCGTACCGCCTTCTGGAGCCGGTGGCCAGTCTGTCCTATGGGGAGGTCGACTCTCCGAACATGCTGATAGAAGGCGACAACCTGGATGCATTGAAGGCCCTGCTGCCTTACTACGCAGGGCAGGTGAAGTGCATCTTCATCGACCCGCCTTACAACACCAAGAGTGCATTCGAACAGTACGACGACAACTTGGAGCACGCCCAATGGCTGTCGATGATCTATCCGCGGCTAGAGCTCCTGAAAGAGCTTCTTAGCGAAGATGGAGCGATATGGATCGCGCTGGACGACAACGAGGCGCACTATTTCAAAGTCATCGCTGATGAGGTTTTCAAGAGGAGCAACTTCATTGCAACCGTAGTCTGGCAGAAAATCTACTCGCCCAAAAATTCGGCGAGGCACTTTTCCGTGGATCACGACTACCTTTTCGTCTATGCCAAGAATGCGGAGGAATGGGCGCCCAATCCTATGCCGCGGACCGAAAAGCAAGACAAGGCATATAAGAATCCAGATGGCGACAGTCGCGGCCCATGGAAGGCGGGGGATCTTTCTGCGCGGAACTACTACGGCGCAGGAACTTACCAAATCACCACGCCCTCCGGACGTGTCATTCCTGGACCTCCGAACGGAATGTTCTGGCGTGTATCGGAGCCGCGATTGAGGGAGCTGGATGCGGATGGGCGGATTTGGTGGGGCAAGGATGGTAATAACGTTCCGGCCATCAAGCGATTCCTTTCGGAGGTCAAGCAAGGTCGCGTTCCTCAGACCTTCTGGCCCTACGAGGAAGTCGGCCATACTCAAGATGCGAAGAAGGAGGTGGTTGCCCTATTTGGAGACGACCATTTCGCGACACCAAAGCCGGAGGCGCTGCTGAAGCGTGTTATCGAAATGACAACTCAGCCCGGCGATATCGTGCTGGACAGCTTCTTAGGTTCAGGCACCACCGCCGCTGTTGCCCAGAAGCTGGCCCGGAACTGGATAGGAATCGAGATGGGTGAGCACGCCCGGACTCGCTGTCAACCTCGTCTAGCAAAGGTGGTAGACGGTGAACAAGGCGGAATTTCGGCTTTGGTGGACTGGAAGGGCGGTGGTGGATTCCGTTTCTACAAACTTGGAGTTTCGGTATTTGATGACGAGGGCCACATCCGCGGAGACATCAAGTTCGAGCACTTGGCCGCACACGTTTGGTTCGCCGAAACAGGCAGCGCTCGCTCCACCCGGGCCCCCAAGCAGCCGTTCCTAGGCGAACACCACGGGATCGGCTACTACCTGCTGTTCAACGGGATATTGGGCGATGAAAGCAAGACTGGTGGCAACGTGCTGACCAGGCGGGTGTTGAAGAGCCTTCAACCTTTTGAAGGTCCAAAGGTGATCTTCGGCGAGTCGTGCGACTTGCCGAGGGAGCGGCTGGAGGAGCTCCAAATTACCTTCAAGCAGACCCCCTACGACATCAAGGCACGCTAAGCATGGCTCTTTCTCTCAAGGTGTATCAGCAGCGGGCGCTGTCCAGCTTGGCCCAGTTCCTGGAGAACGCCCGGCTAACAGGGCCCGCATCCGCGTTTGAGAAGAACGTGGACGCTGGCCTTGTCACCCACTATAAGCCCATGCCGGGCATGGAAGCCTCGCCCTACGTCTGCCTTCGCATCCCCACCGGCGGCGGCAAGACGGTAATGGGTGCGCATATAATTCAGGCCGCAGGCGACGCTTACCTGGAGCGTGAATTCCCGCTGGTCATGTGGATGGTGCCCACCACGCAGATCAAAACCCAGACTCTAGAGGCCTTCAAGAACCCGCGTCACCCCTACCGCCAGGAACTGGATGAGGCATTCGGCGGAAAGGTGGCGGTGTTTGATGTCGAGGATTTCACCCACATTCGTCCAGCGGACTTGGGGACCAAGGTATGCGTGGTCATCTCGACCATGGCCGCGCTGCGGGTTGAGAACCAGGAAGGTCGCAAGGTCTACGAGCATCACGAGGATCTCGAAGCCCATTTCGCCGGTAGTGTCTCCGATCTACCCTACTTGGAGCAAAACAAGGCTGGCAAGGCCATGGCGTCGTTTGCCAACCTACTCAAGCTCCATGGCCCATTAGTCATCACCGACGAAGCGCACAACGCAAACACGCCGCTGTCGTATCAGGTCTACGAGCGCTTGGGCGCCAAGGTGGTGGTGGAGTTGACTGCCACCCCCGAGGCCAGCAAGAGCAACGTGCTGGTCAGTGTGAGCGCTTTTGAGCTCAAGGGTGCGGATATGATCAAGTTCCCGGTTGTGCTCAAAGAGCACGTTGGACAATGGGAAGTGGCTGTCGGCAGTGCCGTCGCCCGCCGAAACGAGCTGGGCAAGACCGCATTGGGGGAGCCGGACTACATACGTCCCATTCTGCTGATTCAGGCCGAGAACGCCAAGGGCACGGCCACGGTGGAAGAGGTCAAGAAGCATCTGGTCGACAATGAAAAAGTGCCCGAGAAGGCCATTGCCATTGCGACCGGGGACCAGCGTGAGATCGATGGCGTGGATCTGTTCGCCAAGGACTGCTCCATTGAGGTCATCATCACGAAGCAAGCGCTCAAGGAAGGGTGGGATTGCTCCTTCGCCTATGTGTTCTGCTCTGTGGCTCAAGTGAAGAGCGAAAAGGACATCCAGCAGTTGCTGGGCCGCGTGCTGCGCATGCCCTATGCAACCCGTCGCAAGCAGGAGGCCATGAACAAGGCCTACGCGCACGTTACTACCCCAGCTTTCAACCTGGCGGCCACAGAGCTGACCAAGTCACTCATCGAAATCGGGTTCAACCCGCTGGAGGCCGTCGCTGCCGTGCGGCCGGATCTCACCCCCGGACCTGGACTACCGCTGCAGGGTGGCAACGTCAATCCAGCCACAGTGACACCGAAAACGATTATTAACGTGAGCAAGCAGCCTGACCTCAACGGTATCCCCGTGCGGGACCAGCCTAATGTGATCTTTACCCCGAGCGAGGAGGGGAAGGGGGGCTCGGTCGAGATCACCGGTGAGGTGGACGACTCCACAGTTGAGGCCATCACGAAGGCGGTCCCTACCAAAGAGCGCGAGGAAGTTGCCGCAACCATCGAGCGGCACCAGATAGTCTCCAAGGCAGTTAAAGCCCCCAGCCAGAACGGCGTAGTGTTCAGCGTGCCTCGGCTCGGCGTCATGGAGCAGGGCGAGCTGGAGCTCGTGGAAAGCGGGGCCACACCTCTGGGATTCACCTGGGATTTGCTCGCCTACCCGCCGGATCTTTCGAGTCTCAAGTTCAACGCCGACAGCCGGACTTTCGAGGTGGATCTGGTCGATTCGAAAGTGAGTTACACCAAGATCGATGACGACGTGAATACCTACTTGCCAGGGTTCGCGAAGGATAGAAACCAAGCAGATTTGGTGGGTTGGCTGGATCAGAAGATCCGCGACCCTGGCGTGAAGCAGCCCGTTCTTCGCGAGTGGTTGCGCCGCTCAATCAGTGGGCTGTCCGAAGATCGGGGCTTCTCACTGTCCCAGCTGCTCAATGGCCAGTTCGTTCTCCGGCGGAAGCTGGGCGAGCAGCTCCAGATCGCGAAGGCCGAGGCACTCAAGGATGGGTTCCAGCAGGCCTTGTTCGGTGCGAACGCCGAGATCGTGGTCAGCGACGAACCTGATGCAATGTTCACCTATCCTGCGGACATGGCTCAGTATCCAGCGCACTCCTATTACCAGGGCGGCACCTACCGGTTCCGCAAGCACTACTACCCCTTCGTGGGTGATCTTCAGTGGAAGACCGCCGGCGGCAAGGTCGGTGAAGAGTTCCTGTGTGCTCAGGCCCTTGATCAACTTGACGAGGTGGAGTTCTGGGTTCGCAACCTGGTGGACAAGAGTCAGTTCTGGATGCCGACGTCCAAGCAGCGTACCTACCCGGATTTTGTCGCCCGACTTAGGGATGGGCGCATGTTGGTCGTTGAATACAAAGGCGGTGACCGTTACTCCGCAGACTCCGAGAAGGAGAAGCGAATGATCGGGGAACTGTGGGCGAAGAAGAGCAATGGCCGCGGCGTCTATCTCATGGCCCAGTTGAAGGATGAGAAGGGCGATAGCGTGACCGAGCAACTTCAGGCCGCTATCCAGGCGAAGAGGTAGAGAATCAGTCTTGGAAGTCCAAGATCCAGACCGTTACTGAGGCGCGATCTACGTCCATCTTGGACAGGAGGGGCTGTTGGAGGCTGCATCTTTGCTCCGCATGAGCAAGGGCAAGACTGCCTTCGATTGTTGTGACAAGGGTTTACGCCTATTCTCACCGGCACTTGCAAAAGAGGTTCACTCACGAGCTGAATCTTCAGGTCATTGTCCGGATGAGGATATAGTTGCTGCAAACTACAGGGGGAGGAAGCAAGATTGACGATTCCAACTTACGACAAGTTCATCGATCCGGTATTGCGTTTCTTGGAGCGAAATCCCGCAGGCGTTGCAGCCGCCTTGGCATATGAAGCCGCTTCCAATGCCTTAGGGTTGACTGAGGAGCAGAAGCTCCGGGTGTTGGATAGCGGTGCGCAGGTCTATAAGAATCGAGCGGCTTGGGCGCATGATCGGCTGAAGCGCGCTGGCCTTTCGTCCAGCCCAAGGCGCGGGGTTTGGCAGTTGACGGAGGCCGGGAGAAGCTACGTTGGCGATCATCCGTTCCCGCTGGACGATGAGGAGGTTGGGAGAATTGCAACTGGCTATCTCGCAGTTAAGCTTCGATCCGCAGTAGATGCTGCCGTGCTAGATACCCCTGAGTCCAGTGAGCTAACCCATGGGTCACCCGTTTTGAGCCCCGATGATCGACTTGATAGTGCACTTGCTGAATTGAAATCGGCCACAGCGGCTGAGCTTCTGGATTGCCTGTTGCGTGTTTCTCCCGGACGGTTCGAAATCATCGTTCTTGATATCCTGCATCGACTGGGATACGGCGCGAGCCGCTCTGACTTGCTGCGCGTCGGAGGAGCTGGAGATGGTGGAATCGATGGCGTGATCTCGCTGGATAAGCTCGGGCTGGACAAGGTCTACGTGCAGGCGAAGCGCTGGAAGAGCACGGTTGGTAGGCCCGAGCTACAGGCCTTCTATGGGGCGCTTGCCGGACAGAAGGCCAAACGCGGAGTTTTCATAACCACGTCTGGCTTCACGCCTCAGGCTGTTGACTTCGTTGGCTCTGTTGAGGGCATTGTGATCGTCGATGGAAATCGATTGGTTGGTCTTATGATCGACAATGAGGTAGGTGTGAGCTCGCGTATTCTTCGGGTCCCATCCGTGGATAGCGATTATTTCGACGAGGATGCTTGATTCGCATTCATGTGATGTTTTCGAGGAAGCAGACGCGAGCTCTATTGGGCTGGTTTCGGGCCTTGTGAGCGGATGCCGCCTCATTCCGGCCTCACCTCATGACAACTCCACTCAACCAGCCCTCGGCAAGCCAGAAACAGCCCATCTACAACCCCCTCATCCAAATGCCGCTCCGGCTCCGCTGCCACCCGGCAGCGGTCCGCCGCGTGCAGCAGCTCCAACACCGTGAGCGCCCCCACCATTGCGCGCTCGCTCCTGGCCAAGCTCACGCGTCGACCGGGTGACACGTCGTTCTCCGGCCAAGGGTGCCCATCAGCCCCCTCGCAGCCGCGCATGCGCTTGAGGATGCCAAGCAGGGAGTTCAGGTCGGGCAGGGGCGTGTCGTCGTTGATGGGCTCAACAACGGTGTACGAGGTGAAGGTATCGGATTCGTTCATGGCGTCGGCTTCCGTGGCTGTGCTTAACAGCGCCACCGTGAAGAGGTGGCGGACGATGCGTGGCTGCAAACCGGGACGAAGCAACGAATGACCGGTGGGTCCGAAGACCCCCACGCACCGCCCGCCAGATAGGCCGACGGATTGCCCGCCGGCACCGGTTAAGGACGGTGCCGACGGGCAAGCGTAAACAACAGTCGTTGCTCATCGCGGGTTTGCAGACCCGGAGCCACCCGTTGTCGGTGGCACGTCATGGTGTTTACGCCGCCGCTTCGAATACCAATAGAAATTCGCGAAGGAATCGCGGAATCCGAGAGCGAAGAACTATTGTTGCACGCACCCTTCGTGCAGCACGCGACGCCAGCAGACGCATTCGCGCAGCTACTCTGCTGATGGCGAATAAAGGTGGCGCAATCGCCCACGCCACAAGCGAATAGCGCGACAGCCTTCTTTGCAACAGTTCTTAGTCTGCTTCGGCAGGCAGTGGCACCCGACAGACCGCACACCCCGAAAATCGGTTCAAACCCGACATCGCCAGCGAACTTCGCGGCCTCAACCAACTCGATCCTCAGCCGCGCTCGCATTCCCCACCAACAACTCAATCATCGCCCGCGCCGCTGCCGACTGCCGCCGATGCGGCGCGTAGATCACCGAGAACGGCCGCGATCTCCCTCGCAGCTGCGGCAGCACTTCCACCAACTGCCCACGCTGCAACCGCTCCCGCACGATGAACTCATAGCTCTGGCAGATGCCAATGCCCTGTTCGGCCAGCGACACCACGCCCAGCACATCGTCAGAAGTCTCGATGGACGAGCGCGGCAGCCAGTCCACGTCGCGCCCGCCGTCGCGGAAGATCCACGGCGCCAATCGCCCGGTACGCGGCATCACGAACGGCAGGCACAGGTGCTGTTGCAGGTCGTCCAGCGTCTGCGGCGTGCCGCGGCGCTGCAGGTACTCCGGCGCGGCCACGAGCAGCAGCGGGGCGTCTTCCAGCTTTCGCCCCACCAGCCCGCTGTCCGGCAGCTGGCCCAGGCGGATGGCCAGGTCGAAGCCTTCGGCCACCAGGTCCACGTTGCGGTTGGTGATGTTCAGTTCCACCTGCACCTGCGGGTACTGCTGCGCAAAGCGCGCCAGCACGGGCGGCAGCCGGTAGTGGCCATAGGTGGTGGGCACGCTCAGGCGCACGCGGCCGGCCAGCGCACCGTCCTGGGCCAGTACGTCGCGCTCGGCGTCGTCCAGCAGGCCGAAGGCGGTGCGCACCTGTTCCAGATAGAGCCGCCCGGCGTCGGTCAGGCCCACGCGGCGGGTGGTCCGCTGTAGCAGCTGCCGGCCCAGCCGCGCTTCCAGGCGGGTGACCGCGCGACTCAGCACCGAGGGCGTGGTGGACAGCGCCACGGCGCCGGCGGTGAACGAGCCATGCTCGACCACCGCCAGGAACACCTCCACATCGCCCAGGTAGTCGAACTTGCGGCTCATTTGGCTCTCCGGGGAACAGATGTTTTGCGATGGAGCCAATTTATCGCCGCTGGGGCGATGAATAAAGTGGCGGCCATTCCCCGATAGGAGCTACCCCATGAACCTGATGACCCGGCTGGCCGCAGCGCTGGCCCTGACCCTGGCCGCCAGCGGCGCGCATGCCGCCAACGTGCTGGTGGTGCTGTCCGACGAAAACCACCTGGACCTGAAGGACGGCAAGGTGCTGTCCACCGGCTTCTATCTCAACGAGCTGATGCAGCCGGTCAAGCTGCTGCTGGACGCGGGCCACGAGGTGACCTTCGCCACGCCGCAGGGGCGGGCGCCGACGGTGGATGCGTCCTCGGTGATGCCGGCGTACTTCGGCAACGATGCCGCGCAGCTGAAACTGCACAAGGAGCTGCTGGAGAAGCTGGCATTGACCTCTTCGACGGCCTCGCCCGTGGTCAGCCTGGCGCGCGTCGAGCAGCAGGGCTATGCGCGTTTCGATGCGGTCTATATTCCCGGTGGCCACGCGCCGATGCAGGATCTGCTGAAGAGCCCGGCGCTGGGCCGGCTGCTGGCCGACTTCCACCAGCGCAACAAGACCACCGCATTGGTCTGCCACGGGCCGATCGCGCTGCTGTCCACGCTGCCGGATGCTCCGGGTTTCGTGGCGAAGCTGGAGGGCGGTGCGACGCCGGCTATGCCGAAGTGGATCTACAGCGGCTACCAGATGACGGTGATCAGCAACCAGGAAGAGGCGCTGGCTAAACCGCAGTTGGGTGGTGGCGAGATGAAGTTCTATCCGCAGACCGCGTTGCAGCGGGCGGGTGCGACGTTCAGCAGCAACGCTACGCCGTGGACTGGGCATGTGGTGGTGGACCGCGAGCTGATTACCGGGCAGAACCCGGCTTCGGCGTTGGAGGTGGGGCAGCGGTTGGTGGAGCGGTTGAAGTAGGGCGGGCTCTGCATCGCATGCGGTGCCGTGGCACCATGGCGGACTGGCCTCGTCCTTCCGGGCGGGGCCGTTTTCCCAGGGAAGCCCTCGAACACGACATGCGAACGTCTCTTTTCATTCTCTCCGCCCTGTGCCTTGGCCTGCTGTCTGGCTGTGCCAGTGGTCCGGAGGAGCATGCTTCAAGCCGCGAGATCACGGGTGCGTTCGTGGCCGACGATGGCCAGCTGTACCTGCTGCCGCGCTTTGAAGAACCGATGCGCTTCAATGCTGCACCGTTCCGCGAGTACCGCGCGCTAATGGACAGCCCGCTACGCGAGGCGGTGGCCTGCGCGCAGATGTACTTCCATGAGGACTGGCGCGACCCGGCCAACAAGGCCAAGGTGCACGGCAGCTATGCGCTGCTGCTGCGGCCGGAGCAGGTGACGCCGGAACAGGCCGCGCAGTTCAAGCTGGAGCGGATTGAGGTGCTCCCGCGCGAGGCGAAGTATGTGGATGAGCGGGCGCGCTACTACCTGCCGCAGGACCGGAGCCGTTATGCGCTGGCGTTTGATCGGGCCTGCAATCTTTCAAAGAAGGGCGGCAGCTACTACAGCGCGCTGTTCGAGGGCGACGGCGAGCGGGTGAAGTTGCCGGACGCTGCTGCGTTGGCGGAGAAGGGGAAGCTGGCGCAGCCGATCAGTGCGCGGGCGCAGCGGATCCTGCCGGAGAGGGAGGACAAGCCGGGTGTTGGGACGGCGGCCGGCAAGGTGCTGGGCGCTGCGTTGATTCCTGTGGCGGTTCCGGTGTTTGTGTTGAGCCTGCCGTTCCTGGGGCCGGATCATTGGAAGTGATGGGGCGTTGAGGGAGAGCCATCCACGCGTGGCGTGGATCTACTTGGGCATCGCCCGAAAGTTCATCCTGGAGATCTGTGTGCCCAGCACGCTGGAAACTGTTTTGAAGACCGTAGGCTTCATTGTCCTCGCGGCACTTCCGTTGGTGATCCTCTGGTTCACCCTTCGGCGAATGTCGGCAACTGCTCGCTCGTCCGTGAAATCGGGGCTGCGTTTGGATCCCCCTCGCCGGATCTCCGGTACATCCATGACCTTGGTGATGGTGGATGGCAAAGAGGATCGGGAGCACTACTTCTTTGATGCGGCGTCCTTTTACCTGCGGCGTGGGCCGGTGCCTACGGCGGTTCCTCTTTCGCAGATCACCTCAGTCACACGAACGTCTGACAGGATCTACGGGCGCTATGTCTGGCAGGTGTGCTTCAGCAAAGCATCGGGCAGAAAGTGCGTGACGTTCACCAACAGACTGACGCTGTTCAATCGGGATTTCCTGCTGTTCCTTGAGGCGGTGCGGAAGGCCAACCCACTGGCGACCGTTGAGCGGGCAAGCGTCATCTTCTAGAGCGTGTTTGAAGTTCGGTATGAACAGTGTCACTGCAATGGCATCACAGCGCGCAGCTCCTGTTCGGCCAATGTGATCGATGAGAAATGGGCGTTTGTTGCGCGCTATCTGATACTGAAGCATTCTCATGCGTGGCAGTGCAAGTATGATCTGCGATGAACACGCAAAGCCCGCAACATAGAACGAGGTCCGCTCGTTTCTGCGCGCGATGCGAAGCGTGGGCCTTATCACCTGTGACGAAGACGCATTTGAGGCAATTGTCGAGACGATTTACGTTTAAGGCATGCGGTCAATCTCTGCGGAGTAGTTCCTGATGATGTGCCGATCGACGCTGGACGTATCCCTGATTCACGCCTACGCGCTTCCTCTCGGCATAGATGCTTCAAGGATCACGCTGCCTCACCGGCAACTTGGAACGAGCACCGGTGGCGTTGAGCTTGGCAAGTTCCGCATGCACAGCGGTCGCAACGTCTTCGTGCTGCGCACGGACCGTAGCTCTGTTCTCGTCACAGCCAGAGGGGATACTGACTTGATTCTGGACCGACGTCTTCACGAACAGCTCAAAGCATGCTTGGATCAGGTACGTGAGACCGGCGGCCATCGAGGAAGATTGCAATGATCAGCAGGAAGTACTGGTTTACCAGGAAAAAGTACGGATGGGGTTGGGGGATGCCGTGCGCGTGGCAGGGCTGGCTTGTGTACGCAGTCGCATTCGGCCTGCTGCTGGCAGGTCCGTTTCTGTTCTCTCCATTTCGCGAGCCCATCGCGTTTCAGCTCTACACGTGGGCCGTAGTGTTGGTCCTTGTCCTTATCTGCTGGATGAAAGGCGCTCCGCCCGGTTGGAGGTGGGGGGAGTAGAACGGCCGCAGAAGCTATTTTCGGACGTGTTCGATCCGCCGGGCAAAGCATGGATGCATTGCCCTTGTGGGAGTCGGACAGTATCGCCAGCAAGCCACGGCTGCGCCCCTTCTGAGGTGTACCGTCCGTTTTGAATGAACGCTGGACACTTCCCTCGGCGGGTACCGAACGCGTTCTAACCGTTGATTGACCAAGGTAGCGTCGCTTAAAGGGGGCGCCGGTGAAGCTACACTGACCACCTACGCCCGATGGAAGCTCGCCCATGTTCTCTGGAAAGGTTGCGGTGGTCACCGGCTCCACCGGCGGTATCGGTCTTGGCATCGCCACCGCGTTGGCGCGGCAAGGTGCCGATATCGTGCTGAACGGCTTTGGCGATGCGGCGGAGATCGAACGCATCCGTACCGAACTGGAAACCGAGTTCGGCGTACGGGTGGTGCACGATGGGGCCGATCTTTCCCGTGGCGAGGCAGTGCGCGGCATGATCGATCGCGCCGTTGCGACGATGGGACGCATCGACATCCTGGTGAACAACGCGGGCATCCAGCACACCGCGTCGATCGAGGAATTCCCCGTCGAGAAGTGGGATGCGATCCTCGCGCTGAATCTCTCGGCCGTATTCCATGCCACGGCGGCGGCCTTGCCGCACATGAAGCAGCAGGGTGCCGGCCGCATCATCAACATCGCCTCGGTGCATGGGCTGGTGGGTTCGGTGAACAAGTCGGCCTATGTGGCGGCCAAGCATGGCGTGGTCGGGTTCACCAAGGTGACCGCGCTGGAGAATGCGGGCACCGGCATCACCGCCAATGCCATCTGCCCGGGCTGGGTGCGAACGGCGCTGGTCGAGCAGCAGATCACCGCGTTGGCCGAGCGCGAGGGCACAGATCAGGAGACCGCCGCCCGCGCGCTGCTGACCGAGAAGCAGCCTTCGTTGCAGTTCGTGACGCCCGAGCAGCTGGGGGAGATGGTGGTGTTCCTGGCTTCGGACGCTGCGGCGCAGATCACTGGCACGGCGCTGCCGGTGGATGGGGGCTGGACGGCGCGCTAGCGGACCCGCATCGGCCGCATTGCCGACGCCGCAGCAGCCAAGGCCCTGCGGCGTCGTCCCGACGCAGCCGTCTACTGCGGCTTCGCAAACACATCCAGCCCCTTGCCGGTTTCCAGCAGCGACTTCAGGCTCGACAGCACGATCGGCCAGCCCTGGCGGATGCCGGTATCCATGCTGCTGCCGGGTTCCAGTTCGTCGTGGGTGACGGTCAGCCGCACCATGTCCTGGTAGGGCACAATGTCGAAGGTGACGCGGCTGTAGGCGTCCGGGTTCTCCGCCTGCGAGGCGGCGGCCCAGGTGATGACCAGCCGCGAGGGAGGGGTGCTTTCCACTACCTCGCCGACCAGTTCGACCGAGCGTGTTTCGTTGGCGCGCACGTGCTGCCAGCGTGAGCCGGGTTTCCAGTCCGAGACGTTTTCATGGTCCCAGTAGCGGCTGGCGATCTCGGGGCGGGTGATGGCCTCGAACACCTTCTGCGGGGTGGATGCGATGTAGATCACGTGGATGAAGCGGGTGGACTCTGCGGACATCGTCATTCTCCTTCCAGTTCTCGTTTCAGGTCATGCAGCAGGCTCAGGCGCTGCTGCTCGAACTTGCGTACCCAGCGTTCGTACACCTCGTGCAGCGGCACCGGGTTGATGAAGTGCAGCTTCTCGCGGCCACGGCGCACGGTGCTGATCAGGTTGGCGTCTTCCAGCAGGCCCAGGTGCTGGGTGACCGATTGCCGGGCCATGTCCAGGTGCTCGCAGAGCTGGCCGAGCGTCTGCCCGTTGTCTTCGCAGAGCAGATCCAGCAGCGTCCTGCGCGTAGGGTCGGCCAGTGCCTTGAACACCTTGTCTGCATTCATGCGGGGCGTCTTCAGTTCCAGTTGTCGATCCTGATGTCGTGTGGGTTGGGCTGGCCCTTGCCGGATTCCACCAGCGCTTTGAGGCTGAGCAGGAACACCGCCCACTTGGTACTGCAGTGCGAGGTGAACTCGACGCGTTCCTTCCAGCCTTCATGGGTGAACAGGACGATGCAGTAGTCACCTTCCTGTTTCAGCACGAAGCGCGCGTGGGTGCCGATCCATTCAGCAGGGCCGGCGAGGAACCGCCAAAGCACGAGCTCGCCTGGAACAAGCTGCTCAAGTTTCATTTCCATGGCGCCGATTTCCTGGCCGTTGTTCGTGAAGTGAACCTTGACCGAGCCGCCGGCCACGCGGTCACCATGGGTGTCTTCGGCCCACCAGGCGGCCACGCCTTCGGGGGTGGCCAGCGCCTGGTACACCTGGCTTGCAGGGGCCTTGATGCCGACCCTGTGTGCGATATCGACCATTGCAGGTTCCTCGCGTGGGCGGACAGGTGCCGTCCTTGGGTGGACTATAGGCAGGTAAATGCCTGCATGTCAAATCCGGCTCACGGACTTCCAGCCCTGGTAGTGCCGGCCGCTGGCCGGCATCCTCGTCGCAATTGATTGAAGCGTTGAAAGGAATGCGCACATGACTGAAGCAGGAAAGGAAATCTTGAACATCCGCCGCGCCAACGTAGACGATGCCCCTGCGGTGCTGATGCTCTTCGACGAAGTCATCGAATGGTTCGTGTCGATCGGCAACCTGCAGCAATGGGGCAGTGAGCCATGGTCCACGATGCCGCGCCGGATCACCCAGGTGACCGATGCGTGCGCGCTGCCGGGTGCATGGGTGGCGCAGAACGAGCAGGGTGACGTGCGCGCGTTCCTGGCGCTGGGCGAGTCGATGCCCTATGTGCCTGCGCCCACCGGCCCGGAACTGTATGTGCGGGTGCTGGTGGCTTCGCGCGATGCCCGCGTGCGTGGCATCGGCCGTCGCTTGATGGCGTTTGCCGATGAGCAGGCGCGCGCTGCCGGACTCGACCATCTGCGCGTGGACTGCTACGGCGGTGGCAATGGGGATCTGGTGCGCTTCTATGAGTCCTGTGGCTACACACGCATCGCACCGTTCAACGTGGACGGTTGGCCGGGCATGCTGCTGGGCCGGCAGCTCTGACGCGGCTGCGTCATTCGGTCGCAGCGTGTGTGCAGGAAACGGTACATCGGTTCGGCGCTAGAGTAGGGGCATGACCTGCATGGAATGGCTGTGTCATTCCACTGTGGGTTCCTGATGACCCCCTCCAGGAAGGAGCAACGCATGTACTACAGCAGTGGCAACTACGAAGCCTTCGCGCGCCCGCGCAAGCCCGCCGGTGTCGACGGCAAGCGCGCATGGTTCGTCGGTTCGGGCCTGGCCTCGCTGGCCGGCGCCGCGTTCCTGGTGCGCGATGGCCGCATGGCCGGTGAGCGCATCACCATTCTCGAGCAGCAGCAGATTGCCGGCGGCGCGCTGGATGGCCTGAAGGTGCCGGAGAAGGGCTTCGTGATCCGCGGCGGCCGCGAGATGGAAGACCACTTCGAGTGCCTGTGGGATCTGTTCCGCTCGATTCCGTCGCTGGAGATTGAAGATGCCAGTGTGCTGGACGAGTTCTACTGGTTGAACAAGGATGATCCGAACTATTCGCTGCAGCGTGCCACGATCAATCGCGGCGAAGATGCGCACACCGACGGCCTGTTCACGCTGAGCGAGCAGGCGCAGAAGGACATCATCGCGCTGTTCCTGGCCACCCGGCAGGAGATGGAGAACAAGCGCATCGACGAGGTGCTGGGCCGCGATTTCCTGGACAGCAACTTCTGGCTGTACTGGCGCACCATGTTCGCCTTCGAGGAATGGCATTCGGCGCTGGAGATGAAGCTGTACCTGCACCGCTTCATCCACCACATCGGCGGCCTGCCGGATCTCTCGGCGCTGAAGTTCACCAAGTACAACCAGTACGAATCGCTGGTGCTGCCGCTGGTGAAGTGGCTGCAGGACCACGGCGTGGTGTTCCAGTACGGCACCGAGGTGACCGACGTCGACTTCGATCTGGCGGCCGGCCGCAAGCAGGCCACGCGCATCCACTGGACGCGCGAGGGCGTGGCGGGTGGCGTGGATCTGAGCGCAGATGACCTTGTTTTCATGACGATCGGTTCGTTGACCGAGAACTCGGACAACGGCGACCACCACACGGCTGCGCGATTGAATGAGGGGCCGGCGCCTGCCTGGGACCTGTGGCGACGCATTGCCGCCAGGGATCCTGCGTTCGGGCGTCCGGACGTGTTCGGCGCGCACATCCCGCAGACCAAGTGGGAGTCGGCGACGGTGACCACGCTGGATGCACGCATTCCTGCCTACATCCAGAAGATCGCCAAGCGCGACCCGTTCAGTGGCAAGGTGGTGACCGGCGGCATCGTCAGTGTGCGTGACTCGCGCTGGTTGATGAGCTGGACGGTGAACCGCCAGCCGCATTTCAAGAACCAGCCCAAGGATCAGATCGTGGTCTGGGTGTATTCGCTGTTCGTGGATACGCCTGGAGACTACGTGAAGAAGCCGATGCAGGACTGCACCGGCGAAGAGATCACCCGCGAGTGGCTGTACCACCTGGGCGTGCCGGTGGAGGAGATCGACGAATTGGCCGCGACCGGCGCGAAGACGGTGCCGGTGATGATGCCGTACATCACCGCGTTCTTCATGCCGCGCCAGGCCGGTGATCGCCCGGACGTGGTGCCGGAGGGTGCGGTGAACTTCGCCTTCATCGGACAGTTTGCCGAATCGAAGCAGCGCGACTGCATCTTCACCACTGAGTATTCGGTGCGCACACCGATGGAAGCGGTGTACACCCTGCTGGGGATCGAACGCGGTGTGCCCGAGGTGTTCAATTCCACCTATGACGTGCGCTCGTTGCTGGCGGCGACCGGTCGCCTGCGCGATGGCAAGGAACTGGATATTCCCGGGCCTGCGTTCCTGCGCAACCTGCTGATGAACAAGCTGGACAAGACCCAGATCGGTGGTCTGCTGCGCGAGTTCAAGCTGGTGCAGGAGGACTGAGCGCGCGTCAGTGTGGAGGGGAGCGCGCCGGCAAGGCCGCGGATCAGTCGGCCAGCACGGTTCCCGCTCCTTCGCCATAGGTCGCCCTGGCGCTGCCACACACCGCGTAGGTGGCAGCGCTGGCTGGCAGGCCAGTGGCCTTGATGCCGCGCCGCGAATCGCCGTCAAAGACCTCGGCGTAGCGTTCGGCGGCCAGCGCGTCATCGGGCAGCATGTACAGCAGGACGCGCTGCAATGTGGATTGCCCCTGCAGTGGCTGCGGCTGCCGGAACGCGGGCACCTGCACGCGCGCGCTGTGCCACCGCGTCGGCGCGTCTGCAGTCTGCCAGCGCACCTGCAGGGGCAGGTTGAGCGGCAACAGCGCGGGGCTGACCGGGTAGCCGTAGGCTGTGCAATCCCGGGGCGCTTCCGGGATGTTCGCGATGGCCCCGTCGCCGATGTCCAGTGTGAGGCCATTGATTTCCATCCGCAGGATGGGCGCACTGCCGTAGTTGTGGATCTTGAACAGCGTCAGGCCTTCGAAGCGGCTGCGCTCCAGATCATCGGTGGTGAAGCCACTGAAGCGTGCGAGCGCGGGCGCGACCTCTACGTGATCGCTGTAGTGGTAGTAGATATGCACGAGCTCGGGTGTACCCGCGCGTCGCCAGGCCGCGTTGAATGGCGCAAGGTCAGGGTAGGTCCGACGGACCAGCGGCACATCGGTGACGGCGCGATCTCCAGACGGTGTGGCGTAACGGTAGTGGTCGACGGAGGGCTTCAGGCGCGCTTGTTCATACGGGAAGGCCCTGTCTGCATCGGACTGCGGGTTGGGGTAGCGGTGGAAGGCCAGGAAGCGCTGGGGCGTTTCGCCCTGCATGGGCAGGTCCGGGCCAGCGCCAGAACCGGTGGATGCATACGGCGAGGTGCCCAGCCAAAGGGGTTGCCCGCTGAGGTTGACGTGCAGCTCGGCGATGGATGCGCGTGAGCCGCCGGCCAGGCTGTCCACACTGCCTTGCAGGACGTGCCACAGTGGAATGATGAGCATGGCGGCGGCGGTTGGCACGAACAACAGCACGTGTATGCGGCCCGGCACCTGCCCGCGCTGACGCACCATGTAGCGCAGCCAGGCCAGCAGCAGGACCAGCAGCAGCGGGACGCCGGCCCATATCGCGATGGTGGCCAGCGCCACGACGCCCCAACCCAGGTTGGGGCTGGACACGGCAATCAACGAGAGCGTGGCGATCAGTGCCGCCAACAGCAGCGATACGCCGATTCCGACGCGGTAGGTCCTGTAGGGGCTTTCGGTCATCACCGGTCCGTCGGCAGTGCGGGGCATGCCCCTATAGTGCAGTGGTGGTGATGGCGTGGAAAGTCGTTGACGAAGAGGGCGGGGGGCCTTGCCTGCCGGCCAGAGGCCGGCATTACCCGGGGCTCAGCAGCCGACCAGACGGTCCGCACTGATGCCGTTGCGATGCTGGCTGCGGTACTCGGTGGGGCTGGCATCGACCTGACCACGGAAGTGCCGACGGAACGACTCCTGCGAACCAAAGCCGGCCTGCTCGGCAATCCATTGCAGTGGCCGGTCGGTGGTTTCCAGCAGCTCACGCGCGAAGGCCACGCGCTCGCGGATCAGCCAATCGATGGGCGACAGGCCGGTGGCTTCCAGGAACTGCCGTTGCAGGGTGCGCTGGCTGAGTGCGGCCTGCTCGGCGAGGCTGCCTAGCGAGTGCGGCTCGCGCAGGTTACGGCGCATCCACTCCATCAGCTTCGCCAACCGCGTGGGCTCGCCGTTGGGGATGGCCCGGCTGACGCGCTGGCTGCGCCCGGCATCACGCCAAGGTGCCAACACTAATCGCTCGGCCACCAGATTAGCCACGCGCGCGCCGTAATCCTTGCGCACCATGTGCAGCATCATGTCCATGCCGGTGGCCGAGCCGGCCGAGGTGATGATGCTGCCGGTGTCCACGTACAGCACATCCTCGCGCACGTCGATGCGTGGGAAGTCGCGTGCCAGCGCTTCGGTGAGGCGCCAGTGGGTGGTGGCCTCGCGGCCATCGAGCAGCCCGGCCCAGGCCAGCACGAACGCACCGGAGCAGATCGACGCGATGCGTGCGCCGCGTGCATGGGCGCGGATCAGTGCATCGAGCAGTGCCTGCGGCGGACGCTCGCTGGGCTCGCGCCAGCCGGGGATGACGATGATGTCGGCGTCATCGACGCTGCTGAGATCGTAGGGCAGCTGCACCTGGGTGCTGCCGAGCATGCGCAGCGCGCCGGGTTCGCCCGCGCACAGCTGGGTGCGGTACCAGGCCACGCCCAGTTCAGGCCGTATCGGTGCGAACAGGCCGACCGCACAGCCGAACTCGAACAGCCCCTGGCCGTGGCAAGCGACGATGGCGACGAGTGGTGCGGCGGGATCGGCGGAAGGGCTGTGCATGGCCTGATGCTACGGGTGGTGGTGCGCGGCGCAGAGTGGTGCGCGGGCATGAGGTGATGCCTGCGGGGTATGTAGAGCCGAGCCATGCTCGGCTGCTCTTCGCGACTCAATGGAATGGGCTTCGTCCGGCATTGAGCCAAGCATGGGCTTGGCTCTACAGAGAGCAGCGCACCGGCGCTGCTGCCTAACGTCATTACCAGCGGTCATGTGGGTGGCCGGATGTTACGGCTGGGTGACGCGATCCCGCCTGTCGCGGTGGGTGAACAGGCCCTTGAATGGAAGCGTGTTTCCGGCCCACCCCCACGAGCCCCCATGCCTGCCGCCCACGCCCCAGCCTTGAGCACTCTTGCCGTCCTGATCGCCGCTGCCCTCGCTGCATCGCCCAGCCATGCGGCGGAAGCCGATGCAGACCCTGCCACTACTGCAGCCACCGCCAATGTGGCAGCCTCCACGCTGGATGCGGTGGTGGTCACCGGCTCTCGCACCAGCACGCGCACGGTGAAGAACAGCTCCACGCCCATCGATGTGATTTCCGCTGAAGACCTCGCCGCCACCGGTCAGGGCAATCTGCTGGAAGCCCTGCAGCGCAGCCTGCCGTCGCTGAGCCAGATCGGCGGTTACCAGAGCGATCAGGAGAGCCTGATCCGCGGCTATCAGCTACGCAATCTGTCGCCGGGTTACACGCTGGTGCTGGTCAACGGCAAGCGCCGCAACGCCAGCGCCTATGTGAGCGGTGCCAATGGGGGCGGCTTCCCCGGCCATGCGTGGGCGGACCTGGCGTTGATTCCGGTCTCGGCCATCGACCATGTGGAAGTGCTGCGTGATGGTGCCTCCGCCATCTACGGCTCGGACGCGATCACCGGCGTGGTCAACGTGATCCTGAAGTCGCAGGCGCACGGTGGTGATGTGTCGGTGGAGAGCGGGCAGAGCACCGATGGTGATGGTTCGCGAACCAGCGTGCGCGCCAACGTCGGCCTGCCGTGGGGCCAGGATGGCTTCGTCAACCTGTCTGGCGAGACCACCCGCCAGCATCATGCGATCCGTACCCGTCGCTACATCGACGGCTACCTGAGCTATCCGGCAGTGGATGGCAGCGGCAATCTGGTGGCGCTGCGGCCGAACAATCGTTTGCCAGCGGGTGCTGCGCCGAACCCGGCCGAGGCCAACCGCGATGCCGAGGCCAACACCATCCTCAGCTCGCCGTCCTATGCGCTGAAGGCCTTCGCGGTGAACGTGGGCCATGGCCTGGGCGAGAGCGCGCAGTTCTACGCCAATGCTACGGCCAGCGATCGCACTGCACAGGCGATCCAGAATTTCCGTCTGCCGGCGACCATCTTCACCACTTACAGGGCTCCCGGCGTGCTGAGCGTGTTTCCTGACGGCTTCCTGCCGGTGCTGGAAACCAAGGAAAAGCAGTACACCGGTACGGCCGGGGTAAAAGGCCAGATCGCGGGTTGGGACTATGACGCCAGCCTGACCGGCAACCGCAGCACCGTGCGCACCTATACGCGCAACTCGGTGAACTACTCGCTGCCGTATCCCGGTTCGCCCACTGATTTCTATGACGGCAAGCTGGACTACCAGCAGGGCATCGCCAATCTGGACCTGCGCCGTGGCTTCGAGGTGGCGGCATTCGCTTCGCCGCTGGAAGTGAGCGCAGGCGCCGAATACCAGCATGAACAGTATGAGCGTGGCGCGGGGCAGTGGGAGTCTTACACCGGCTTCGGCGCTGCAGCCTTCGTCGGCTATTCCACCGCCGATGCGGTGAAGGCTACCCGCAACAGCAAGGCGGTGTACGTGGGTGCGGCCACCAACATCACCTCGCGCTGGTATCTGGATGCAGCCGCGCGTTGGGAAGATCACTCCGACTTCGGCAGTGTCTCCACCGGCCGCCTGACCACGCGCTTCGACTTCACCGACGCGCTGGGTGTGCGTGCCACGGTCAGCAATGGCTTCCACGCGCCCAGTCTGGGTGCGCAGTTCTACCAGGCCACCGGCAGTTGCCCGTGCGGGACCACGCTGGTGGCGCAGGTGTCTTCGCCCGCGGCGATTGCGTTGGGTGCCACACCGCTGAAGCCGGAAAAGGCCACCAACTACAGCCTGGGCGTGACCTGGGACCCGAGCCCGGCGTTCCATCTGGCGGTGGATGCCTATCAGATCGACATCCGCGGCCAGCTCGGCCAGTCCAGCCAGATCGGCTACAACGCGCAGGATCCGGCGCGCGTCACCGACAACAGCGGCACGGTGCTGAGTGCGGCGCAGAAGAACACCATCGATGCGCTGCTGGGTTCGGCCGGCATCAGCATCCTGCCGGGTGATGCGTTCTACGCCAGCTACTTCACCAACGTGGGCAATACCCGTACACGCGGTGTGGAGTTGACCCTGGAGGCGAACCAGGAAACCGAGTGGGGCAAGCTGCGCTGGAGCTACGCGGCCAACGTCGGCCGCACCACCATCCAGAAGGTCAGTGACATTCCGGCGGCGCTGCAGGGGCTGCCGAACATCAACCTGCTGACCAAGAGCAGCGAGTACGCGCTGCGCTTCCGCACGCCCAGCTACACGCAGGTGGCGGGGCTGGGCTGGCAGAACGGGCGCTGGCGCTCGAACGTGGACTTCACCTACTACGGCCCCATCAAGCGCCTGAACAACGGCGTGGAGTACAGGCAGCCGCCGGTGCTGGTGACCAACCTGTCCGGTGGCGTGGAGCTGGGCGCGGGCTGGAGTGCGGCGCTGGGCATCAACAACGTGTTCGACAAGCGCACCCGCAAGGTGCCGGAGTACGCGCGCAGTGCCACCGATGTGGCGAGCATCGAGACCACGTGGGACAGCGGCGATGTGCTGAGCAATGTGGGTGCGTATTGGTTTGGCCGGGTCAGTTACCGGTTCTGAGGTGGGAAGCAGTCGAGCATGGCTCGACTCTACAAAAGCGAAGGGCAGCCGAGCATGGCTCGGCTCCATACGGGAGCAGTTCATGTCTTCTGCATTGAGGGTGGTTGCATTGGTGGGGTCACCGACCAGCTCGGCGACGTCGCGCACGTTGTTGCTGGTCCGGCATCTGCTGGACTCGCTGCAGCAGCGGGTGCACGCCAGCGTGGAGCTGGTGGAGCTGGCGCCGATCGCGCGTTCGCTGGGTCAGTCGCTGTCGCGTGGCGAGGCGGAGCCGGCGGTGGAACAGGCACTGCAGACCATCGAGGCGGCGGAGCTGCTGGTGGTGGCCGCGCCGGTGTATCGCGGCTCGTATCCCGGGTTGTTCAAGCACCTGGTCGACTTCATCGGGCTGGAGGCGCTGGTGGATGTGCCGGTACTGCTGGCAGCGACCGGCGGCAGCGAGCGCCATGCGCTGGTGATCGACCATCAGTTGCGGCCGTTGTTCAGTTTCCTGCAGGCGCACACGCTGCCGATCGGGGTGTATGCCACGTCCGCCGACTTCGAAGGCGAGCACATCAGCAGCGCGGCCCTGCAGGCGCGCATCGAACTGGCGACCGAGCGTGCGGCCGGGCACTTGGCCACGCAGGCGCAGGCGCTGACGGTAGCGGCGCCGCTGCGACGTATTGCCTGATGCCATAACCGGCGGCGCTTTGCTTATGGCTACGCCGCATCTGCGTGGCCGGATCTGACCGCCGATTGTCGCCAGCCGTCGCTGCTGCGGCTGCTGGCATCTCTAGCATCGATATCGAAGCGGCATCGCATTGCCGGCCCCGATGAGGACGACCCCTGTGACTTTCGACGCAGCAAGCAAACCCATCCTGTTCCTGCTCGACCGTGAGTTCGAGGACGGACAGATTCCCGGCCAGCGCTTCTTCTGCCGGCACAGCCTGTTGCTGGAGGGCGCGCTGTCGAGCATCGATGGCCTGGACGCGCAGCTGGACGTGCGCCGCATCGGCTTCGCGCGGCCGCGCCGCGAGGTGATCGCCGAGATCGGTGAGCAGGACCAGTCACTACCCAAGCTGGTGTTGCCGCAGGGCGTGCGCAGCGAACTGGCCAGTGGCGCGCACCAGGACCGCCAGTACATCTCCGGTGCAGAGCCGATCCTGGCCGCGTTGAACGGCTTGCTCGGCATTCCCGTGGCCCACCCCTGAGCGAGGACGTGACCATGAGCTATCAGATCAGCGTGCTGGACAAGAGCCCGGTTGCCGAAGGTGCCTCGCCGGAGCAGGCGCTGCGCAACAGCCTGCAGCTGGCGCAGCGCGCCGAGCAGCTGGGCTACCACCGCTACTGGTTTGCCGAACACCACGCTGCACCAACGCTGGCCAGCCCTGCACCGGAAGTGCTGGCTGCGTGGGTGCTGGCGCAGACCCGGCGTATCCGCATCGGCAGTGGTGGGGTGATGCTGCGCCACTACGCGCCGTACAAGGTGGCGGAGAACTTCAACCTGCTGTCGGCGCTGGCGCCGGGGCGTGTCGATCTGGGCGTGGGCAAGGCCCCCGGTGGCCTGCCGGCCTCGACCGCGGCGCTGGCAGCCGGGCGTCCGGCGTTCGCCGACTTCGACCAGCAACTGCGCGACCTGGAAGGTTATCTGTCCGGCGCCGAAACCGAGGCACAGGCTCGGCCGGTTCCGCAGCAGGCACCGGAGCGCTTCCTGCTCGGGGCCAGCCCGCAGAGCGCGCAGCAGGCGGCCGAGCTCGGCTGGCGCTTCGTCTACGCCGCGCACTTCGATGGTGACCCGAAGCATATCGAGGCCGCCTTCGATGCCTACCGCACCGCTTCTACGCAGCCGCCACTGCTGGCCACGGTGGCGTTCGCCGCACCAACTGCCGAAGCCGCAGCACGTCATATCGGCGCGTTGCGGGTCTACAAGCTGCACCTCGGTCCCGGGCAGACGGTGAATCTGCCCAGCCCCGAAGCAGCTGCCGAGTATGCGCGGCAGGTGGGCGTGGCCGACTTCCGCATCGAGGAAACGCGCCCAAGCGTGTTGTCCGGTGATGCGCAGCACGTGCGTGACGAACTGGACGCACTGCACCGGCGTTTCGGTGTGGGCGAGTTCGTTCTCGATACGCCGGTGGCCGACCTCGACGCACGCCTGACATCCCTTGAACTGCTGTCGCCCGCGCCGCGCGCGGCGGTGGCCTGACCTGCAGGAGCGATTCCCATGAGCACGACCCCGCGCCACATTCCGTTCGGCATCATGCTGCAGGGCCCTGGCAGCCACATGCATGCCTGGAAGCATCCCTCCAACCCGGCCGATGCCAGCGTCAACCTGCAGTTCTACATCGACATCGCGCGTACCGCCGAGGACAACGGCATCGCCTTCGGCTTCGTAGCCGACGGCCTGTACATCAACGAGAAGTCGATCCCGCACTTCCTCAATCGCTTCGAGCCGATCTCGCTGCTGTCGGCGCTGGCCACCGCAACGAAGACGATCGGCCTGGCCGGCACGCTGTCGACCTCCTACAGCGACCCGTTCACCGTGGCCCGGCAGTTCGCTTCGCTGGACCTGCTCAGCGGCGGGCGTGCCGGTTGGAACGTAGTGACCTCGCCACTGGAGGGCTCGGGCCGCAACTACGGCCGCCCGCACCCGGAGCACGCGCTGCGTTACCAGATCGCCGACGAGTACCTGGACGTAGTGCAAGGGCTGTGGGATTCCTGGGATGACGATGCCTTCGTGCGCGAGCGCGACAGCGGCGCGTTCTTCGCACCGGAGAAATTCCGCCGCCTCGACCACAAGGGACGCTTCTTCCAGGTGGAAGGGCCGCTCAACATCCAGCGTTCGCCGCAGGGCCAGCCGGTGATCTTCCAGGCCGGTTCGTCCGACGATGGCATCGCGCTGGCCGGCAAGTATGCCGATGCGGTGTTTACTCATTCGCCGTCGCTGGAGGAGACCCGCGCGTTCACCCAGAAGGTGAAGAACTCGGCGATCGCCCACGGCCGCAGCGGCAATGACGTGAAGATCTTCCCGGGTATCGGCCCCATCGTCGGCCGCACTGCCGAGGAGGCCGAAGCCAAGTACCAGGCGATTGCTGCGCTGGCCACGCTGGAGGATGCACTGGCGTACCTGGGGCGCTTCTTCGACCACCACGATTTCAGCCAGTACGATCCGGACGCGCCGTTCCCGGAGCTGGGTGACATCGGCAGCAATTCGTTCCGTTCCACCACCGACCGCATCAAGCAGGACGCGCGCGAGAAGGGCCTGAGCCTGCGCCAGGTGGCACTGGAGGCGGTCAGCCCACGACCGAACTTCATCGGCACGCCGGAGCATGTGGCCGATGAGCTGATCCGCTGGTTCGATGCCGGCGCCAGCGATGGCTTCATCCTTGGATTCGCGGCACAGCGCGAAGGCCTGGACGATTTCGTGACCCAGGTACTGCCGATCCTGCAGGCGCGCGGCTACCACCAGCGCGAGCTGGAAGGGCAGACTCTGCGCGCGCATCTGGGCCTGCCGTACAAGGCCAGCCGCCATGCGACCGATGCCGAGCCGGCGCGGAAGGCGGGGTAAGGCGATGAGCGGAGAAAACGCGGTAGCGCCGGGCCATGCCCGGCGGAGTTCCCCAACGACGGGCGTACTGCCGGAAATCGCGGCACGCGCCGAGGCGGCCATCGCGATCCGCCATGACCTGCATCGGCACCCGGAGCTGGCCTTCGAGGAACACCGCACCAGCGCACGCGTGGCCGAGCTGCTGCAGCAGTGGGGCTATGAGGTCACCACCGGCCTCGGCGGCACCGGCGTGGTCGGTACGCTGCAGCGCGGGCAGGGCAGCCGTCGACTTGGGCTGCGTGCCGACATCGATGCACTGCCGATCCACGAGGACTCCGGGCTGGCGTACGCCAGCCAGAACGAAGGGTTGATGCATGCCTGCGGCCACGATGGGCATACCGCCATCCTGCTGTCTGCGGCGCACTACCTGGCCCATCACGGCCGCATCGACGGCACCCTGCAGCTGGTGTTCCAGCCGGCCGAGGAAACCGGTTCGGGGGCCTCGAAGATGATTGCCGACGGCCTGTTCGAACGCTTCCCGGTGGATGCGATCTATGGGCTGCACAACTGGCCGGGCGTGCCGGTGGGGCACTTCGGCTTCGTCGACGGTCCGGCGATGGCGTCGGTGGACTGGGCGCGGCTGAAGGTGATCGGCAAGGGTGGTCACGGCGCCGAGCCGCAGGGCAGCGTCGACCCGATCCTTGCAGCAGCGCACATCGTTACCGCGCTGCAGAGCGTTGTCTCGCGCAATGTGGATCCACGGCAGATGGGCGTGGTCACCGTCGGTTCGATTCACGGCGGGCAGGCCGCCAATGTGATTCCAGACGTGGTCGAGCTGAAGCTGACCGTGCGCGCCTACCTGCCGGAAGTGCGCGACACGTTGCGGCGCCGGGTCACCGAGATCGCCGAGCAGACCGCCGCCGCGTTCGGCGCGCGCGCGGAGATCGAGTTCCCGCGTGGCTTCCCGAGCGTGATCAACCACCCTGAGCAGACCGCCTACATCCGTGAGGTGGCCGTACAGGGCTTCGGAAGCGAGCAGCTGGTGCCGGAGTTCGCGCCACGCACGGCCAGCGAGGATTTCGCCTTCCTGCTGCAGGCGCGGCCGGGCAGTTTCGTGTTCGTCGGCAACGGCGACAGCGCACCGCTGCACAGCCCGCGCTATGTGTTCAACGACGCCGCCATCGCGCCCGCTGCCAGCCTGTGGGCGCGGCTGGCCGAGGACTATCTGGTGAAGGACGTGGCATGAGCAGCAACGAACGCTTCCTCTACACCTCGGTGGATGATCCACTGGCGCGGCCGCTGTTCGATGGCCTGGAGCAGGAGTACGACAGCCGCTACGCCGACGTGCGTCGACGCATCGGCGGCAGCGCCCGCGAGGAACTGCAGCGCTATCCGGCACAGGCGTTCGCGGCACCGGTTGGTGCGTTCGTGCTGCTGCTGCGCGATGGTGTGGCGATCTCCGGCGGTGCCTTCATGCCGCACCGCGATCCGGACACCGCCGAGTTCAAGCGCATCTGGACGCTGCCGGGCCTGCGCCGCCAGGGCATCGCGCGGCGTGTACTGCAGGAACTGGAGGACCAGGCGGCGCGCCAGGGTTACCGACGGGTGTTCCTGACCACCGGCTTCCGCCAGCCTGAAGCCGTCGGCCTGTACCTCAGCCACGGCTACACTGCGCTGTTCGATCTGGAGGCCGATCCGGAATCCATCGCCCACTTGCCGTTCGAGAAGCACCTGGGCGTATCGGCACCCGCCGTTGTGCCATCACAGACCGTGCTGCACGGAGCCCACGCATGAGCACGCCTTCGACCGCGCTGGATGGCATTGCCACACGCCCGGCGCCAACCCCGGCGTTGAAGATCGTGCCGGCCCGGCATCCGCTGCAGGTGGTCGGAACCCTCCTCGCGTTGGCGCTGATCCTGATCGGGCTGCAATCAGTGTTGGGCAATCCGCGCTGGGGTTGGGGCACCTTCGCCGAATGGTTCTTCGCACGCCCGGTGCTGGAAGGCCTGGGTCGCACACTGCTGCTGACCGCACTGGGTACCGGACTGGGATTCGCGCTGGGTACCTTGCTGGCGTTGGCCCGCGTGTCCGGCTCGCCACTGCTGTCGGCGGTGTCGTGGGGCTATGTGTGGCTGTTCCGTTCGATCCCGCTGCTGGTCCTGTTGCTGCTGCTGAACAACCTGGGCTACCTGTACAGCACCATCGAACTGGGGGTTCCCTTCACCGGTATCAGCCTGTTCTCGTACCCGACCACGCAGCTGATCGGTGTGTTCACCGCCGCAGTGCTGGGTCTCACCTTGAACCAGGCCGCGTTCTCGGCCGAGGTGATCCGTGGCGGCATTCTGTCGGTCGACCATGGCCAGTACGAGGCTGCGGCCGCGCTCGGCCTGCCGCGTGGTCGCCAGGTGCGCCGCATCATCCTGCCGCAGGCGATGCGTTCGATCCTGCCGGCCGCGTTCAACGATGTGATCGGCCTGGCCAAGAGCACCTCGGTGGTCTACGTGCTGGCGCTGCCGGAGCTGTTCTACACCGTGCAGGTGATCTACCGGCGCAACCTGGAAGTGGTGCCGTTGCTGATGGTGGCCACGGTCTGGTACCTGGTGATCCTGACCGTGCTGTCGCTGCTGCAGCGGCGCGTGGAGCAGCGCTTTGCGCGCGGCCAACTGCAGCGCGAGCGTTCGGTATCGCGTGTCTCGTCACCGACGTGCGCCACAGGTGAGGCTGCACCGCGCGTGGTCAATCGCCCGCGCATCGCCGCGCAGGTTGAAGCGGGCGAGGGGGCATCGGTATCGCTGCACGGTGTGGGCAAAGTGTTCGGCGACCAGCCGGTGCTGGAAGACGTGAACCTGGACCTGCGCGCTGGCAGCGTGACGGTGCTGATCGGCCCGTCCGGCGCTGGCAAGTCCACGTTGCTGCGGCTGATCAACCACCTGGAACGTGCCGACAGCGGCTATGTGACCGTCGGCGGGCAGCTGATCGGCTACCGCCGCGATGGCGACACCCTGTACGAGCTGCCCGAACGCGAGATCCGCCGCCGTCGTGCGGAAGTGGGCATGGTGTTCCAGGGCTTCAACCTGTTCCCGCACCTGACTGCGCTGGAGAACATCATCGAGGCACCGATCGCAGTGCGTGGTGTGTCGCGCGCGCAGGCCGAGCAGCAGGCGCGCACGCTGCTGGAACGGGTCGGCCTGGCCGACAAGGCCGATGCCTTCCCGCGCCAGCTGTCCGGCGGCCAGCAGCAGCGCATCGCGATTGCCCGCGCACTGGCGCTGCAACCGAAGGTGCTGCTGTTCGACGAACCCACGTCGGCGCTGGACCCGGAACTGGTGGCCGAGGTGCTGAGTGTGATCGAAGAGCTGGCCAGCTCCGGCACCACGCTGGTGATCGTCACCCATGAGCTGAGCTTCGCCCGCCGCGTGGCCGACCACGTGGTGATGATGGACCAGGGGCGGGTGATCGAGCAGGGCACGCCCGAGGCGCTGTTCGAGCGCCCGCGCCAGCAACGCACCGCCGATTTCCTGGCCAAGACCCTGTAACCCCGGAAGGAAGACCATGAGCCCTGCAGCACCGCGTCGCCCCTCACGCAGCACCCTGTTGATCGTGGGCGTGCTGGTCATCGGCATCGCCGGCATCGTCTATTCGCGCGTGCGTCAGGCACCGGATGCCGGCACCGTGGCCGCAACCAGCCTGGCGGGTGCGAACACCGCCATCCTGAAGGGCACGCTCGATCCGAAGGCGCAGGCGTTGATTCCGGCCGACTATCGCTTTGTCACGCCTGGTACGTTCACCGTGGCCACCCATCCGGGGCAGCTGCCGCTGGCCGACTATGGTACCGACAGCAAGGACGTGGTCGGCATCGAGCCGGACATCGCGCGGCTGATTGCCGATGGGCTGGGCCTGAAGCTGGTGATCGTGCCGGTGGCGTGGGCCGACTGGCCGTTGGGGTTGGAATCAGGCAAGTACGATGCGGTGCTGTCGAACGTGACGGTGACCGAAGAGCGCAAGAAGAAGTTCGATTTCTCCAGCTACCGTTACGATCTGCTGGGAATTTACACGCGCACTGATGGGCCGATCCAGAAGATCGAAAAGCCGGCCGACGTTGCCGGGCTGAAGGTGGTGGTCGGTGCCAGCACCAACCAGGACCAGATCCTGCGCCAGTGGGACCAGCAGAACATCGCCGCTGGCTTGAAGCCGGTGGAGTACCAGTACTTCGATGACGCCGTGGTTGGGCGGCTGGCAGTGATCACCGGGCGCGCCGATGTCTCGTTCGAGCCCAACGCCACCGGCGCCTATTCGGCGCGCGATGGCAAGGTGCGGCGTGTGGGCCTGTTCCCGGGGGGCTGGCCGAACGCCGCGGCGATCTCGGTGACCACGCGCAAGGGCAGCGGCCTGGCTGATGCGGTGACGCAGGCGCTGAACACCCAGATCGGCAGTGGCACCTATGCGCAGGCGCTGAAGCGATGGAATGTGGCCGAGGAGGCCGTGCCGCAGTCGCAGACCAACCCGCCGGGATTGCCGACGCTCTGACGCCGGGCATGGCCCGGCAGCTACCGCTGCTTTTGTAGAGCCGAGCCATGCTCGGCTGCAGTTCGCGTGGTGTGCGATGCGTCGAGCATGGCTCGACTCTACAAGAGCATCCACGCATGGCGTGGATCTACTCGCAGAGTCTGATTTCTGTAGAGCCGAGCCATGCTCGGTTGCATTACCAGACCGCTTCCAACGTCCGGAACGGTTTCGCCAGGCGCACGCCCTCGGCATCGAAGTCGGAAACGCTGCGTCCATCCACGCGCACAGACTTCGGCGCGGTCCGGTTCGGCCACCACATGCGCACGGCGGTGTCCTTGCGCAGCCCCTCGCCAATCACCACTGTCAGCAGCCCGTCGCGTTGCCGCGCCTGCATCTGCAGCGTGCCATACGCGGTCGGCAGGCGTTCCACCGACAACCCATCCCCGGCCACCCAAGACGGCGGCGTGCCCGGCAGCAATGACAACGCGTCATCGTCCTCGCGCATCAGCATGCCGAACAACGTGCGGCCGTACTCGGCGCCGATCCAGGTGTGCGGCATGTCGCCCAGATAGCGCGGGAAGCGCAGCCGCGAATGCACGACCTCGGCCAGCACCTGCCATTCAAGCGGGCGCCGGTCATGCAGCAGCCCCTGTAGCAGCTCGTCGGCCGCCTGCGGCTGGCCCAGGTGCACATAGCTCAGCACATTGCGGATCTCGTACGGGGTGTAGGCATACAGCGCACCGGGCTGGCTGCGCTTGCGCACGTCGTCCAGGTAGCGGGCGAAGGTGGTCCGCAACGCATCTGCCGGCAGCACGCTCTGCGCACCGGTGGGGTCCAATGCAATCGAAACGCCGGTGGGATCACCATCGCCCAGATCCGCCGAGGACGGAATGAAGTCGATGCCCTTCCACGCCATCGTCGCCCGGATCGAGGCATGCAGTGCGTCGTACAGCAGCCTGTACTGTTCGCGCGCCCAACGGGCGGTTTCATGGTCGCCAAGTGCCTCTGCCAGCCACGCGCCGTCGTGCCAGCCCTTCAGTCCCCAGTAGTCATCCCAATAGCTGTGGGTGGGCGAAGGATAGCCCTCATGGCTGATCGACGGCGCAAGAATGCCCGCGAATCGCTCCGGCGCCGGCTGGTCGGCCTTGTAACCGGGCACCAGCGTGCGCTCGCGCAGCTCCTGCAGGAAGCGCAGCGCCGCTTTCACTTTCGGCAGGTACGCGCGCACCGACTCCGCACCGCCATCGAGGCGGGCGACATCGGCGACCAGTGCCACATACTGGCCCTGGCTGTCGTACTCGATGTCCGAACCAAAGCCGGTGTTGACGCTGCCATCGTCGTTGAGGATCGGCGAGACCAGTCCGCTGCCGTGCACGCCGTGCTGGCTGTACCACGCCAGGTAGTCGCGCGCGACCTTGGCTTCACCCATGCGCAGCAGCACCGCCGAGGTGGCCATGCCATCGCGGATGAAGGAGCGGTTGTAGTTGCGCGGGCCGGGCTGCATGGCCGGGCCGGTCTGGTTGATCAGCATGTAGGCAGCCTGCGCGCGCAGCATGTCGACCAGCGAGGGATCGGGCAGGCGCAGGCCGACCTGGCCCAGCCGTGCCTGCCAATCTGCCGAGGCCTGGTTGGCCAGGGTGTCGAAGGCATCGTTGCCGTCGCGAGGTAGCGAGGAAAGGTCGAGCGCGGGGGCTTCCGGCAGCACGCCATTGGAGTCGGCAGCGGCAGTGCCGAGTGGGAACGCCACGACCACCGCATCGCTGGCACCGGGGGCGAGGCGGATCCGGTAGCTCAATGCGGCTGCGGCCAGTCCTTGCTCGTCACGTGCCTGCTGCGAGGAAGGCAGTTCGCCGGCAGCGACGTCCGCGGTGATCTCCGTTGTGCCGTCCTTCCCGAACGGCGCCACGCCGGACGCAGCCACCGGCGTGAGCGACTGCAGCAGCGTGCGGCCATTGATGCGCACCGCCTGTCCGTCGATGCGCACCTCGCGGATCGGCGACAGCCCGCCGTTCTGCCACGGCGGGTTCATCTGCATCGGTCGTACCGCCAGGGTCAGCGTGCCGTCGATCGCCGTGGTGCCGGAGTTGCGCAGGCGATGGCGGAGAAAGGTCACCGGTTGGCCATCGCGCTCGATGGCGAACACCTCACTGCGCAGTTCCAGCCCAGGCTGCGGCGACCAGGTGGCCGAAGGCATAGGCTTCCAGCCATCGCGCAGGGCGTGCTGTACGGGCTGACCGGCGGCACCTGCAGCACGCCCGTCGGCGCTTCGCCAGAGCGGCTGCACCAGCGGCGCACCCTTGAACGCTTCCAGGTTGCCGTATTCGTCGAAGATCGATTTCTGCCGACCCGCGTGCACACCCACGGCGGTCCAGTAGGTCTGCTGCATCTGCAGCGAGGCGGGGAACAAGGCACGTTGCGCACCGCTGGCGGCAATCTGGTAGCGCTTCATCGGCGTCATCACGGCTTTCGGGCCGAGCAGGCGCAGGCGCGCGATCTGCGGGGCAGCGCCGTCCACGCTCAGGCGGAATGCATGTAGAGGTTGTGCCGTGTCAGCAGCCAGCCAACTCTGCCGATGGCTGGCCGCCTGTGCATCGTGTGCGAGGTCCTGCCATCGGCCCTGTGCGTCCTGCGCCTGCAAGCGGGCGGCGCCGCGCCCGCCATCGGCCCAGTCGACCGCGAGACCGGCCGTGGACTGGGCGCGAGGCAGCATGATCTCGAGCGTATGGGATCCACCTTTTCCGGCTGGAACCGCGACGGTGCCACCGCCTTGCCAGAGCGCCGCCGCCTGCGCTGCATCGACACCGCTGATGCGTGCGCTGAGCGTGCTGTCCAGCGGCTCCATCTCGAAGATCGACACGCCCCAATCGGAGGTGCGCTGTGGGCTGGCCAACCGCAGGTAGCGCGCCTGGCGTGGCGCGAAGTACAGCGTTTCCACGTCGCCCAGCGAATCGGCCATGGTGTACGCGGTCTGCCACTGCGTGCCGTCCAGCGAGGTCTGCAGTGAATAGCCCTCTGGATTGGAGACATCCCAGGTGATCCGTGCGCCCGCCAGCATCGTCGGTGCACCCAGATCGATCTGGAACCAGTGGCCCGGACTGAAGGCGCCGCCGGTGACGGTCTTGGGGTCGCCGTCGATCAGGTGGCTGATCGCCATCGCCGGTACCTGCTGCGAGGACGCGCTGGCCTGCCATTGGCTGCGTGGTGGCAGCGTCTGTGCCTGTGCGGAGGATGCCAGGACGGCGAGCATCAGAGTGGCGGCGGGTCGCCATGGGGCAGGTGGGCGGGAGACCTTGGGGCGTTCGGCGCGCAACGTCATTACGGACAGCCTCGCAGGTTCGACCGGAATCGGGCGAGCGCTACGCTAGCAAGGGATGTAATCGGTTACATGACGCACTGCAGCGGCGCAGGCCGTTTCTGCGTAGAGCCGAGCCTACGCTCGGCTGCCGTTCGGGTAGGCGCAGCCGAGCATGGCTCGGCTCTACATGGCTTCCGGCAGGTCAAGCGGCATCCCCCATTACAGCTCCACCGTCTCCCACCAGCGCGTACCCGCCTGCGGCGCCTGCATGTCCAGTGCTTCGCCCATCATCGGCGTGGCCACCGGCACGTTCTTTGCGCCAGCCAATGCAGTGATGCGCTCGAACGGCTGTTGCCATGCGTGCAGCGCCAGATCGAAGGTGCCGTTGTGGATCGGCAGCAGCCACTTGCCGCGCAGGTCCAGGTGCGCCTGCAGGGTCTGCTCGGGCTGCATGTGCACGAAGGCCCAGCGCGGGTCGTAGGCACCGGTTTCGATCATGGTCAGGTCGAACGGGCCGTACTTCTCACCGATGGCCTTGAAGCCGTCGAAGTAGCCGGTGTCGCCGCTGAAGAAGATGCGGAAGTCGCCGTCCTGGATCACCCATGACGCCCACAGGCTGCGATCGCTGTCGCCCAGACCGCGGCCGGAGAAATGCTGGCCCGGGGTGGCGGTCAGGCGCAGGCCACTGGCCTCGGTCGATTGCCACCAGTCCAGCTGTTCGACCTTGCTGGCGTCCACGCCCCACGCAATCAACTGGTCGCCCACGCCAAGCGGTGCGATGAAGCGCGCGGTCTTGCCGGCCAGCTGCATCACCGCGGCATGGTCCAGGTGGTCGTAATGGTTGTGCGAGAGGATCACGCCGGCGATCGGCGGCAGTTCGTCGATGCTGATCGGCGGTGCGTGGAAGCGCGCCGGTCCCATCCACTGCACCGGCGAGGCGCGCTCGGAGAACACCGGGTCGGTCAGCCAGTACTGGCCACGCAGCTTCAGCAGGATCGTGGAATGCCCAAGCCGGAACAGGCTGCGATCAGGCGCGGCGTCCAGGGTTGCACGGTCCAGCGGCAGCACCGGAATGGGGTGGGCGGGCACGGTGCCCTTGGGCTTGTTGAACAGGAACGTCCACCAGATCTCCGCGCCATCGCGCAGGCCCATCGCCGGACGCGGCAGGGCATTGCGGAACTTGCCGTCGCGGTACTGCGGCGAATCGGGGAAGTCGGGGAGGGACCAGGACTTGCAGAAGGTGTAGGCGGTCACGGCGAGGATTCCAAGCAAAAGGACAAGGAGCAGGCGCTTCATGGGTGACGTCCGCTGGGTACACTGCACAGTGTAGTTTCGTATTTTTCAAAAGTACACTGCCGGGTGTAAAATGGTGGCGTCCGTTCAGTTATCTGGTTCCTGCCATGTCCCGTGCCCCGCAACGCCTGACCGACCGCAAACGCGAAGCCATCGTGCGTGCGGCGGTGGAGGAGTTCCGCGCGTCGGGCTACGAGGCGACCAGCATGGACCGCATCGCCGAGGTGGCGGGGGTCTCCAAGCGCACCGTCTACAACCACTTCCCGAGCAAGGAAGCGTTGTTCTCGATGATCCTGGAGGAGCTGTGGGAGCGCAGCGTGGCCAGCGACGCACTGCCGTACCGCGCCGACCAGCCGCTGCAGGCGCAGCTGATGCAGCTGCTGGGGCAGAAGCTGGAGCTGCTCAGTGATGCCAACTTCATCGACCTGGCACGGGTGGCAATGGCCGAGATCATCCATTCGCCGGAACGTGCGCAGGCCATCGTCTGCCGCATGGGCGAGAAGGAAAGCGGGGAGAGTGCGTGGATCCGCGCGGCAATCGCCGATGGCCGGCTGCGCCAGGTCGATCCGGAGTTCGCCGGCCACCAGCTGCACGGGCTGGTGAAGAGCTTTGCATTCTGGCCGCAGGTGACGATGGGGCAGGCGCCGTTGAACGAACAGGAGCGCGCACGCGTGGCCGAATCGGCGGTGGCGATGTTCCTGGGTTTCTACGCGATCTAGCTGGCAGCGAAGCGGCGGAACTCGTCGGCCGGCAGCGCCGCCGAGTACAGATAGCCCTGGCCGACATCCACACCCAGTGCGCGCAATTGCTGTTCCTGCGCGAGGGTTTCGGTACCCTCGGCCACCACGATCGCACCGCAGCGATGCGCGACTTCGACGATGAAGCGAACGATCGACTGCGACTTGGCGTCGGACAGCGTGGCAATCAACGCCTGCTCGATCTTGACCTCGGCGATGGCCAGCTGCGAGAGCAGGATCAGGGTTGAATAGCCGGCACCGAAATCATCCAGTGACAGCGTGACCTCCGCCGCCAGCAGCTGTGTGATGTTGGCATCGACCACGTCGCGCTCGACGATCTCGGTCCATTCGACGATCTCCAGGCGCAGCATCACGCCGGGCACATCGTGCAGTGCCAGCAATTCCTGCAGGCGCAGGCCGAAGTCGGGCAGGCGCAGTGACTCGGCCGAAACGTTCACGGCGATCTTCAGCTGCGAGCCATCGCGTCGGCACTGCTGCAGGAAATGGATGGCCGACTGCAGCGTGGCCCATTCCAGTTCAGCCAACCGCCCCTGCCGGCGCAGCAGCGAGATCACCCGCATCGGCGCGATCAGCCGGCCCTCGCTGTCGCGCATGCGCAGCAGTGCTTCGGCGCCGACCAGCTGGCGATCCTGCAGGCGATGCTTGGGCTGGTAGCACAGGGGGGCATCTCCCTGCTGCAGCCAGCGTTCGAGGGCGACTTCGATCAGGGCGTCGATCTCGCTGTCGCGCTGGATCGGGTCGTCGAAGAACACGACGCCGGATTCGATCGCACTCAGCGCCACGGTGATCGCGCGGAACGGAAGATGTCCTTCGTCGGCATCGGCGGGGGGCTTCAATTCGACCACCGCACAGCGGAACAGCGGCCGGAAGCCGGGCCAATCGCGGCCGACCCGATCGGCCAGGTTGCTGGCCAGCTCGGTGATCTGCGGCTGCGTGCGCAGTTCGAACAAGGTCAGGTCGCGCACCAGGATCGCCAGCGCGGCATCGCCGAACTGGTAGATCTCCAGCTGCCCGGCTGGCAGCGAGGGCAGCAGCCGATGCACCTCGTCGGTGCTGTCGCGCTGCCACAGGCCGTTGTCCTGCAGCGGACCATAGCGCAGGCGCAGATCGCGCAGGTTGCCCATCTCGGCCACGATCAGGCAGGCCTTGCCGATGCCGTCGTTGTCGCGCCAGTAATGTTGCAGGCGTTCGCCAAGTGCACGCATGTTGGGCAGGCCACTGATCGGATCGATGCGCAGCCAGGCCTGTTCGCGCTGACGCTGTGCATCGATCTGCGCATCGTTGTAGACCAGCGCGAACACCGCGCCGAGCATCAGCAGCGATAGTGGCAGTGCCAGCAGCCGCTGGATTGCCAACTCCTCCACGGGCAGCTGATTGGCGCCGATGATTGCGACGCCCAGTGCCAGGCCCAACGCAGTGACGGCGATACGCACGCCCCAGGCCTGCAGGATCACGCGCAGCGAGAGCTCATTGAGCATGCGCGGGTGCAGGCGCCTGCGCAGCCAGACGCCGGCCAGCATCTGCAGCGTGGCCTCGAGGCCGGCCGGCAGGAAATACTGGGTGCCGGCAAACTGGTAGCGCGCCAGCAGGCTGGCGGCCAGGCAGGTCAGGCCGCCGCGCCAACCACCCAGCAGGCCACTGACCAGCAGGATGTCGAAGCCGAGGTGCAGCTTGACCACTCCCTGGGTGTAACGGGCCACGAACCAGGAATTGAACAGGTAGATCAGGCCCAGCGCCACGCCGACATACAGGCGACGGCCTTCAATGGCGTGCCCGGCGCGGCGGGTGGCGATCAGCAGCACGCCGATCATGCCGATCACCGCCGTGGCCTGCAGCAGGTACAGCGGCAGGCTGGGCAGGGCGCTGTCCAGGACCTGGGCCGAGACCCGTGAAAGCGCATCCATAGCAGGTTCCCGCCTGTGACCGACGGCCAGTGACGAGCAGCGTAGTCGCAGCAGGGCGCAGGTTCAATTGCACTGGTTGGGTTCGGGCAGGAGGTGGTCGGCCATGAAATCGACAAACGCGCGTACACGCGGCTGCTGATGGCGATGGCTTGGCCAGAGGGCCCAGAAGGTGCTGCGCTCGGTGCTCCATGGGTCCAGGACGCTGACGAGTTCACCGCGGTCCAGCGCATCACGCGTGGCGAAGTCGGGCAGGCACGCAATGCCATGGCCGTCAATGGCCATGTGCAGGATCGTCTCAAGATGATTGGCAGTCATTGCGGCAGTCAGCCGCGGCTCAGTGCCTCCCTCATGCGTGGGCAGCGGCCAACGTTCGATCAGGCCGGTGCCGGGAAAGCGATGGAGGAGGCATGCGTGACCGCTCAGATCCTCCGGGTGCTGTGGCGTGCCGCGCTTGGCGAAGTACGCAGGGGCGCCCACACAGAGCAGGCGGGCACTGCCGAGGTTGCGGCCGTGCAGCCTGGAGTCGGCGGGGTTGCCCGTGCGGACAACGGCGTCGAAGCCCTCCTCGATGACATCGACAAGACGGTCGCTGAAGTGCAGGTCGAGTTCGATGGCGGGAAAGCGGTGCGCAAAGGCCGATAGCACCGGCAGCATCAGTCCGCTGGCGAGTGGAAGACTGACCTTCAGGCGACCGCTGGGCGCGGCCTGGGCGTCGGTCAGCTCGCGCTCCGCTGCGGCGACCTCGGTCATGATGCGACGGCAGCGTTCAAGGAACTGCTCGCCTTCGGCAGTCAGGCTGACGCTGCGGGTATTGCGATTCAGCAGGCGGGCGCCCAGGCGCTCTTCCAGCCGGGCGATGGTCTTGCTTGCCGCCGAAGGGGTGATGCCACGCTGTCGTGCTGCGGCCGCGAAGCTGCGTGCCTCGGCGACCAGAACGAAGAGGCTGAGACCGGCAAAGCTGTCCATGACATGGCCATTGATGACGTTCCTGTCATTAAAGCACGGACACGACGATGGATTCTTAGGCGATAGCGTCGTCGATAGCATCAATGGGGTGGCGCCTGGCCACGCTGGAGCTTCATCGACATGTCTGTTGCCTCTGCTGAGACGGCCGGATCATCACGCTTTGGAGTGGTGCTGGCGGGCTGCCTGACGGCGCTCACCATTCCCTTGAGCATTGCCAGCCCCGCCGTGGGCATTCCCGCGATCCGGGACGCGCTGGGCGGTTCGCCTGCGGCGTTGTCCTGGATCATCAACGCTTATCTGTTGACCTACGGCTGCACCACGCTGGTCGCCGGTGGGCTGGCCGATCTGCATGGCAGGCGCCGGATCTGGCTTCTGGGCGGCGCGTCGTTTGCGCTGGTCACCGGCCTGATCCCCTTGATGCCCGGTGTGGCGTGGATCAATGCACTGCGACTGCTTCAGGGGATGGCGGCGTCGGCGGCGTTTGCCGGTGCGATGGCGTCGCTGGCGCAGGTGTTCGACGGCCAGGCGCGGGCAAGGGTGTTCAGCCTGATCGGCACCACCTTTGGTGCAGGAGCCGCAGGCGGTCCGCTGCTGGCAGGCGGATTGATCGATGCGCTGGGCTGGGAATGGGTGTTCTTCCTGCCTGCGTTGCTGGCCGCCCTGACCGTACCGTTGGTCGCCCTGTCATCCGTCGAATCGAAGAGCACCGGTTCGCCACGCCTGGATTGGCTGGGCGCCGTCACCTTCATGCTGGCGCTGGGGGCACTCACCTACGCCATGATCGTGCTGCCGGAACGCGGCCTGTTGCATCCGCAGACGCTGGTACTGCTGGCGCTCTCGATGGTGTTGCTGGCCGCGTTCATTGCCGTCGAGCGCTCCCATCGAACACCGCTGCTGGATCTCGGGCTGTTCCGCAACCGGCGCTTTGTCGGCGTGCAGATTCTCGCCGCTGCGCCTGCGTTCTCGTACGTCGTCCTTCTGGTGGTGCTGCCGGCGGGGTTCATCGGTGTTGAAGGGCTGCGGCCCACCGAAGCCGGACTGGCGATGGCAGCATTGTCTGCACCCTTACTGGTTGTGCCCCTGGTTGCCGGTTACCTGCTGCGCTGGATTCCGGCGCGGACGCTGTGTTGTGCGGGCCTGTTGATCGGCGCGCTTGGGCTGGCATGGCTGGCCCAGGTGTTCCAGCTACCTTCGGTGCGCTGGATGCCGATGCTGGTCATCGGGATCGGCATCGGTCTGCCTTGGGGGATCATGGATGGCCTGGCGGTCAGCGTGGTTGGCAAAGAGCAGGCAGGCATGGCCGCGGGCATCTTCAACGCAATGCGACTGGCAGGCGATTCCATTGCCCTCGCGCTTGTCGGCATCATGCTTTCTGCCCGGATTGGCGGGAGCGTAGCGCTGGAAGCCGGCGTCGTGGCCCGTGCAGCTGTGCACCGGCTGTCCATGGGCGACCTTGGCGGAGCGGTGGAGGCATTGCCCGGCGTTTCGAGAACGGCACTGGCCCAGGCATACATGGAGTCCGTCCGTGGCCAGCTGTTTGTCCTGGCGATGGCGACCGTGCTGACCGCCATCGTGCTCGGGTACCTGTTGCGCGAAGAGGTCGAGCCTGGCCTGCGCAGAGTCGGTCAGTAGCGCGGGTCGGCGATGGCCGGCAGCACCAGTTCGCGCACGAAGCCGGACGGTGACAGCTGCAGCAACGCGCGCACCACCGCAACGACGTCGTGCACCGGCACCAGCTCGCCCTCGCCGCGCGCTGCGGCCTCTGCCACCGGCACCGACAGTGCATCGTCGGTGTTGAGGTAGCCCAGCTGCAGGCTGGTCACCGCCAGGCGGCGATCGCGGAAGCCCTCGCGCAGTGCATCGGCGATGCCGTTGAGCGCGAACTTGGATGCGCCGAACGCCACTTCCGGGCGGCCGCTGCGTGGCAGTGCCGAGGTCGAGCCGGTCAGCACCAGCTGCGGGCGTGGCGCGCCCAGCACCCGCGGCAGCAGGCGCTGCAGCAGCACCAGGGTGGCGGTGATGTTGACGTCGACGAGTTGGGTGAGCGCGGCATCGGTTTCGTCGAGGAAGGCGTACTCGTCGCTGAAGGCGGTCTGTTCCCAGATGCCCAGGTTGTGGATCAGCACATCCAGATCGGCAGGTGCCTGTGCTGCGATGTGGTCGGCAGCCACGGTCGGCTGGGACAGATCGGCTTCGATCCACTGCAGGGTGACGCCCTCGGGGCATTCAATATCGCGCGGTCGGTTGCGTGAAACGCCGATGACGGTGTCGCCTGCACTGCACAGGCCTTCCACGAACGCCCGACCGAGGCCCCTGCTGGCGCCAATGACCATCAATTTCATGTTGCTTCCTTGTTGTACTGCGGCGGCCTCAGTCGACCGCCAGAACGGTGTCCCAATCGGCGAACGCACGCAGGCCGCTGCGTTCGGCGGTAATGATCGAGGCGGTGTTGTCGAGCTGGCAACGGTACTGCGGCTGCAGCCCGGCCGCCCGCGCGGACACGGCCATGGCGCGTACCAGCTGGCGCGCATGCCCGCGACCGCGGGCTTCGGGCAGGGTCAGCACGCCCATGTCGGCCAGGGCCGGATCCAGGCTCCACGGGTACATGCTTCCCGCGGCAACCAGCCGCTCGCCATCGAAGGCGCCGAACACCTGCCAGTGGTCCAGCTCGACCCATGCGGCATCCAGATCCTCCTCGCTCGCGCTGGCCTGGAACCCGTCGAACGCGGCTGCGTCGGCCGGGCCAAGACGGCGGATATGTGGCGGTGCAGGGCGCTCGGCCAGGGCCGCAAGTTCTGCGGCGGGGAAGTAGAAGACGCGATCCGCGCCATGCGTGCGCTGGCCGAGCTGCTGCAGGCGCAGTTGCAGCTGCGGGAGCGTCCAGTGCGGCTGCGCGTGCAGTTGCAGGCGAGCGGCCAGGGCCGGGCGCAGCAGTGCGCGCGCGGGGCCCACGACCGGCTGCAGCAGCATGCCGTCCTCGCCCTCATCGAAATCATCGCTGCACGCCAACTGCAGCAGTGGATCATCCTGCAGCATGCGCTGCCCGGAGAACACGCTGCGCCAGGTCGCATCGATCAACGGGGCAAACACATCATCCATGACCGGTGTCTCGCTCAGTGCCGGGGCAGGTCCACCTGCAGGCCGGCGGCCTTCCATTCGGGGTAACCGGCGGCGAGCCGCTGCGCGGTCAGTCCGGCCTCGCGCAGCATCGCCACCGCATCGTTGGACAGCACGCAGTAGGGACCGCGGCAGTACGCGACAATGTGGACGGCACGCGGCAGTTCGTCCATCCGTGCACGCAGTTCCGTAACGGGAATGTTCAGCGCGCCGGGCAAGTGGCCCAGATCGAATTCCTCACGCGGTCGCACATCCAGCAGCACCACGCTGCTGCGTTGTTCCAGCAACTGCTCGACAGTCAGGCCTTCCAGAGCATCGCGGCGCTGCAGGCTGTCGTGGATCACGCCGTGCATCTCGCTGCGCTGGTGGTCGGCATAGTCGCGCAGCGCGGCCAGCAGGTTGCCCAGCGGACCCTCACCACTGCGGTAGAGGATGCGCTTGCCATCGCGTCGGGTCTGAACCAGGCCGGCACGGCGCAGCTGCTGCAGATGCTGGGAGGTATTGGCCACCGACAGCCCGGTCAGTTCGGCCAGGCGCTCCACTGCGCGCTCGCCCTGGGCGATGTGCTCCAGCAGGGCCAGGCGATGGGCATGGCCGAGCGTGCGGGCGATCTCGGCCAAGGCTTCCAGCGGTGAGAGCGGTGGCTCTGTTGCAGCGTTCATGCGGCGCACGCTAGCATCGCTCTAGCATTCAAGCAAATAATTGAAGGTGCGCGATATGGCTGGCCTGGCGACATTCGTGATGGATTCGGTGGTAGTCGGCGTGGGAGCGACCGCTGTGATGGACCTGTGGGCGCTGGTGCAGCGGCGGCTGCTCGGCATTCCCTCGCTGGATTTCGCGATGGTGGGCCGCTGGCTGGGGCATCTGCCGCGCGGGCGCTTCCGCCACGATGGCATCGGCCGCTCGGCAGCGGTCAGTGGCGAGCGCGCGCTGGGTTGGACCGCGCATTACGTGATCGGTGTGGTCTTCGCCGCGTTGCTGCTGGCCGTGGTGGGGAACGGTTGGGTGCAGGCGCCGACACTGTGGCCGGCGCTGGCCTTCGGCATCCTCAGCGTCGCCGCACCGTTCCTCATCCTGCAGCCGGGCATGGGCACGGGCATCGCCGCTTCAAAGACCCCGGCGCCGGGCAAGGCGCGCCTGCGCAGCCTGGTGGCGCACAGTGTGTTCGGCCTGGGCATGTACCTTTCCGCGTTGTTGCTGGCTGCGGTCCATGCAGGATGAGCGAGAATCCGTGGGGTCACCGGCAACAGGAACACCTCGGCATGGAAGCACCCGAATCCATCACTGATGACATGCCGCTGCCGTGGGCGTGGCAGGACGCATTGGCCGATGCGCGCATCGAGCGGCAATCGATCGGTGTGTCGCGTGCGGATGTTGCCCGCGTGCATCGGCCGGGCCAGGCCGATGCTTTCCTGAAGTCGGAAGTGATCGACGCCTTCAGTGAGCTGGGCGATGAGACCGCACGCCTGCGTTGGCTGCAGGCACAGGGACAACCGGTGCCAACGGTGATTGCCACTGCCGAAGAGGCGGGCCGGCGCTGGTTGCTGATGAGCGCGCTGCCTGGCCGCGACCTGGCCTCGTCGCCGGAGCTCGCGCCGCAGCAGCTGGTGGAGCTGCTGGCCGACGCGCTACGCGGGCTGCATGCGTTGCCGGTGGCAGCCTGTCCGTTCGACCAGCGACTGGCGTCGCGCGTGCAGGTCGCGCAGGCCCGCATTGAAGCGGGCCTGGTGGATGCCGATGATTTCGATGACGAACGCCTGGGCCAGAGTCCGCAGCAGGTCTTCGCCGAACTGTGCAGCATCCAGCCCGACCATGAAGACCTGGTGGTCAGCCATGGAGACGCCTGCCTACCGAACCTGATGGCGGTCCAGGGTCGCTTCAGTGGTTTCATCGACTGTGGCCGGCTGGGTGTGGCCGACCGCTACCAGGATCTGGCGCTGGCCGCGCGCAGCCTTGTCTACAATTTCGACAACACGCGTTGGGTGGCGCCGCTGTTCAAGCGCTACGGCATGGTTGCCGACGAACGACGGTTGGCGTTCTACCGGTTGCTCGACGAATTTTTCTGAGCCCGCGCATGGCTGGCGATGGCCGCGCAGATCAGGCCACCGACCACGCTCAGGTGTTCCAGCGCGAAGAACAGGGCCAGCTGCTGTTCGGCGCCGTGCTTGTTCCAGAAGGTATGCACGATGACGATGGTCAGCAGCATGAACAGCGCCAGCGCGCCGCTGCCCAGCCAGAGCAGGCGATCGAGCAGCAGGCACAGTGCGCCGCCCAGCAGCACCACGGCGCTGGCGATGTTGAACAGCACAGGCGGTTGCAGCCCGGACGCCTGCATTTCGGCCACGCTGTTGTCCCACGCCAGCAGCTTGGCCAGGCCCGAGGACAGGAACACCACGGCCAGCAACAGCCGCGCGAGGAACCACAGCACGCGGCTGTCGAGCAGGGTGATGATCATCCGTGGCATGCAGGAACTCCGGGTTGAGCGTGGGACAGGCCGCGCAGCATCGGGCCTCAACCGCAGTTGAGGTCAAGGCTGGCTGAACGGAGCCCGGCGTTGGCTGGATTGCCAGCTTCTAATTGGACGAACGTTCGTTCACTATTTGCGCCATGAACCGAGCCGACCGCAACGAGCAACGCATCGCGCAGATCCTGCAGGCCGCCCTGCAGTGCTTCCTCGTGAAGGGATTCCACCAGACCAGCATGCGTGACATCGCGCAGGCGGCCGGCGTCAGCCTGGGCAATCTCTACAACCACTTCCCGGGCAAGGAGGCGATCATCCTTGCGGTGGCGGTGGCCGAGAGCGAAGAACTGGCACCGTTGCTGCAGCGACTGGCCGCGTCCGATGGCGAACGCACACAGGTGATGGCCTTCCTGCAGGACTTCCATGCGCTGTGCCGGCAGCCGGAGTGGGCAACACTTGCAGTGGAGGTGCTGGCCGAGAGTGCACGCAATCCGGCCGTCGCCGAGGCCTTCGCGGCCAATCGCAGGCAATTGCAGGCGACGCTGGCCGAAGCCCTGCAGCAGATGGCACAGCGCGAACGTCGGCGTCCCGTACTGGCGCCGGCACTGCAGGCGCAGGTGCTGCTGGATGCCATCGAAAGCGACGCACTGCGTCGGGGGCTGGGCGAAGCCGATGGCACCAATGAGGCATCGCTGGATCTTGGCCTGCTCGCGCTGCTGCTCGGGGCACGCGCATGAGCGTCGTGGACCGGCGGTTGCACGGCCTGGACCTGGCACGCTACCTGGCACTGGCCGGCATGGTGCTGGTGAATTTCCGTCTGGCGATGGCCGTGCCGGCAGAGGGTGAGGGGTGGCTGGCAGGGTTCTTCCATCTGCTGGAAGGCAAGGCTTCGGCGACGTTCGTTACGCTGGCTGGCTTGGGCCTGGTGTTGGCCACGCAGCGGCAAGGGTGGTGGCCGGCCAGCGTGCAGACCTGGAGGCGCGCGCTGTTCCTGATGGTGCTGGGCCTGCTCAACCTGACCCTGTTCCCGGCCGATATCCTGCACTACTACGCGGTGTATTTCGCGTTGGCAGTGCTGTGGCTGCGTGCCTCGCCGCGGGTGTTGCTGGCCAGCATCGTGGGCCTGGCGGCCTGTTCGTTCTGGGCGTTGCTGCATTGGGATTACAGCCAGGGGTGGAACTGGCAGACGCTGGAGTACGCCGGTCTGTGGCAATGGCCGGGCGCGGCCCGCAACCTGCTGTTCAATGGCTTCCACCCGTTGATGCCGTGGCTGTGCTTCTTCCTGCTGGGCATGCTGCTGGCGCGCCTTCAGTTGTCGCAGCCTCGGGTGCAGCATGCATTGCTGGTGCTGGGGCTGCTGCTGATCGGCGCCGGCCAAGGCGTGCAGCATCTTGCGCAGGGAACGCCGTGGCAGGCGTGGCTGGGTACGCAGCCGATGCCGCCAGGACCCGCCTACGTGCTTACCGGTGCGGGCGCGGCCTGCAGTGTCATCGCCGCCTGCCTGTGGCTGACGCGCGTGCGACCGGGCGACTGGCTGGAGCCGTTCACCGCGGCCGGGCGCATGACCCTGACCCTGTATGTGGGTCACATCCTGCTGGGCATGGGCACGCTGGAAAGCCTGGGCCTGCTTGATGGCAGTGCCTCGCTCGCGTCGGTGCTGTTGTGGGCGCTGCTGTTCCTGATGCTGGCGACCGCTGCGGCGTGGCTGTGGTCATGGCAGTTCGCGCGCGGTCCACTGGAGGCGGTGATGCGCCGTATTGCAGGCTAGTTCTCTGGTCGTGCCGACGCGATGTTGTGACGGACATGTCTGTGTCGTGGCGAGCGCATCTGCGATAGTGGCGGCAGGTAACACTTTCCGCTTGCATCCATGTCATTCGCTTCGGCGCAGCATCTCGGCGAAGTCCTGCAACAATCCTATGGCATCACCCCGACCGCCGTGGTGCCACGCCCGGTGGGCGCCGACGCCAATGCCAGCGTGTATCGCGTCGATGCGCGGCACGGGCAGTGGTGGTTGAAATGCCGCACCTACCAGGTCGACCCATCGGTGTGGGACAGCCTGCACTGGATGCGCGGCACGTTGGGTATCGATGAGATCGTCGCGCCGTGGCCGGCACTGACCGGTGGTGCGTCGGTGCAGCGCTGGGGATTGCAGTTCACCCTGTTCCCTTACGTGGAAGGCCAGTCCGGGTTCGAGGCAGCGTTGAGCCGCACGCAGTGGAAACGGCTGGGTCAGGTGCTGCGGCGCCTGCACGGCGCGCAGCTGCCACCGGAACTGCAGCAGGCGTTGCCGATCGTGCGGCTTGAAACGGCGGCGCTGGAGACCGTTGGGCAATGGCTGGCCGGCGAGGGCCTGGCGGCCGCGAAGGACGGGCTGGGCCGCGCATTCGTTTCGGTATGGGACCAGCAGCACGCGCGCATCACAGCGCTGCATGCACAGGCACGGGAACTGCTCGCGGCCTTGCAGGACGTGCCGGTAGACCTGCACCTGTGCCACACCGATCTGCATGCCGGCAACCTGCTGATGGGCAATGACGGGGGCCTGCACCTGATTGATTGGGATGGCCTGTCGCTGGCACCGCGCGAGCGCGACCTGATGTTCATCGGTGCGGCGGTTGGCGGGCGCTGGGGGCGCGAGAATCCGCTGGGCTTCGAGGACGGCTACGGCAGCGACCGCGGCGATCCGCGCTGGATCGCCTGGTACCGGCACTGGCGCATCCTGCAGGACCTGATCGAGTTCCAGCAGGTGCTGCTGGGCAGCGATGGCGAGGAGCGTTCGCCGCAACTGCGCCGACAGTCGCTACATTACCTGGGCGAGCAGTTCGCGCCGGGCAATGTGTTCGATGCGGCGGAGCGGGTGTATCGCGCGTTGTAAATGCACGTCACCTGCCATGGGTGAACCGTCGCGCTTCGCGCGATGAGTCGAGCATGGCTCGACTCTACAGGGTTCCCCGGTGTCTGCGCAGGGTGCGGATCTACTCGGCGGGCTTGGCTGCCGCCGAGGCCGCTGCGCTTGCGGCGCGGCGCGACAGCACGGCCTCGCGATGGGCGATGTAGGCGTTGGCGGCGAGGATGATGCCGGCACCGATGATCGTCCAGCGGTCCACCGTTTCGTTGAACAGCAGCCAGCCGCACAACGTGACCAGCGGCAGCTGCAGGAAGCTGATCGGGGTCAGTGCCGAGACTTCACCCAGGCGCAGCGCACGCGTCCACAGCAGCTGGCCGATGGTGCCGAGCACGCCGGTGGCCAGCAGCCACAGCCACGCCACGCCGGTCGGCCAGACCCAGACGAACACTGCCGGGATCAGCGACAGCGGCACCCAGAACACGTAGGTATAGAGCACCACGGTGTCGGCGCTGTCGATGCGGGTCAGCTGCTTGATCTGGATCGCCACCAGCGAACTGAGCACGGCCGCACCCACCGCCACCAGGCTGCCCGCAGTGAAGCCCGCGGTACCGGGGCGGACGATCACCAACACGCCGATGAAACCGACCACCACCGCCGCCCAGCGACGCACGCGCACGGTTTCACCCAGCCACAGCACGGCGGCAATGGTGACGAACAGAGGGGTGGAGTACGAAAGCGAGACCGCCTGCGCCAACGGCAGATGGCCCAATGCCCAGAAGGCGCACAGCATCGAACCCAGGCCGATCGCACTGCGCACGAAGTAGCGCGGCAGCTGCTGGGTTTTCAGCGGCGCGTGGCCTGGCCGCAGCAGCATCGGCAGCAACGCCAGCAGGCCGAAGGCGTTGCGGAAGAACGCCACTTCCTGGGTGGGCACGTAGCGCGTGGCATAGCGGATCGCCACGGCCATCAGGCCGAATGCCATCGTGCTGCCGAGCATCAGCAGCGCCGCCCGCATCGGGGTGGCGCTGGGGGAGAGGGCGGGGGTGTTCACCACTGTGCGCCGAGCAGGCGGGGCTCCGGTTCGATTGGCACGCCGAACTTCTCCAGCACGGAAGCAGAGATGCGTCGCGCCAGCGCCAGCAGTTCAGCGCCGGTGGCGTTGCCGTGGTTGACCAGCACCAGTGCGTGGCTCGGCGCCACGCCAGCATCGCCTTCGCGGAAGCCCTTCCAGCCGCAGGACTCGATCATCCATGCCGCCGAGACCTTGCGCTTGCCGTCCTGGTCGGACGGGAACACCGGCAGCTCGGGGAAGTGCTGCAGCAGTACGTCGACCTGTTCCAGCGGCAGCACCGGGTTCTTGAAGAAGCTGCCGGCGTTGCCCAGTACATCCGGGTCGGGCAGCTTGCGGCGGCGGATCGCGATCACCGCATTGGCCACGTCCACCGCACTGGGCAATTCCACACCCTGCGCCTGCAGTTCCTCGCGGATGCCGGCGTAGTCCATGCGCAGGTCATGCAGCAGTGGCAGCTTCAGTTCGATGGCGGTGATCAGGTAGCGGTCCATCTGCTGCTTGAACACGCTGTCGCGGTAGGCGAAGCCACACTGTTCGTTGTCCAGCCGCACCCAGGCCTGCTCCTGGCAGTCCCAGGCTTCGACGGCCTGGATGAACTCGCCGACCTGCGCGCCGTAGGCGCCGATGTTCTGGATCGGCGCGGCACCGGCGGTGCCGGGAATCAGGGCCAGGTTTTCCAGGCCGGACAGGCCTTCCTGCAGCGACCACATCACCAGGCCGTGCCACGGCACACCGGCACCGGCGCGGATCACGGCATGGTCGGCGCGATGCTCGAGGAAGCTGATGTCACGGTTGCCGAACACCAGCACGGTGCCCGGCAGGTCCTCGGCGATCAGCACGTTGCTGCCGGCACCCAGCACCAGCAGCGGGCCGCTGGCCACTTCGGGCAATGCCAGCACTTCCGGCAGCAGCGTGGGATCGTGCAGTTCCAGCAGCTGAGCGGCGCTGGCCTGCACATGGAAGGTGTTCAGGGCCTGCAGCGGCGCATTGCGGGTGAGCGTCCAGCGCAGCGGGGCGTTGCCGTCGACGGTATCCATGGGCGCGCTCACAATGGGGCCACCGCGCCGCGGCTCGGCGCTTCGCGGCGGCGACGGATCGCCTCCACGCATTCGGAGACGAGGGCCGGGCCGCGGAAGATCAGGCCGCTGTAGCACTGCACCAGCGCCGCACCAGCAGCCATCTTGGCCACGGCGTCGGCACCGGACAGGATGCCGCCAACACCGATCAGCGGCACCGACTCGGGCAGGCGCGAACGCAGGCGGCGCAGTACCAGGGTGGACTGCTCCAGCACCGGCGCGCCGGACAGGCCGCCGGCCTCGTTGGCCAGCGGGTCGCCGGCCACCTTGCTGTGGTCGATGGTGGTGTTGGTGGCGATCACGCCGTCCACCTGCAGTTCGCCCAGCACGCGGGCAGCGGCATCGATGTCGCGCTCGCTCAGATCGGGCGCCACCTTGACCAGCATCGGCACGCGGCGACCGTGGCGGGCCGCGAGATCTTCCTGGCGGTCGCGCAACTGGCTGACCAGCTGGCGCAGCGCGGTTTCTTCCTGCAGTTCACGCAGGCCGGCGGTGTTGGGCGAGGAGATGTTGACGGTGATGTAGTCGGCCAGCGGGTACACCTTGTCCAGGCAGGCGATGTAATCGTCCACGGCCTGTTCGTTCGGGGTGTCCTTGTTCTTGCCGATGTTGATGCCGAGCAGGCCGCGGCGGTTGCGCGCGCGCTCGACGTTGCGCACCAGCGCGTCCACGCCCGCATTGTTGAAGCCCATGCGGTTGATGATCGCGTTGTGTTCCGGCAGGCGGAACAGGCGCGGCTGCGGATTGCCGGCCTGCGGGCGCGGCGTGATGGTGCCGATTTCGACGAAGCCGAAACCCAGCGCGAACAGCGCATCGATGTGCTCGCCATTCTTGTCCAGGCCGGCGGCCAGGCCGACCGGATTGGGGAAGGTCAACCCGAACACCGTGCTGGGCATCGGCGCGATGCGTGCGGCCAGCAGCGGCGTGGTGCCGGTGCGGTAGGCCAGGTCCAGTGCGGACAGGCCAAGGCCGTGGGCGCGCTCGGCGTCGAGCGAGAACAGGAAGGGGCGGGCAAGCGAATACATGCGTCGGTTCAGTCCAGCGTGCCGAGGAAGGCTCGGGTTCGATATTCAAAAGCAACCTGGCCGTCGACCGCGTGGGCGGCGAACAGGTCCTGCAGAGCGTCGATCATCGGCGCGTGACGCGGATGACCGGCTTGCGGGGCATAGGAGGAGGACAGCAGGCGCCCGCGCAGGGCGTCGAAGTCCAGGTGCTGCACGTTCGGCAGCTCGACCATGCCGCGCAGGCCGGGGCCGAACCAGGCCTGCATGGTGGCATCGTCCTGGTAGCGCTCGGCCACGGCGGAGTAGTCGGTGCCGTAATCCAGCAGCAGCTGTTCGTAGCCGACCAGGAACGGACTGGCATCGAGCAGGCGCGAATTCCAGTAGATCAGTACCAGGCCACCCGGGCGCAGGATGCGCTGCCACTCGGCGCGCACCGCCACGGTGTCGAACCAGTGGAAGGCCTGCGCGACACTGACCAGATCGATGCTGGCGTCGTCCAGTGTGGTGGCCTCGGCGCGGCCGTCGACCGCGCGGAACTGCGGGTACTGCGGTGCCAGCCATTGCTCGGCCGCGCCCCGCATGGCGGCATTGGGTTCAACCGCGACTACCGGATGGCCGCTGGCCAGGAACTGGCGGCTGGAAATACCGGTACCGGCGCCGATGTCGGCGACCAGCGCCTCGCGGCTGACGCCCATCGGGCCGTGCAGCCATTCCAGCAGCGCGGGTGGGTAATCGGGCCGGTAGCGGACGTAATCGGCGACGCGGCTGCTGAAGCGTTCAGTGCTGTCGGAGGCGGTCATGGCAGTCAGTTCGACATCGCGGCGAGCCAGGCCAGGCCGCCGAAGAACAGGATGAAGACCAGGATGGCGGCGATCACCGCGCCGACCATCACCCAGCCCAGTACCAGACCGGTGACGGCCAGGCCATCGCCTTCCAGTTCATGCGGGCGGCGGCGGATCTCGGCGCGGGCCATGTGGCCGGTGATGATGGCCACGATGCTGGCCACGAAGGGCAGGACGGTCCAGCTGGCGATGCCCATGACCAGGCTGACCACGGCCAGGGCGCTTGTCTGTCGGGGTGCCACGCTCATCGGGGTCCTCCTTGGCAGTGTGCACATGATAGTGCCTCTGCCCGGGCAATCCCATGCCCGGCGGATGCGATGGCAGGCGTCGACCTTGGCAGACGAAAGGCATTTCAGCCACGGTAGGCGTCGACCTTGGTCGACGAAAGGCATTCCAGCTGTGGTAGACGTCGACCTTGGTCGACGAAAGGCATGCCAACCAAGGTTGGCAACTACCGGCGTGCCGGTGTCAGCCCATCAACACCTGGCCACCATCCACGTTGAGCACATGGCCGGTGATCCAGCGCGACAGCGGCGAGCACAGGAACAGGGCGGCATCGGCAATCTCACGCGGGTGGCCGAAGCGGCCGAACGGAATCTTCGCCAGCGTGCCGTGGTACAGCGCCGGGTCTTCGGTGCGGCGGCGGTCCCAGAGGCCGTCATCGAACTCGATCGAGCCCGGTGCGATGGCATTGACCCGAATCCGGTCCTTGGCCAGCGCGAGGGCCTGCGAGGTGGTGTAGTGCGACAGCGCGGCCTTGGCGGCGGCGTAGGGCGCACCACCGGGACGCGGCTGCTGCGCGGCGATCGAAGACAGATTGAGGATGCAGGCGTCGCTGGATTTGCGCAGCCAGGGCAGGGCCAGGCGCGATGCACGCACGGCCGCCATCAAGTCGACCTGCAGGCTGGCGGCCCAGCCGTCCTCGTCGTCGGCCATGCCGTAGCCGGTGGCGTTGTTGACCAGCACATCGATGCCACCGAGTGCATCGGCGGCGGCCTGCAGCCAGGCCTGGATCTGGCCTGGGTCGGCCAGATCGGCGGAAAACGTGTGCAGTTCGAAACCCTGTGCCTGTGCATCGGCGCGCAGGGCATCCAGGCCGGCTTGGCCGCGGGCGCAGACCGAGACCTGCGCACCGGCGCCGGCAAACGCCAGCGCCATTTCACGGCCAATGCCCTTGCTGCCGCCGGCGATCAGCACGCAGCGGCCGGTGAAATCAATCACCGGCTTGCCAGCCTGAAGAGCCGAGCCATGCTCGGCTGCATTTCCTGCGGTGTTCATGGCGCATCCTGCCGAGCATGGCCCGGCACTACAGATAGCGTTACAGGTCGAACTTGATGCCCTGGGCCAGCGGCAGCGAATCCGAGTAGTTGATGGTGTTGGTCTGGCGGCGCATGTAGACCTTCCATGCATCCGAGCCGGACTCGCGACCACCGCCGGTGTCCTTCTCGCCACCGAATGCGCCGCCGATCTCCGCACCGGACGTGCCGATGTTGATGTTGGCGATGCCGCAGTCGCTGCCGGCCGCCGACAGGAACTTCTCGGCGGTCTTCAGGTTCTGGGTGAAGATCGAGGACGACAGGCCCTGCGGCACGCCGTTCTGCATGTCGATGGCTTCGTCGATGCTGTCGTACGGCATCACGTACAGGATCGGCGCGAAGGTTTCGTGCTGGACCACGGCGTCGCTGTTTTTCAGGCCCGAGACGATCGCCGGCAGCACGAAGTTGCCAGCGCGGTCGATGCGGGTGCCGCCGGTTTCGATGGTGCCGCCGGCCGCCTTGGCCTGGGCGATGGCATCGAGGAACTGCTGCACGGCGCCATCGCTGTTCAGCGGGCCCATCAGGTTGGCGGCATCGGTCGGGTCGCCGATCTTGCCTTCGACCTGCTTGTAGGCCTTGACCAGCGTGGCCAGCACGTCGGCATAGATCGAGCGGTGCACGATCAGGCGGCGGGTGGTGGTGCAGCGCTGGCCGGCGGTACCGACGGCGCCGAACACGATGCCCGGCACGGCCAGCTTCAGGTCGGCGGTTTCGTCCAGGATGATGGCGTTGTTGCCACCCAGCTCCAGCAGGCAGCGGCCCAGGCGGCGGGCGACCTTCTCATTGACGGTGCGGCCAACCTGGGTCGAGCCGGTGAAGCTGATCAGCGGCACGCGGCGGTCATCGACCATCTTCTCCGACAGCGCAGTGCCGGCATCGTTGATCAGGAAGAAGATGTCCGGGAAGCCGGCTTCGCGCAGGGCGTCGTTGCAGATCTTCAGCGAGGCGATGGCGGTCAGCGGCGTCTTGTTGGACGGCTTCCAGATGCACACGTCGCCGCAGATGGCGGCCAGGAACGAGTTCCAGCTCCACACCGCGACCGGGAAGTTGAAGGCCGAGATGATGCCGACCAGGCCCAGTGGGTGGTACTGCTCGTACATGCGGTGGCCGGGGCGCTCGGAATGCATGGTGTAGCCGTACAGCATGCGGCTCTGGCCCACGGCGAAATCGGCGATGTCGATCATCTCCTGCACTTCGCCGTCGCCTTCGGGCTTGCTCTTGCCCATTTCCAGCGCAACCAGCGAGCCCAGGGCGTCCTTGTGCTTGCGCAGCGCTTCACCGCACAGGCGCACGGCTTCACCGCGGCGCGGAGCCGGCGTGGTGCGCCAGACCTTGAAAGCTTCCTGGGCGCGAGCGACGACGGTCTCGTACTCGGCCTCGGTGGTCGCGCGGACCTGCGCGATCGGCTCACCGGTGGTCGGGTTGACCGGGGTGATCAGCTCACCGCTGGTCGCGCTCGACCACTCCCCGTTGCCCAGGTACGTGCCAGCGTTGATCGCGTCCAGGCCAAGGGACTTGAGCAGCTCGGAAGACATGCAGACTCCTGTGTTTCGTTACGTTGTTTGGCGCCATCGCGGGCAGGTGGGGGACGCGATGAACAGAACCGCCGATGGTAGCAGAGGGAGGTTGCTGGGCTTTGGTGCGGTGCGGGGTGAAACCGCACCGATAGGCCATCCCAATGCGGAGTGCCTGTTCAGGCAGGCAGGGCTTCGTCCAAGCTGCGCGCGGTGTCAGGAATGGCCGGCTGCGGCGACCACGCGGGAGGATAGCGATGCCACTGCCAGGCACTGGCGATGATTGGCGCCAACTCGGTCCAGCGCGGCTGCCAACCCAGGATCTCGCGAGCGCGGGCAGAAGACGCCACCAGGCTGGCCGGATCGCCCGGGCGGCGTTCCGCCATCTCAAACGGAATTTCGCGTCCGCTGACCGCTGCCGCGGCTGCAATCACCTCATGGACGGAGAAACCCTGCCCATTGCCCAGATTGAAGGCGTGCGCACCGGGCGTGTGCTCCATGTACTCAAGTGCCAGCGCGTGGGCTTGGGCCAGATCCTGCACGTGTACATAGTCGCGCACGCAGGTGCCATCGGGTGTTGGGTAGTCATTGCCGAACACTTTCATGGCGTTGCCGATGCCCAATGCGGCACGCAGGACATTGGGAATCAGGTGGGTTTCGCAGGCATGGGCCTCGCCAATGCCCTGGTCGGGCAGGGCGCCTGCGGCATTGAAGTAGCGCAGGCAGGTTGAACGCAGGCCGTAGGCTGTGGCTGCGTCAGCGAGAATCCGCTCTGCCATCAGCTTGCTGGCGCCGTAAGGGTTGATGGGCGCCTTGGGGTGGTCCTCATCGATCACGTCCGACAGTGGATTGCCGAATACCGCAGCGGTGGAGGAGAACACGATGCGATCGATGTCGTGGCGCCGCATGGCGGCCAGCAGGTTCAGTGTGCCAGTGACGTTGTTGTCGTAGTAGGCATAAGGATCCGCAACGGACTCACCGACCAGCGAGCGGGCAGCGAAGTGCATCACGGCATCGAACTGGCGACCATGGAGAGCACGTTCGAGCGCTTCGGGATCCAGCAGGTCGGCTTCCAGCAGTTCGCCCCAGCAGACCGCGTCGCGGTGGCCGGTGGACAGGTTGTCGAGCACGGTTACGGCGTGGCCGGCTTCGGCCAGGTACTGGGCCATGTGGCTGCCGATGTAGCCGGCGCCGCCGCAGATGAGGATGCTGGAAGTACTCAAGGAACAAACTCCAAGTGCGACACGTCGTAGGGTGAATGGAGCATCACAAAGGTCAGGCGACGGGTAACGTCGGTTGCTTCAGTCGCGCCCTTAGGCGCTGGTAGCCGACTACGAAAAAGGCCGACGCCACGAAAGCTATGGTGACCCGGAGCGTCACATGGATTGGAAGCTGTTTGGCCGCCCCGAGGAAAATCGGGTGGCACAGGTAGATACCGAACGTCGCATTGGCCAGCGTCTGCATCACGGTCAATGTGGGGATCCTGTGTCCCCAACGCAGCGCGGCCAGCAGTACCAAGGCGGCAATCAAGTGTGGCAGTGCCACGCCAGGCAAAGAAGAGAGCACCCATGTCGCGGCTACCATCAACAGTGCAACAGCAAGTGCATGCGCACCCCATCGGGTGCTTCGGTGTAGGCCGATCAACAGCCCGATCAGCACGGCCGTGGAAGCCTGCGTCCACTGAGCCAAGGGGTAGCCGACCTGACGCGACCAGGGTTCCCATTGCCAGACCGTTGCCAGATTCACGACAGTCGCCATCACTACCAGCCAGAACAGCATCTGGCGATCAACAAATCGCTTTATCAGCGCCAGTATCACGATCAGGGCAAAGATGAACGGGATGTACCAGAGATGGATGCTGCTGCCAGCGAGAACTCCGGCGACCCAGCCGCCGCTGTAATCCAGCGGCATCAAGGGTTTATGGCGTGCAAGGTTGATGGCACCAAACACTAGGAACCAGAATGCCCACGGAATCAGCAGACGGCGCGCCAGCTTTGCAATCCGGACCGGTCGTGACCAATTGCTGCCCGCCTCGAACAGCATGGTGAGCATGAGGAACACCGAGAGACCGCTGTAGCTGATCTCGCTTCCCGGTGCCTTCGAGTGGTACCAGATAATAGCGAACGCGGCCAGAACGCGTGCCAGCTCAATGCCCTGATTGCGCCCGGAACCCTGCGCCACCGTCGTCAACTGTGCAGTCACTGGCCTGCGTCCAGGGCCTTCAGAAAGCGCACGCCACGATCGGTCCAATCGAAGCGTTCCCGCGTACCCTCATAAGCATTGTTCTGCAGGCTGTTGAGGTAGTCAAAATCATCAATGCGTTCGCAAACCCCCTGCGCCAGCGTCGCAAGGTCGTTGAATTCGACGAATGCGCTGGGCGCGTTCACTCCCAAGCCAGAAACGGCGCCTTTCATGGCAAAAATTGGCAGGCGATTGAAGACGTAGGTCAGCAGGCGCACCTTGAATCCGCCGCCGAGGAAGTCGGCGACCACACTTGCACGGCAGGTAGCAAGGAATGCGTCAATATCATCGACAAAGCCCATGAACCGCACGGTCGGGTAGCGGCCGGACAACGTGTCGCCGAGCGCATCGTCGATCGGTCCAACCACGGCCATCTCGACGCCTGCGCGATGAAAAACGGGTGCTGCATGTTCCAGCCAGCGCTCCAGGATCACCTGTTTCTGACGGGATTCACGCCCGCCCAATAAGACGACGCGTCGAGGCACCGATGCATCGATCCGGCGTTGGATCGTGCTATTGCCCTGGTAGCCCGGGGTCAGGGTGACGTACTGCACACTTGGTAACTGGGCCTTGTAGAGTGCAGCATCGTCTGGATTGATCAGAGACAGAAGGTCCGCCGATCGCACCAGGTCAAGCTCGGCCTTACCCACCTTGATGCCATCCAGCTTCAGGGCAAGGCGCAGCAGCGGGTTGCCACCATACGCTGCGTATTTCTCCACGCGAACGGAGGCTTCGTGCTCATGTGAAATGTAGGAGATGCGCGTTGCCGGACGACGGGCGCGGTACGCCAGTACTTGGGGTAGTACATGGTAGGAGCCGATGTGATCGATGACGATTACGTCCCACTCTTCCCGAAGGGCCAGTGCTACGGCCCTCGTGTAAGCAGTGGTCTGTCCGCGCCAAGCAATGTTAGGCAGACGGGTGGCGACCGACCCCATGCGTCCCTTGCGCGGAGCGCCTGCGATGATCCAGCGAACCCCGTCTTTGTCGACCGGACCATCGGGTTGCACGCCATTGGTGGCAACCACTGCGGTCACGTCCGCAACGTGGGCAAACGAGGTGGCCAGCCCCTTGGAATAGCTCATGTCGCCTCCGCGCGCCGGTGCGTATGGGAAGAGACGGCTGAGGATGAGAATGCGCTTACGGACGGACGACATCGTGCTATTCCTTGGTGCAAATGGGGGGCGGAATTGGACTACTTACTTCCCAGTCCAGTTCGGCTGTATCGGAGGGCTCCAGCGTGATCAACCATCCCTGCCGATCCTGAAGGTAGTGGCTGGCCCAAGATGAAGCGCGGAGATCCGCCACGTAGCCATTGCGGATTATCAGATCGACGATGATCCCAGCTTGGGCGAACTGCAGATGGTTCTCTTTGCGCGAGACCACGTGCCAATCGGCGCTGACTAACAGGTTGGTGCGCGGTCGGGGAATATCCCCGTGCCATCGGTCGCTCACATGCAGGCAACCGTCTATAAGCATGACACTGCGATCTGCGCTGCCATTCTTGAGATTCAATGCCCCGGATACGCGATGTCCACCTGCGAGCGGGCCACACTCGCTCAGCTGCGCCTTGCTCATCCGGCCCACCTTGAAGCAGCCGCTGTACTCGACCGGTTCGACCTCGTGCCAGCCAGGGCCATTGTGGCTGCCCGCCGAGCGCTCGAAGCGTCTGCGCTCGCCCGTGGAGTACTGGTAAGTGCCCGGATCCACAATGAATCTTTTGCCGTGCAGGTCGATCTCCACCGCTAGGAAGTCGGCGTGCCCGTGACCGGGATTCCAATACGGGCCAATCGCGCCGGCATCAAACAGGACAAAGCAGGTTTCATCCTGCAGGCGGGCATAACCGGCATGGGGCAACACTTCAAGTGGCTGCAGTGACGGGGGCTCGATCAATGCAGCGACCGGAGGAACTTCGCCGAACCAACTGTCGTTGAACAGTGCAATTTCGCCATCCGGATGAGACATCACCGCCCAAGCACGCTCGGCCAATGCGAGGCGCTCGCAGGCAAGTTCGCGCGTGGTGGCACCGAGGAACCGGGTGTCCCGGAATACGCGCAAGGCCATGACGGTCAAGCCCTGGTACATGGCCGAGCGCTCGGAAAGCAGTCCATCTTCGAGGACGCAATCCAGAATGATCCGATGCACGTCGCGGTTCAGGCGCGCCGCGATCGACGTCGGAACCTCTTCTGCGTGGCTGTAGTACAGACACAGCGCTGCCAGATTGCGTTCGACGTGATTGTTCTTGAGCTCATGCTCGATGGTGTCCAGCACGAAGGCGACATCGCGACGGAGAAACGCTTCAATGGCGGCGACCAGTGAAGGCGCGAGCGTACGCTCCTGGCGTGCGACAAGGTAGCCACTGAGTACGCTGAGTATCCGGTGCGACGCGCTGTACGGGAACCAGTAAGAACTGAAGCATCCGCTCACCGCGAAGCTGCTGCTGGCATTGAAGCGAGCCAGGATCGCTTCGACGGCCTGATGATGCGTGACTGTGCCGGAAACCAGCATGGGACAGATGAATCCCAAGTGCGCCAGCTTCATCCTCCAGAGATGAAGATCTTTCTCGACGGGAATGGTGTGGTGCCAATTGATCGCTCCGATGTTGCCGAAATCCATGGATTGACCAAAGAAGTTGAAGTGCCCACGAGCCACTTCATCCATATCGTCCAGATATTCGTCCCGATAGAATCGGGAAACGAACGCCACGGTTGTTCCAGTTGCTTCGGTGCTGCGGGAGGCGATAGCTGGCACACGCGTACTGAGCCGCTCAAGGCGTCGCGCGTAGGCATTCGGAAACTTCCGGGCAAGGACGTTGCGAAGCACGCGCTTGAGATGATATCCAAGCATCTTCGCATCAAGCCGCGATGCGGCTTGCAAAATTCGTAGATTGATTTCCAAAGTAGTCGTCCAGTTGCATCCGTCCTTGGAGAGCGCCGATAGAATGTCATCGGCGCCCCGTTTTTCATCGGGATGCGATCCGCTCCAGCAGAGTGGGGTGTAGGCGCTTCAGATACCGGGTCCCGTAGTCCTGCGTCCCTGGTAGTGGGCCAAGCGGCGCGAACGTTGTGGTAGGGCGCGTCGCCAAGCCCTCGGGACCTGCGCCCTGGATCAGCAGCGTCAGTTCATTCAGATGGGTTATGAAGTCGGGTGAAAGATACTGCGGTTGGCCGCTTCTTATCTCGCGCGCCATCTCTGCAATGCCGACGAATTTATCCTGCGCGTAAACTTCCTTGCGCCGGACCCATTCCTTGACGCGTGTTCGTAGGGAAGAACGCACCGATTGGTCCTTTTCCACCGCGACGGACTTCCAGTTCCGTACCAGTCGCATCCGGCGTCCGCCGATGCCGAACAGCCTGGCGAGCAGGCGGCTGTTGCGCAGCACCTGCAACTTCCGCGCGCTCAGGCTGCCTTTGGAGTAACGCTCCAAGTGGACCGGGGAACGGTACTGGCGGTAGCTGTCGGTCGATACCTCTCCTTCGGTGCCGATCACGCGCATGCGATGGTCGCGGGGTGCCACCACGCTACAGGTGATCCGCGCCGACGCGCCATTGGCGAACGTCAGGCAAGCAACAGAATAGTCCGGCGTCCCAGAGCGGCCAGGCATGGCTGCTGACTTGGTCTCGATCAGCTCATTGGAGTAGGCGGTAACCGCCGTTGCTGGGCCCAGCAAGCCACAGATCCAAACAAGGTGGTAGCCCACATGCTCAAAGGTACAGCCTTCAAGGATCTCCTCCTCAAGCGGCCACGGTGCGCCCGTAGGACTCCTTACCTTCTCAAACTCCATCAGGTGGATGGGGTTGTCATCCAGCTCGGCGTACACCAGAAGCGGTTTCCCGATGGTGCCGTCGCCGACTGCCTTGAACAGCGTCCTTACCGAGTCGCTGTAGATGTTGCAGGGCGCGCCGTACATGCGAACGCCTTTGGTCGCGGCGATGGCGAACAGTTCCTGGGTCTCACGCAGATCCCGGGTTATGGGTTTTTCACTGTAAACGTGCTTTCCCGCCATCAATGCCCGGCGGCTCACGTCGAAATGCGCGCCGATATTGGTCAGGTTCACCACGATGTCCACTCGGACGTCCTCCATCAGGGCGTCCAGCGAGGTATAGCGCTCAAGGCCATAGTAGGCACACACGCGATCCATCCGATCGGCCTTGAGATCGAAGACGCCTACGATGGCCAGCTCCGGATGAGCCTTGATGGTCCGCATGTAGATGTCGAAGACAAATCCACAGCCCACGATTGCAATGTTCACGTTTCAGCTTCCGCGTTGCGGTCGGGTAGGTGTGCTCGCGGTCAAGCCAGCAGCCCGCGCAGCGACCTTCATATTGGAGATCTTGGTAGTGCCTACCAAGACAGTGGCGATACGAGGATCATCTTGCAGGACCTGGATGCGTGCCGCGGCGAATGCCGAGGGATCCTGTGCGACGGCTATCCCGCTTTGACCACCCAGAACTTCACGCGCGATGATCTTCACGTCCTGCTGGAAGGCCTGTGCCAACACCTGATCGTAATCGTTGGCATTAGGATGGAGCGGAAGCTGCAAGGCGCCTACTCGCGGATCCGCCAGCGCCGCCATAGCTGTGCCGACGTCATCGACCGATACGCCAATAACATGAATCTTGCCGGCTTGCTGGGCGTTGTGCAGCGACTGGATGGCTTCTCCGTCGCGCAGCGCGCTTACCTGCGGGCTGTGCAACAGGTAGATATCGATTGCGTCACGTCGCAGTCGACGCAGACTTTCGTCGATTGCCTTGGAAATGAAGTCAGCGTCCCAGCGCGTGGGCAGCGGCTGACTACGCAGACTGCTGACGCCGTTTCGTGCTGTGTTGGATCGTCGCGCGACAAGCCGGATCAGGCCTTTTGCCGGTACTAGAATACGTTTGGAGAAGGGCAAGTACTTGCCCCCCTTGGTGCACACCACGCAGTCACTGCGGTTACCGATAACGTTGCCTATCAGTCGCTCGCTATCTCCCTGACCATAGATGTTGGATGTATCAAAGAACCGATAGCCTTCGTCCAAAGCGACTGCAAGCAGACGGGTGGCATCTGGACCGCCTACGCCATTCACCGACCCGAGTCGGCTGCATCCGAGGCCCAACCGGGCATGCGGAGTGCGGGAATTATCGCGCATGCATGGCTCCGGGCACGATAGGAGCGCGATCATTGTCCGAGAGCTGGGTTCTATATTCGGAATTTGTGCGTGGAGGAATACAGAATATGGCTAGCGCGAACCAGGAAATCGGATCAACGAATGCCGCGCCGGCATACCAGACAATCCACGCACACACAATCGCCCGGAACGGTAGTTCCACACCGATTCTGCGCAGCAGTGCTTTGGTCAAGGCTATGAATAGGAGGCCTCCAGCTGCTCCCAGGTAGATCCACTGCCACCAGAATCCGTTTGACATCAGATCGTTCGCCCGCAAAGTTGGATCTGCAAACCATGGGAACAGCGCGAAAGCCCCCTTATTGAGCCAGTTGTTGTCGATGATGGGGCGCGCGGCCTCCGCATTACCGACACCTACACCCAGCAATGGATAGCGCTCAATAACATCCATGCCAACGCTTGGTCCCACGGCAATGCGCCCGAAGAAGCTGCCGGTGGCCCCGTGATCACCGAGCACCAATTTGCTGAGGGCGGCGAGCTGGGTCATGTACGACTGCGCGATCAGCGTCGAAACTAATGCACCGCCGAGAAGGAATAGGACCAATGCACGCCCCTTTTTTGTGCGCGGCCAGTACATCCACGTCGCGATGGCGGCCATGAAGAACACGATGATCATGCTGGGGCAGACCAGGTAAGTTACCGTGAGCATGAGCAGGCCATTCCTCACCGTGTGCGGCTTGCCTGCTGAGCGCATGCTGAGGATCGCCATGGTACACAGGCAGAGCAAGGTGGTGGCCAGGAACGAGGGCTCGGTGGCCATGACCTTGGGCCGGATCTGGCCATACATGAGTTGATCGCGCTCCACGCCTGTGTACAGGCCACGGCCAGATGCGGAGTAGATCGCTTGACTAATGGCTTCGAATACGTCGCGCATGGCGACGAATTCAAGAAGTGCAAGCAGCACAAAGAACAGCCAGAGGCGGGTGGAAAGGCTGGCAAGTCGTGCTGGTTCAACAGTGGTTACTAGCACGGCAACAGCGAGCATGAGCGTCATCGATATCAGTAATTGAATGCCGCCCTTGTACGACTCAAATAACGCGGAGGTGGACAGGAAAACACTGTTCAGAATGGGGGCGAGCACCAGGGCCGCTGCAAGTAGAAGCATCAGCGGCAGCGTCTTAAGAAGCGTCCTGTGATACAGCGCTACAAGCGCAGCGCCGGCCGCTAGGCAGATGTACTGAGGAATCAGTACGCTGCCGCCGCTGTAGATGGAGAGCCTGAGGTGTGCGCCGACGAAGAACGCGACCAGCAGAGCCAATCCCACTGTCGAGCGGCTGAAGCTTCCATGCGCTTTGGGCGTTGCGTAGACGTGGTTCATCATGAAGGAATCAAGTTGAGGATATTGTGCGATGAGAAAAAATCACCTGCCATTCTTCCCCAGAGATGATGTGCGAGGGTGGCTGAAAGAATGGTCGCGACCAGGGCCAGCAGATTCCATGGCTGTGCGACGCCGGCACTCGACCAGGCGGTAGCCGGCCGATTGAATATGGCAGGCAGCATGTCACCGATCGCCTTGCCGACGAGGATGCCAGCTACCGTCGCAGTTGGGCCGTACTGATTGCCAAGAAGATAAGCCAGCGCAGGAGATAGGATGCCGGTGAGAAGCTGTCCGCCGATGTTTGCATTGACGGTGCCGTGCGCTATTCCCCAAAAGTAGGATGGCGCACAGAGGATGTTGATCAGCCAGCAGACCGAGATCATCGCGACCAGTAACACGAACTCGCTTGAGTATGTTTTCAGCCATAGAACTGAGACCAATGGCGCTACGCTAATGGCCGCGATCATCAGCCCTCCCCCCGCGAGGGCGGCAACGCGATTGCTTTTGTTGAAGAGGGCGTTGCTTGCTGTGGAATCACGCTGTGAGAGCTCGGCAAAGGCTGGCACGAGGTTCTGGAGTGCCATGATCGCGACCGTCCGGATCTGATAGACCATTCGATATGCCATTTCGAAGATGCCGACAGACGAGGGGCCGGCTACCGCTCCAAGGACCAGCTTGGAGAGGGGTTCAAACAGAAGGTTTGCGATCGTACCGATCTGCAGCTTTGCGCCAAAGCCGAACAACTCCTTCAAGACCAAGGCTGAGAAGCGGGGAGGACCCAGGATGGCGCGTGATCTGTGCGCAAATATCGACGAAGCCGCAATGGCAAAGAGGTACTGCGCAGCCTGGGCCCAGGCAAGCCCGAGCAATCCGTGTGACTTGACCAGAAGATAGGACGCGACCACCTGGATGATCATGCCTCCAATGGAGGAAACGGCGCGCAGGTCTGATCGTTGAATGCCGAGCAGTGTTGCCGCCAGCCCAGCATTGATGTTGAGCAGCCAGAATGTGAACAACGCCCAAGGCAGCAGTTGCTGGGCCGCGGTCAGCTCTACGCCGCTCAGGGCAAAACCCAGCGCGGCATTCAATGGCAGCCACCCGAGAACGGCGATGACGGCCATGAGAATGGCGATGGTGGAAAGCGCTGTCCAGAAGTAGAGCGAGACCTTGCTATGCTCCTGGCGCCCACGTGCAGCGGCAATGAACCTGGATAGGCCAGCGGAGATGCCGACATCGGCTACCCGCCCGAATGCCGTTGTGGCAAGCACAATCGACCAGACGCCAAGCATGGCGATGCCAAGCTCAGCGACGACGCTTCGGTAGATCAGGAATAACCCAATGCCTCCGATCAGGACCTCTGCAGCTGAGAAGAGGGAGTTTCTTCTGAGATTCAATTGGAAGTGCTCACGTGAACTACTTAGGTTGCGGTCAATGCAGGGGGCGCTGGTATTGATCACTGCGGGCTGACAGTGGTTGCGTCCCCATTCGCTGTTTCTCTGCGTTTCAGGTAATTGGATGCAGCCTTTCGGCAAGGATCCTCAATCGCGGCATAGGTGATTGAGGAAAGTGATAATAGAGCTGCGAGGTAGATTGCGAGGGCGATGAGAAAGGCTGTGGGGGAGGATAGGTCCCACTTCCAATAGATACCACCCCAGAGTTCGACCTGTTTGTAGGCTGGATGAAGCGCATTGGAAGCTGCGGCCATGCTGATTAGTATCAGCCAGTGGGTGATATAGATGGAGTAAGACCACTGTCCGATCTTGAGGAATGGCTTCAATCTTAGGAGGCGTCCGATTGCCCCGCGCTGCCCAGAGTATGCAATTACGATGGCTGAAAAGAGAATTGGCGCAAATGCTGAGGTGGGCGTAGCCTCTCCAGACGGAGTTACTGATGCATGAAGAAATACAATGAGTGCAATTAGTGCAATAATTTCAGTGCTTGTATTTGATGCGGCACTGAGTGAGCCCCTTTGCTTGGCATGCGCATAGAGATGGTGCGCGCCAACGCCGACGCCAAACCCATAGAGGCACCTGAATACACCGAAGTTTGCGGTCAAGTTGATATGCGTTTCGCTCACGACGAATACGTAATAGGCACCTAATAGGGTAAAAGCGCAAATCAGGGGGTAGCGATATTTGGAAAGCATGCAGCTAGCAAATACAAGGTACGCAGCGAATTCTGCGCTGATACTCCAGCTGGGAAGATTCCATCCGCCAGAAAAAGCACCAAAAGAGTTAAAGAGTGCCAGCACTAGAGGAAACTTTATCGGCAAATAGGTCGTGCTACTCGCGCCGATGGTGTATGGTGACTCTGTCCCCATTGCGCGAATCACAATGTATGCGCAGACGAAGCCCGTCATCACAATTGCATGCAGAGGCCAGACCCGAGCAAAGCGGCGTACGATAAAATCTGCGAGGTCTGTAGTCGATTTAATTCTCGTCGAATAATTTAGTGAAATTACAAAGCCGCTTAAGACGAAGAAAAAATCAACAAAGAGGAAGAACGATTCAATTGTGTGATAGTTGAATTCATTAACCGAAAACAACACGAAATGATGCACGGCTACCAAGAGCGCACATACTCCGCGCCAAGAGTCCAGTGATGCAAGGTGCGCGATTGGTGGGTGCTCAATTTTAGACATTACCGGCCACCCTGGATCGCCTTGTCCACTACCTTGGCAAGTGCAAACAGGCTGCTAGCCCCCTTCCACTTCCATTTCAACAACAATAGAAACTGGATTAGATTGAGTCGCGCAACACGAAGTCGTGAAGCCCTCCATGCGCTGTGGGGAAGGTGCGCCTTCAAGGCCTTCGAGAGAGGCAATAGCGGGAGGAACCAGGACAGGCGTCCAACCAGCCCAGTTTCGCGGACGAAATGACGGTCATAGCGCTCGAAGTACTTCCCGGGGGCATGCCCGCTGCGGAGCAGCTGCACGCCGTCAACCTGCAAGTGGTGGCCGTGAAGCATGCTCAGGCAGACCACCAACCAGTCATAGCCAAACATGTTCAATCCGGCAGGATAGCTAGCCTGGAGAGCCTTGGTTCGGTACACGCCGTAAAGCCGGGCGCTGTCGCGCGGATTGTGCAGGTAGGTGCGCACCCGCTCGTCGGGAGTGCCGACGATGGGAAACGTGCCGCGTGCGCGGCGCACGTCGCCATCGGGGTAACGGAAGTTCACCTCGGTGCAGCACGCCACCGCATCGGGGTTGACGTCGAGCTGGGCGATACACCGCTCGGCGAACTGCGGCGACCAGATGTCGTCGTCCGCTGCCCACATGTAGTACTCGCTGTCCGCAGACATCAGTACACCGCGGAAGTTATCGCTCTGCGGAATGGTTTGGGGGTGTCGCACATGTCGCACGCGAGGATCACGTGCGGCGTACTCGGCGCAAATCTCGCTGGTACCGTCGGTCGATCCATTGTCATGGATAAGAAGGACGAAGTCCGTGTAGGTCTGCGAGATGAGGCTGTCGATACAGCGGCGTGCAATGTCCACACCGTTGTAGATGATAAGGCCGATGGTCAGGCGCGGCTTCATGGCACGGCCTTGAGTAGCAACTGGCTCATCAATCCGCGGGCGAAGTCATCAATGGACTGAGGAGTAGCGTTCGATTGCAGGGTGGAAGCGTATTCAAAGTCGGCCCCGGCCTGCGGCTCATACGGCTGCTGGCGCTCAACGATGCAGGTACCTGTAGTCAGTTCGTCGGAGATGGCAGCACAGCGCTGGGCGAATTCGAACACCGTGCAGGAGGTTTCGCCAACGGGGTTGATCACCTGCCAGCCCGAAGCTGTGGCATCCAGCCAGTGTCGTACGCTGTCCGCGATGTCGTCGGTACCCACGAAGTTGCGCCGCTGCTGTCCGGTCGAGCGGATGACGATGCGACGATCGATCACCGCTTCGCGAGGGAAGGAGAAGGGGATCAGCGTCCATCGACGGAATGCATCAAGATCACTCAGGGTGCCGAACACGGCGCATGGCCGGAACGCAGCAGAAGTCACTGGACCCTGTGCGTACCGTCGGAAGACCTGTTCGGTGGCGTAGTGCGAGATCGCATAGTCCGAGACCGGATTAGGCGGTGAGCGCTCATCCATGTGGCCCAGCATCGGACCGTACACATGCGCTGAGGAAATGTAGGCAAGACGTGTGGCGCCCGCAGCGACGGCTTGGCGCGCGAGGGCGCCAGCCCCAAACAGGGCCATTCTGGCAGCACGGAGGGGATCTTCGCGGAAGTCTTCGTCGACGATGCCGGCGCAGTGGACCAGGGCATCAGCCGGTGGCAGGGTCACTGAGTTCAGGCCGTCTACGTCTGCTAGGTCGAGGCGTACGTCCGCGCTTGCGCTGCGGCCGAGGGTGACTACCTCGTTGTCATGGGAGAGATTCTTGTGCACGGCCTGTCCGATCAGGCCGCTGGCGCCGGTGAGCAGGATTCGCATTTCAGCTCCGCGGGAATGGGGTGTTGGTGACGGCAGTGTTCAGGTGCCATGCCGGGTCGAAGTCTGGAGCACTGGCGTCTTTCTCGGAGATCGAGAGCGGCGTGTGCGGGAACTCCACATCGAAACGCGGATCATTCCAGCGGACACAGCGCTCGTTCTGGCCGTCGTATGCCGCACTGACGAAATAGAGCATTTCAACGTCGTCGGTGAGGGACATGAAGCCGTGGGCGCAGCCGCGAGGCACGTACATCATCCGGCGGTTCTCCGCGCTTAGTTCTGCGCCGAACCATTTGCCGAAGCTGGGTGAGTCAGGGCGTAGATCAAGCACGACGTCGTACAGGCTGCCGGCCGTGCATTTGACGACTTTCACCTCGGCAGAATCGCCGAGCTGATAGTGGAGACCGCGCAGGGTGTGGCGTGCCCGGGTGAACGAGGTGTTGAACTGCAGAAAGTTCGTCTCCAATCCATGCTCGGCGAACTCGTCTTGACAGAAGAGGCGCGAGAAGAAGCCACGATCATCGCTGCGGGGCTCCAGATCGATCAGGTACACGCCATCCAGCGGGGCGAGGGTGAACTTCATGGTGTCGTTTCCTTTCCGGAGGCGCGCTCAGCGCGTCGCCAGTCTTTCGTACTCAGAGATCTGGGCAAGGGTGAGGGCGGTGGCATCCTGCCCTTGGTGTTGTTGGATGTACCAGTCAGCAGACCATTCGACGGCTTGGCGCCCGGTCAGGCGTGGATACCAGCCGAGCACGCGGGTGGCCAACGAGGCGTCCAGAGTCAACATCTTCATTTCGACCGGATTGTCACCTTCGTCCAGGCGCCATGTTTCGTGCATGCCAAGTGCCTTTCCGAGCGTCTCAGTGACCGCCTGAACATTCATGGGCGAATCTGTCGCGGGCGCAAGGTTCAGCGCATTGGGGAGCGCCGCGGCAGCGTCCGATGCCAGTGCCTCGACATAATCAAGGTAGCCGGACACAGGGTCCAGGACATGCTGCCATGGCCGAGTGCTGCCGGGGTTGCGCAAGGTCACCGGCTGTCCGGCGAGCATGGCGCGCCAGATGTCGGGAATCAGGCGATCCTCTGACCAGTCGCCGCCGCCTACCACGTTGCCGGCACGCGCCGTGGCCAAGCGGATCCCGGCATCTTCGAAATAGCTCTGCCGGTAGCAGGAGACAAGTTCCTCACACGCTGCCTTGGAGCTGGAGTAAGGGTCGTGACCGCCCAGTGGATCGGTTTCAATGAACGGGCGGCCCGAGTCGTCATTCATATAGACCTTGTCCGTGGTGACGACGAGGATCGCGCGCAGATGAGGTGCGCGGCGAAGCGCGTTCAGCACGTGCAGCGTACCCATGACATTGACGTCATAGGTTTCTGCTGGCTCCCGATAGGAGCGACGTACCAAGGGCTGAGCTGCCATATGGATCGCCACGGTCGGATCGCAGGCATCCACCGCTTGCTGGAGCGCGAGAGGGTTGCGGATGTCGCCGATGGTGGAGGTCATGCCCGTGGCGTTGCCGATCAGGTCATGAAGATTGGGAGTGGTTTCGGGCGCCAATGAGTAGCCGTGCACTTTGGCGCCCATGCGGGCCAACCAGAGCGCGGTCCAACTGCCCTTGAAGCCAGTGTGCCCGGTGAGAAATACGCGTTGCTTGCTCCAAAAAACACGGTTCGGCATATGCTTAGTCCCAGATCTTCCATGGGGCCTTGCCGGCGTCCCAAAGCGCTTCCAGAGACTGTTTGTCCCGGAGTGTGTCCATGGGCTGCCAGAAGCCCTTGTGTTCGAAGGCGGCCAGCTGGCTATCGCGTGCCAACCCTTCCAGCGGCTCGCGTTCCCATATCGTGCTGTCACCCGCGATCCGGTCAATGACGCGAGGGTGTAGCACGAAGAACCCGCCGTTGATCTGTGCACCGTCACCGGCCGGTTTTTCCGTGAACTCTGTGACCTTTCCGTCCCGGATGACCGTGGCACCAAAGCGGCCCGCCGGGCGTACCGACGTCAGCGTGGCGGCTTTGCCATGGGCGTTGTGGAATGCCAGCAGCGAGGTGATATCGATATCGGCAACGCCATCACCGTACGTCATACAGAACGGCTCATCCTTGTCGAGGTACTCGCGAACGCGGCGTAGTCGGCCGCCGGTCATCGACTCGGTGCCGGTATCCACGAGGTGAACCTTCCAAGGCGGAAGTTGCGAATCGCCGTTGAATTCCAACGAGCGTTTGGCAATGTCGACCGTGATCGAGGAGTTGTGCAGGGCATAGTTCGCGAAGAACTCCTTAACGTAGTAGCCCTTGTATCCCAGGCATACGATGAACTCGTTGATGCCATGTGCCGAGTAGATTTTCATGATGTGCCAGAGGATCGGATGGCCGCCGATCTCAACCATCGGCTTCGGTCGCACGGCCGTCTCTTCGGCCAGACGCGTTCCCAATCCTCCCGCGAGGATGACTGCTTTCATGCTTTCTCCTGGAAATTTCTCGACAAATCGTGTTCAGTCGTGTTGCTTCCGTGCTGCAACCTGTGTCTATGCAGCTCCCAAGTGCGGAATTCTCGCACCGTCGCTATCTTCCCGTTGGGCATGCTGCCCGCTTTCAACGGGACTTCGCCGGATTCCACACTGCGAATGTCTGACCTCGTACTGCGCGCGCCACCCCCTGCAGCGTGGCCAGCATGGCGAGCACGACCTCAACAAGTGAGGAGAGGGGGCCCCTGGTCGTCTTCGTGCCTACGATGGCCACGGCGATGAGCGCGAGCACGCTCACCATCCCAAGCACGGGCCAGAGCAGGCTGAGGGAAGCCACGCCTGCCGCTGTACCGGCCAGCAGGAAGGCTCCGCCGAACCAGCGCAGCGTCTTGTGCGAGAAGTAGCGGAATCGGTTGTCGAACTTCATATTGCGACGCTTTGAGGTCAGCAGGGTGTGGGTGTGAAACGCGCGCGCGGAAATGCGCACCTTGCGCGCAAATTCGTCGGCGCGCACCGAAACAAGCTGCTCATAGGCAACGACATCGTTGCACTTGATCAACCGCAAGCCCTTGAAGACAACTTCCATTGAGACCGTGAAATCGTCGAGTACTGTATCGGGAAAGCTCGGATACAGTGCCGTGCGGATTGAGAAGATGGAGCCATCCGCGCCCATCACGCTGCCGCTCCGGGACTCGAGGTCCTTGATCTTCTCTTCCAGCCGCCAATAGAGCCCGCCCACAGCCGCAGTTGCCGATCCATCTGCGCCAAGATAATGGAGGGCGCCGCAGACGCCGCCAACCTCTTGGTCGGCATAGCATGCGAAGAGCGCGCGCGGTGCCTGAAGATCCAGCAGCACATTGGCGTCAGTAAAGATGAGGAAGCGGGATGTTGCCTGGCCGGCCATCAGCTTCATGCCGTGCGCCTTCCCGTTCCTGCCGCCGCCGCGCACCAGCGTGACGAACGGCGCGCCTTGCTCGATCAGGTCGGCGGTCCCATCGGCAGAGCCATCGTCGAAGGCCATGAACTGCATCGCGGGGTACTGCTTGCGCAGTTCCCTTAGATTGGCCAGCTTCTGTGGCATGGCGGATGCTTCGTTGTAGGCGCAGAACAGCAGGGTGAAGTCAGCACCATCCCCGCAATCCGGTGGGCCCTGGCGAACGGGCCGAACCTTCCAGGCAGCCAGCACCGTGGGGTAGATGAGGTAGGGGTAGATCACTGCCAGAACGCAGGAGGCCGTGAATAGGATGAGCAGGGTAATGAGCATGTCGTGGAATAAAGGGGCGTTGGCAGGCAGGCCGGTACATCGAAAGAGCTCGCGTCGTAACACGCTGTCAGGTGTGCCACCTCAGGCGCTAGTTCCGGCGCGACAGATTTCTCAGTATGCGTTCTTGTGCACGAATCCCTTGAACAGAGTCATGAGAACGATCTTCAGATCAAACGAAAGCGACCAGTTCTCGATATAGAACAGATCACATTCGATGCGCTTGTGAAGATCGGTGGAGCCCCGCCAGCCGTTGACCTGTGCCCAGCCGGTGATGCCCGCCTTCACCATGTGTTTTTTCATGTAGGACGGAATCTCGTGCTTGAACTTGTGCACGAAGACCGGCCGCTCCGGCCGCGGTCCAACGATCGACATGTCGCCCAGGAGGACGTTGATGAACTGTGGCAGTTCATCGAGACTGGTCTTCCGGAGGAAGCTGCCCACGCGGGTGGCGCGATTCTCGCCGGCCTTCGCCCACACTGCGCCAGACGCGCCCTCGGCGTCGACCGGCATCGAGCGGAACTTCAGCATCCAGAACGTCTTGTTGTTCCAGCTCATCCGCTCCTGCCGATAGAAGATCGGGCCTGGGGAGCTCAGCTTCACCGCTACCGCAATCCCGAGCATGATCGGGGAGATCATGATCAGGATGAGGCCGGCAAGGATGCGGTCTTCCAGGGCCTTGATCAGGCGGGCGCCGCCCTGAAGGGGGGTCTGCTGAAGATTGATGACGGGAAGGCCCGCGACCTGCTCGACGGAGTGGTTCAGCAGGTGCAGCCCGAACATGTCAGGTACGAATTTGATATCGGCAGTGGAATGCTGCAGCTGAGTCAGGGCAATTGCGATGTTGTCTTCGTCGCGCATCGGCAGGGCAATCCACACCTGGTCGATATGATTGGCCTCCACATACGCGCCGAGCCCTTCCAGATCGCCCAGTCTGCTTGCGTGCTGCACGCTGCCTCGATCAGACGGGGTCGCGAACCAGCCGCGCACATCGATGCCTGCCCAGGTCGCCGATCGCAAGGAGCTGACAATGTGCTCCGAGTCAGTAGTGGCACCCACGATGACAGCGCTGCGGAGGTCTGCGCCACGAGCTCGGATCCAGCCCGCGATGCCTCGAACGCCAATTCGGAGGGCAAATGCGCCAGCCAAGCTCAAGCCAAACCAGGTAGCAAGCCAGATGCGCGAAAGCTCATCCGTGACTTGGATCGCGGTCGAGTAGGCGAGAAGACCGCCGAAAATCACGACGAACTTCATCAGTACTTTGCCGAACTCGGCGAGCAGCCCGCGCCCGCGCCAGCTCTCGTACAATGATGAGGATCCAAGGACGAGAAGTGCGAAGAGAATGGTGATGGAGACCAAACGGGCATAGTTCATCGGCATGTGCAGGTCGCCGAATCTCACCGCGTAGGCGGCCAGCGCGGCTACCACCAGAACAATCGGGTCTCCGACCCGTAGCGCCAGGCTGAGCGCGGGGGCAAACCTGTTTCCTGAAGCGTTCCAGAGCCCGGTGTGGTGCCGTGCAGGCATGTAAGACATGTCGATTTCTTCCTTGTAGAGGGTCCGTGCATCCAGCAATCGCCTCGCTGCCGGGGAGGCTGGCGGCGCCGATCCGGCCGTCAGTCCAACCAGTTAGCTGTTACAATCGATCACACGATGATAACAGAACCTTCACCAAGGCGTGACCTGCGTCCGGATTTCCGGGGGTAGGGCTAGGTGCGGCGCCCCATCGGCTTGGTAGGGCTGGGTTCAGTTACACCCTTATGTCAGGTATGCTGCTTGGCTAACTTTCGTATGCGAAGCGTTGGTGGCTGACGTATGCACCTTACGTCGCCCCGCCAGAGGATTGGCCCATGTTCAACAAGGTGCTGTTGGTCTGCATCGGAAACATCTGTCGAAGCCCAACCGCAGAAGTGCTCATGCGGCACCAGCTTCGGGACCGCACAGGGGTAGAGGTCTCTTCCGCAGGGCTTCAGGCATTGGTCGGTCGGCCGATAGATGAAACCGCAGGAGAGCTGCTTCGGGAGAAGGGGCATGATCCCAGCGCCCATCGAGGACGTCTGGCGACACCGTCTGTGTTGGCGGCGGCTGACCTGGTGCTGGTGATGGAGCAGTCCCATGTGGCGCGAATCGCCCGCGAGGTTCCTCAGGTGAGCGGCAAGACGTTCCTGTTGGGGCATTGGGATGGAAGGTCGGAGATCCCCGATCCCTACCGTCAGCAGCGAATTGCGTTCGAACACGTCTACGGTTTGATCGAGCAGGGCGTGGCCCGCTGGGCCAGCCACATCAAGTAATTGCCGCACTGGTGCGGTTTTTTCAAGAAACGGAAGCTATGACCAAGGAAACCAGTGCGCGGCCCGTCCGCGAAGACGACGAGATTGATCTGCGGGATCTGCTGGGCGTTCTCATTGACCGCAAGTGGTGGATCCTGGGAACAACCTTCCTGTTCGCGCTGGTTGGCGCCGCCTACGCTATCCTGACGCCGCCAGTGTATCGGGCTGAGGCCACGGTGCAGGTTGAGTCGAAGATGCCCACCATTCCGGGTCTTGCAGATCTGACCTCTCTGGGCGGAGGCGGTAGTACTGCATCCACCACCGAAGTTGCGCTGCTGACCTCGCGTACGATTGTCGGTACTGCAGTCGACAAGATGCAGCTCGAGACGGTCATCGAGCCCCGGCGTTTCCCATTGGTGGGGGGGCTGATTGCACGTCGTTTCTCGGGTGAGACCGGGGGCGAAGTGGCGGCTCCGGTTCTGGGGCTTTCCAGCTATGGCTGGGGCGGTGATGAACTGAAGATTCACCGCCTGGATGTTCCGGCCCGGTTGCTCGACGAACCGATGACGCTTATCGCCGGCGACAAGACTGGGGAGTACTCGCTGCATGATGACGAGGGCGAAGCCATTCTTGCCGGCAAGGTCGGTATGCCCGCCGAGGCGCGGGGAATCAAGATTGAAGTCGCGAGTCTGAATGCCAATCCGGGCATGCGCTTCACGCTGACCAAGCAGCGTCGCCTCGATGTCATCGCCGGGCTGCAGGAAAACATCCGTGCATCCGAACAGGGCAAGGATTCTGGAATCCTCCGCGTCAGCTATGAAGACACCGATGCGGATCGTGCGCAGGCGCTGGTGCAGAACATTGCTGAAGCGTATGTGCGACAGAATGTCGACCGAGGCTCGGCCGAGGCAGCAACGCAGCTTGCCTTCGTGAAAGACCAGCTGCCAACCGTGCGCAAGCAGGTTGAGGACGCGCAGGCGGCAATGGCGGCTTACCAGTCCCGTTCGAATTCCGTCGACATTACGATGCAGACCAAGGGCCTGCTCGAGCAGGAGGTCGCCGTTGAGGCCAGCATCCAGCAGCTGCGTCTGAAACAGGCGGAGATGGATCGCAGCTTCACGCGCGAGCATCCGGCCTACCGTGCGATGCTGAACCAGATCGGCGAGCTTGAGGCTCGCAAGAGTGGCTTCCGTCGTGAAGTGAGCGCACTGCCTGATACGCAGCAGGAGCTGCTTCGACATACCCGTGATCTGCAGGTCAGCAACGAACTGTACACCGCGCTGTTGAACCAGGCGCAGCAGTTGGATGTTGCGCGGGCCGGTACGGTTGGTAATGTCCGGATCGTTGATGACGCGATCGTCGATATCAGCAAGCCGGTGAAGCCTCGCAAGCCGCTGATTGTTCTTGTGGCGTTCCTGTTGGGCGCATTCCTGTCCACGGCCGCGGTTTTCCTGCTCCGAATGCTCAATCCTGGCGTGGAGGATCCGGCGCAGATCGAGGAACTGGGGCTGCCGGTGTATGCGGCCATTCCGCTGAGCAACTCGCGGAATCTACTGAAGGTTCAGAAGGGCAAGGGCGGCAAGAAGCGCGTGGTGGCAGATGGCCGGTCCCACCTTCTGGCCGCCGCCGAGCCTGCCGACCTGGCAGTGGAGGCATTGCGTAGCCTGCGCACAAGCCTGCACTTTGCAATGCTCGAGGCCAAGAACAACATTCTGGCCATTTCGGGCCCGCGGCCCGGTGTCGGCAAGACCTTCATTTCGGCAAACCTGGCGGCTGTCGTCGCTCAGGCGGGGCAGAAGGTTCTTGTCGTCGACGTTGATATGCGAAAGGGTACCCTGCACAAGGTGCTGGGCGTGTCGCATTCCGGGGGCTTGTCTGATGTTCTGGCCGGCAAGGTGACCCTGCAGGATGCGATTCATGCTGTCCCAGGCCTGGAGAACATGCATTACATCACCCGCGGTGATATTCCGCCGAACCCATCCGAGCTGCTGATGCATCCGCGGTTCCTGCAGCTGCTGGAGGGTCTGGCCAAGGAATACGACCTGGTGATCGTCGATACGCCGCCGATTCTTGCGGTCACTGACGCCGCCATTGTCGCCAACCACGCAGGCTCTACCTTGATGGTGACTCGATTCGGCGTGAACCAGCCGAAGGAGATCGAGCTTTCGATGAAGCGCTTCGAGCAGAATGGCGTGAAGGTGAAGGGCGCGATCTTCAATGCGGTGGAGAAGCGTGCCACGGGCTACTACAGCTACGGCTACTACGAGTACGCCTCAAGCGAGAAGTAATTGCCCGGACGGGGTCAGCTAAAGGGCTTTCCCCTCCGAGAGACAGAAAGGGCCGGTTGCATGTGCAACCGGCCCTTTCTTTTGGCTGCAGGAGACTGGAGCAGCGTAAGCAAACGAGAAGGGCCGGCTGCGCTGGCAGTCGGCCCTTCCTTGGTTTCTGTCGATTGGAGAGGGTGCCCGCCGTCAGTCGTCAGTCGTCAATTCTGTCGAGATTGTCGAAGAAGAAGTCCGGATCCCGCTCTGAGGTCAGCTGGTACAGCGCATAGCTTCGGCTCAGGCGTGCGCCGCCGTCCCTGTACAGCGGATTCCATGCGAACGTCGCACGCGCGCGTGTGGATCGGGGCAGCAGGAAGTCGAAGGGAATCGAGATGAAGATGCCCTTGTCGAAGCTGCCTTCGCCAAAGTCCTTGGACGAAACGTCGGTCTTGGTGGCGTACGCGCCCATGTTCACGCCGTTGTCGAAGGCGCGCGCGACCGAGATCGTAGCGCCCCAGTCCTTCGCCAGGTAGCGGCCAGCGCTGATCATGCTGGTGATCTTGTGCTCATCGCCCCACTGGTAGTAGAAGCTGGCGTGGCCGGTAGTGGTGCTGTAGTCACGGAAGCTGAAGCGCTGATCGAAATCGCGCTGCTTCACCCAGTTCAGCTCGGCACCCACAGCCCAGCGCTCGTTGAAGGGTCGGTAGAGGATCTCGCCACCCACGCCGCCGTACATGGCCTCGAACAGGCCGGCGTAGGCCGAGCCATACAGATCCTTGCCCAGCTGATGATTGCTGGTGAACTGCAGGTTGGTCAGGGTCAGGTCTTCCGTAGTCAGGTACTTACGGATGTTGGTGCGGACCCGGGGCAGGTTGCTTGGCGCGTCGTAGCGGAAGCGGTCGTAGTTGTTGTACGCGTTGTAGCTGGCCGTTCCACTCAGCCAGGTATTCCGCGTGAAGTGGAAGTTGGCCGAGTAGGTGCCTGCGACTTGGAACAGGAAGAAGCCATCCGGTCCACCCAGCTGCTGCTGGTATCCAATATTGAACGCGCCGTCATAGCGTCGAAGTGGGGCCACATAGAGGCTCTCGCGACGCTGCTGCGCAGGCGCTGCCTGCTCGATGTGGCCTGCCAACTCGCTCAGCGGGGTGCGATTGTCGAGGTAGCTGTTGAAGGTGCTGCGCTCAATGCTGCTTTCCACGATGGGTACGCCCAGGCGGGTGTTCTCGATCGTGAACCAGCTGGTATCGGATGGCAGTTCGGAATCCAGGATGCGTGCCGCTCGACCAACGCCCTGCGCCGGGTAGTAGAACCGCCGCTGTTCACCGCTGACGATGACTTCCGATCCACGTCGGCTGATGCCTGTGACACGGAGGCCGGCGTTCTCTTCCAGGGTCCGGCTCAGGGCGGGCCAGTCGATGTCATCCATTGACTGCGCCGAGGGTGCCGCGGTTGCTCGGGCAACCGGAGGCGGATCCAGCAGCTTGGGCGTGGATTTCGCTCGTGCCACGTTGCCGCGCAGGGTAATGCCGAACATGGCTGTGTCGCCGCGTTCCCAGCCAAGATGCAGTTGCACGTTGGGATTCACGGCATAGCTTGCGCCCAGATTGATTGGGCTCTTCTGCGTTTGATTGTTGTTCTGTGGTTCGCGCTTGTAGTCGTTGCCGTCGTACTCAAGCTTCAGCTGCAGGGGTTCCCAGGGTGTCTGGTAGGCGATGCCACCGAAGATGCCGACGGGACCGCGGAACATGCCCTTGCTGTTGAAGTTGCCGGTGCCCTGCGCGCGTGGGCGCTCTTCAAAGCGGTCGCTGATTACCCGAAGCGGGTTCGAGAAATCGCCTCGATTACCGATGTAGCCGGTGGCGAGGCCGAGGCTCGCATCAACTGGCCCGAACCGCTTGCTCGCTACCAGGTACTCGCTGGAGAACAGGCCGGTACCACCGATATCGCGGAAGCCTGCGGATACCTCGGGGGCCCATCGGCTTTCCTGCCACAGCCGGACCTTCAGGTCGATGGATTTGTCCTTGTAGTTCTGCTTGCCGCTCAGCCACTCCGGACCATAGCGTCGGTTCGCTACCGATACATAGCGGAATGCGCCTTCAACCCATGGCAGGGGCTGCATCACCACGTTGTAGCGACTGTAGGGCGAGGTATGGCTTGCGGTGAAGCTCACCTCGCCGTCGTCGGCCATGCGTGCGGTGGGGGTCTGCAGCAGACCAACGCCGCCCCAATCGCTGGCGGTGGGGGCGGGGGCTGTTTGTGCGTGCAATACAGCGCTGACGCTCAGGCTGAGAAGGGCAACACTGGCGCGTGCCAGTGGGATGGAGCGGTGGCGCATCAGTATGAAACTCCGGGTGCATCCAGCACCTGGGTGGCAAGGAAGCGCACGGCATCCTCGTTGACATCGGGGGCAATAGTGCGGATCTTCGCAGCGCTCAATGGTACGTAGATCACAGCGCCGGGCGCCGGGCGCACGGGCGCACTGCGGTTCCACAGGGCCACGCCGAGTTGCTGCACGTTGCCATCGGGCTGGATGACGTAGAGATCATCCCGGCTCGCTGCTGGCAGCAAGGCGCACGCGTTGCGGTAGCTTCGTGCGTCAAGTGTGGCTTGATGCTGTAGCTTGCACGGCTGTACGACCGCGCCAACAACCTGCACGGTTTCGGGTCGGCCGGGATAGACGACGCGGTCGCCGGCCAGCGCGGGTCGATTTTCCGCGGCACTCGCTTCCAGGCGGCGCGGATCAAGGAGCTGCGGTTCGCGTCCGGTCACTGGCAGGTCACCGAGCTCGCGCGCCAGCTGTGCGGCCGCGTCGGCAAGCTCCGGAGCATCCTGCTGGGAGGCGAGTGTTTCAAGATCGAAGAGCAGGCCCGCTTTGAGGCGGGTCTGTGGCGTCAGTGCACGTTGCCGAAGAAGGGCGGCGCCCAGCATATAGGCTTCTTCTTCCGGCGCTGCAGCAAGTGCGGCTGCGCTGAGGCGGGCCTCGGCGGGAAGCGTGTGCATGCCGGGATTGCGAACATGACCGGCCGCTTCGACGTTGATCGGCGATGAGGCATGCGCATGTGAGGCCAGCGCCAGTGCCAGCCCAAGGATGATCGGTCGCAGTGTCATCGGTTCTGCAGGTCCTGCGAGTAGGGCTTGAGCTGGACAACTTCAAGGCTGGTGTCGGGTGCGATGGCCTGGATGCTCTTCCAGATGAACCCGTTGGCAGGATCGACCCAGTAGTGGTTGTCGCGCTTCCAGCCGTCGCCCTGAAGCCGCTCCCGCACGTGCAACAGCTCGCGCTCGCTCTCCAGGATCTGGACCTTCTCTTTGCCCAAGGTGGCCAGGGTGCCGGTGACGTTCATTCCATACCTGTAATCAGGCATGACGTCATAGCGACGCTGCACGGTCGTGCCGTCTGCTATCCGGTGCAGTGCGTGGAAGGGGGAATCCCCTTCGAGCGTCATGTCCTGCAGTTCCGGGTTGCTGCCGTGGGTGCCGACGACGATGCCATCCCTGAGAAAGACGATGCTTCGCTCGGAGCTGTACCACGCCTGGCGTCCGGAGTCGATGTTGCCAAGCACCAGAACGGCGCCACCCGCTGGACCGGTGACCTTGATCTGCGGGAATCGATTAGCGGCCACCTCGGTGGCCGTGGGTTCCACGTTGGGCTTGCCCTGCAGCGCCATCTGCACCGACTTGACGCTGGTCTTGCCCACAACGCCGCAACTGGTTGCGGTGATGAGTACAAGCAAGGCCAGTGCCACGGGGCGCTGGCGATTCGCTTGTCGGGTGGCAGCCTGAGCGATCCTGCTCATGGTGCGGGCCACCTTACTTGTCCAGGTCGCTGCGCGCGCTGGCGGCGTTGCTGATGATGGAGGTGAACGGCAACAGCTGGTTCACGAACCGGCTCCAGCGGGTCACGCCAGCGGCACCGACAAACACGACATCGCCGGGCTGCAGGTCGAACTGGCTGGCCACGGCAAATGCGGTCGGTGACTTGGCTTCCAGGTGGAACACCTGCGACGGAGTGCTCTGCAGATCATTCGAACCGCGGATCACGTAGACAGCGTTGCCGTTGGAGGTGGTCTGCAGCAGGCCGCGCGCGCGTCCAAGTGCCTGGCTCAGGGAAATTTCGCCGGTCTTGAAGTTCATTGCGCCGGGCTGGTTGACTTCGCCGACCACGAAGACTTCCTTGTGATCGAGGTAGGGCACGTAGATGTGGTCCCCTGCCTTGAGGAACACGTTGGTGTCACCGCCGCCGCTGCGGCCCAGTCGGTCGAGGTCGATGGTGTACGTTGTTCCATCGCGGGTCAGGCGAATGCCGGACAGATCGGCCTGTGTCGGATCCAGGCCTGCCTGGCTGATGGCATCGCCCATGGTCAGCGGGGTTACCGTCAGTGGAACAGTGGCGGCCTGGCGCGAGGCGCCGGTGACCCAGACGCGCTGGCTGGCGTAGGTCAGCATCGACACGTCCACCTGCGGCGCTTCGATGTAGCGCGCCAGCTTGGTCGTGATCTCTTCGCGCAGTTCGCCGGGCGTCTTGCCCGTGGCGGTGATCTTGCCGATGTAAGGGTAGAAGAGCGTGCCGTCGGACTGCACCAGGCGACCCGCGGCGTTGAGCTGCTGCTGCGGGCCTGCCGGCACCGTCAGTTCCGGATGATCCCAGACAGTGATGTAGAGGATGTCGCCGGCGCCAATGCGATACGGGCCCGGTTGATATTGGGTCAGGGCAGCGGGGATCGTCGCGACATCCCGGGTGGCGCGCTCCATGGCAATCAGCTTGGGCGTGATCGGAATCAGATCGATCTGGTCGTTGCCAATGGGCTGATCATCGCGAGCGAAGGTGCTCGAGCGAAGATGCTGGCCTGGCGCCCACATGCAACCGGTCAGGGTGAGTGCCACCGTCATTGTGGCTACGAAACGCTTGCAGTCCATCGAAATCTGTTCCTGGCCCGATCGGGCATGAAAAAGCCCTCGCCGAACGTCGCCCGGCGAGGGCGGGGTTACTGCTTCGGCGGACCGATCAGTTGGTGCCGGTAGTGCCGGTGGTCCCGGTCGTACCGGTGGTGCCGGTCGGCGGGTTGGTGGTGCCGGTACCGCCGTTGTTGCCCGCGTCGTCCTTGCTGCTGTCCGCAGCAACGCTGTACAGCACGCCGGCAGCGGCGATGCCCAGACCCACGGTAGCGACGGTGGTCAGGGTGCCGGTGGCGGCAGCGCCAGCAGCTTCAGCGCCAGCAACTTCAGCGCTGGTTTCGGCGGCGACAGGAGCTTCCTGAGCGAACACCGGCGAGGACAGGCCCAGCAGGGCCAGGGCGGCAATCATCTTCTTCATCTACGGGGTCTCCTACTCCGTGAGGGAAATTTTTCCACCGCTATGTTGGCTGCTATTCATTTGCCCTGTCAAGGAACGTGAAGGAAATGTGGGGTCGCCCTGGCGATTCTCAGAAGTGTTGGAAGATCTCAGCCCTGCCGGAGATGAGCTTGGCTAGTGCAATGACGAGTTGGTGCGTATGGACGTCCGGCAAGGCGAGCGGCAGGACCATTCCCGCGAGTACGGCAGCGACAACAGCCGCCGCAGGGGCGCGACCGACGGGTGATGCGGCCTGCAGTGCCCACGTGCTGCAGCTCAGCCCAAGAGCCAGCCCGGCAATGACTTCCGAAAGGCTATGGGCATGCAGCGGGATTCGTGACCAGGCAATGGCGGTGGCCAACAGCGCGCCGATTACCAGGCCGATCGCCCGTGCGCGCTTGCCGGGGCCGGCAAGCAGTACACCAACGACCGGATAGACGACACTGGACATCGCGGCGTGCCCGGAGAAACCGGTGAAGTGCACGCTCTTGATGCCAATCCCCCAGCCCATGAAGGCCAGCTTTGAGGCAAGCGTAACGCCGGCGGTGACGGCGATGGCCAGCAGCCATCGCCATTTCAGGCGTGCGTCTGCACGGGGCAGGGTGATCAGTAGCACCAGGGCCATCGGCAGCAGCCAGCGGCTGTCGCCGAGGGCGGAGAGTGTTCGCCAGACGTCGGACATCCTGTTCACAACGGGTCGCGGCGGGCCAGCATATCTACTCCGAGGGCTCTGCAGAACGCCCCGCGCTTGGTCCATTCAGCCAGACGAGGTATCCTTTCCCGCTGCCAATGGCCCCGTAGCTCAGCTGGATAGAGCGTCCCCCTCCTAAGGGGAAGGTCGCCCGTTCGAATCGGGCCGGGGTCACCATATATCAATGGCTTGTGGCATTTGGCGGGCCTGCTGAATGTCTTGACGCGCCATTTGCTCGGCTGAGGCGGCAAGCCTCCATCGCGCGGCCCCAGCGGCAGGTGCGGCCTAATGGTGCCGGAGTTCTACTCCGTCGGGGGCATCCTCTCTGGGAGGCTTGAGCTGCGGTCATTTGTCCCGCCTTTTCTCATGAAGGGCAAGGAACGCGGCAATTGCGCTTGCAGCGACGCCCAGCAAAAAGCCGAGGACCATTCCGTCGAACCAACCCAAGCTCGCCACATTGCCCCCATGCAAAGACTGATGCGCGAATAGCGCTCTGCTGCTTGTGTTGTACTGCGAAGGGGAAAGGTATGGCCCCGGGCTTTCGCGGGCCTTACAGAGCGCAATTCGCGTCTTGGTGTCGCCAATCCCGGGTGATCTGCGCCAGCAGATTCAAGCTGTTGTTCCGCGGCGCGTTCACCGCGCGGCTGAGGTGGCAGGCCTCCATTACGTAGCCAGAAGGCACCGCGGACAGATTGCTGCCATGTACTACTCCTTCCAGATCACTGCCGTCTACCCGGAGCGGGGCCGGATGGCCGACCCAAAAGCAAAGCGGCGCATATGCCGATGAGTGAGCCTTGACCCAATCCAAGGCCGAAGTGGTTTCGACGGACCCTCCGGGTGCGGGCGAGCAACGTCGCGTCGGCGTCCGGTCCGAGCGATTCAGGCAGATCGTTGCTGCGTCCGCAGGATCTTCGACCGCCGGCCGTATCCTTCCGGCTGACGTCAGGGCCAGCATCCCGGCAAAGGCTGTGACCTTCGCGAGGCTCAAGACTTGGAGTTACGGTGAGCGGACACCGCATTGGGTGACGGCTTCGATGTAGCGAGCCTGTCGACGCTTCAGGAACTTGCTGTAGAACTTGATATCGCTTCCCCCTCCAGCTCGAGGGGCGACCTCAACAAACTCTGCTGGGACGCCGCCGCTGGAGGTCGACACGGAGTAGCCATCGGAACGCGGCTCAAGTACATACTGCCATCGTGATCCTCCGATGCTCACCTCTCCCCATGCGTCGCGGACACACGTGGCGGCGGCTAAGGGATCCTGATTGGACGAGAAAGTGGCTACAGGTCCGGAACTTCGCGTGTCGCCGACAGAGGTGCAGGCAGCCAACAGCATAAGTGTGCTTCCAGCTGTTGCCATCCTGATGTGTTGGGTCATTCCATGCATTCTGCACCTCCATCGGAAGTGGGGAACTGTGACGCAACCATGAGGAAGCTTCAACGGTGTAGTCGTGAGGTCGGCCAGTTTCTGGAGGTGATCTGAACCAAGGCAATGGACCCGGTGAGGCTGTGGGCGAGGGCCGAGCTCACCACCCGCCACACTGCACGGCAACCGCTCGCCGGGCTTCTACAACAACCCCAGTCCACCCAGCACCGCCGCGACCTCCTCGCGATCCCCGCCACGCAGCCCCTGCAACGGCAACGGCAGGCAGTTCTCGCCGCACAGTCCCAGCAGGGCTGCCGCGCAGGCCATGACGCGAATCCCGCCGAACCGGTCATACAGGGACCACAGCGGCGCCAGCCGCGCAGACAGGGCAATAGCACCCTCTTCATCGCCACTCCCCACGGCCCGCATGATCTGCAGCGCTACCTCGGGGAACAGCCCGGCGGTTACCGAATACCAGCCATCGCACCCCGCCAGCAGTCCACGCACCGCAGATGCGTCACCACTGACGCCTAGCGTCACATGTGCGGGAACGCACGCACGTAGTGCAGCAACGCGCGCGTCAGCCTCGACGGGATCATCAGCAAGGCGCGGAATCTTGATCGAAGCGATGTTGGGCAGTGCGGCGATCCGGCCATGCAGTGCATCGGTGAAGCGGAAGTGGGTGGTGCCTGGATTGTCGTAGACGCAGATTGGCGTGCGGACCGCTGCGCATATTGTTTCGAACAGTGCTTGCACCTCATGGTCCTTCAGGGGCTGGTAAGACACGGGGGCGAGCAGCAGGCCTGCAGCACCTGCATCCTCGGCGTCCAGGGCCAGCTCCAGCACATCGCGGGTACGCAATGCACCGATGCCGGCGATCACCGGAACACCCCCGGCGTGCGCGAGTGCTTCGCGCAGCACGCGCTTGCGCTCGTGCTTCTCCAGATAGGCGTAGCTGCCAGTGGAGCCAAGCACGCCCATCGAATCAACATCGGAATCGGCCAGGCGCTCGATCAGTCCGGCAAACGCACGAAAGTCGATGCCGGCTTCAGAGAGCGGGGTCAGTGGAAACGCGCTGAGGCCTTTGAACATGGGATCTCCCGAAGGGGGAATGGGCTGGACGCCTGGAATTGTTTATTGTCCTATGACAAAACTCAAGTGTCGCCACGCAGCGTGTCTAATCGCCACGAATGACGCACCATGCGGGTCATGAAACCAAGCCTTTGCGCCGTCCAGCCTTCCCACTACGCCACCATTGCCGATTGGCTTGATTCCGCCGAGGCCACCCAGCGCTGGGCGGGCCCCGGCGTGCCGTTTCCCTTGCCGCAGGAACGGTTCGCGCAGGTGCTCGAACTCGGGCCGAGGCCTGGCTGGGCGCTGCTTGACGAGCAGGGCCAGTGCCTGGGCTTTGGCCAGTACTGGATGACCGACGCCGGCACCGCGCACCTGGGTCGCATCATTGTTTCCCCGCTGGCACGCGGGCGCGGCCTTGGCCGGCTGCTCATGCAGGCCTTGAGTGCACAGGCCATGCGCGAAGACGGTGTGCAGCGCCTCACGTTGCGCGTCTATCGTGACAACGCAGCTGCCGTGGCCCTGTATCGCGACCTCGGTTTCCAGCAGGTTGATGCGTCCTCGACGCCGGAGCTTCTGTTCATGCAGCGCACGTCGGCCTGAACTTCGCTCATGCTGGCAAGGTGGCCTGCAGGGCACACCATTGTTCTCGGGTAATGCGGCTGATGTGCTCGGTGCGGTAGTCGCCGAGGAAGCTGTTGAACTTGTTCACTTCGGTATGGTGATGCTGGAAACCGCATTTGCTCTGCGCGGCCAGCGATTGCAGGTTGTCGGCGAAGTAGCCGCACCACAGCGCGTTCAGCTCCAGGTCCATGAAGGCGTGCCGCATCACTTCGCGCACCGCTTCGGGCACCAGTCCGCGGCCCCAGTACGGAACGCCGATCCAGTAGGCGATCTCACCCTCTCGATCGCTGATCTCGAAATTGCTGTCGGTGCCGATCAGGATGCCGACACAGCCGATCGCGTGGCCGTCCTCGCGGCTCTGCAGCGCGTAGACCTCTGGCCGATTGAAGACGGTGCGGATGATTTCGGTACTTTCCTCAACGCTGGTGTGCACCGGCCAGCCGGCGATGGGGCCCACGCGCGGGTCGCGGGCGTACTCGTACAGATCGGCAGCGTCGGTGTCGCGCCAGGGGCGAAGGATCAAGCGTTCAGTGTGCAGCTGCATATCGGTTCCACGGGAACAAAGAGAGTGCACAGGCTAGGTCGCCAGGCGCGATCGGCCCAGGGCGGGACCTTGATGGTTTCGGTACTTTTCACAACGGGTGGCCGAGCCCGGGTATGCTGGGGCCCGGAATACAGCCGGATCGGCCGATGGATCGCGTACCCCAGCTCCTGGACCAGGACGAATCCATGCGCCTGGAGGTCAGTACGCTGGCCGAAGGGCAGGGCGTCCCGCTGTCGTTCGGCCACGCTTATCTGGCGGTGCTGGTATGCGTATCGGGGCGCGCGCGCTTTGCACTGAACTTCCGCGAGGTAGCGGTGCAGCGGCACGATGTGCTGGTGCTGGCAGAGGACACGCTGGCGCTGCTGCGGCAGCGCTCACGCGGCTTTCTGGCGGTGGTCTGCCTGATGCCCAAGGCTCTGGCATCGGAGGTGGCCTATGTGCTTCCCAATGCACTGTTCAAGTTCCTGCACGATCAGCCCCACTGCGTGCCGTCGCCGCTGGACGTGCCGCTGCTGCAGGGCTGGCTGCAGCAGTTGATGGATGCGCAGCACAATGGTGGCCGCTATCGTCACGTGATGCTGCGCAACCTGCTGCAGACGTTCTTCCTCAAATTCGCAACGCTGTTGCCGGCGCGCAGTGTGGCCGTGGCGCAGGTCAGCCGACGCGAGCGCTTGGCCTGGAATTTCTGGGAACTGGTCGGTGAGCGCAGCACGCGCCAGCGCGACGTGCAGTCCTATGCCGACGCGCTGTGCATCACCCCGTTCTATCTTTCGCAGCTGACCCGCGAGTGCTTCGACGAAACGCCTAAGGCGTTGATTGATCGCCAGGTGGTGCTGGAAATCAAGGCGCTGCTGACCTACAGCGAATTGCCGATCGGTCGCATCGCCGAGCGACTGTGCTTCGAGGATGCGTCCTACCTGTGCCGCTACTTCCGGCGGCACACCGGGCAGTCGCTGACCGGCTATCGCCGGGCAGGGCAGGGCGGTACTAGTGCGACACGAACAAGGGCGCCGGTACTTCGGCCAGCAGATCCTCGGTGACCCCGCCGAGCACACGCTCGACCACCCGGCTGCGGCTGTAGGGGCCCAGCACCAGCAGGTCGGCGTCGGCATCGAGCACGTGCTGGCGGATGGTCGCGGCAACGCCGCCCTGGCTTGAACTGATCGCCTGGATCTCTACTTCGACGCCGTGCCGCGCCAGGTGCTGGGCCATCTCGGCGCCAGGTGTGGCCTCGGCCTTGGGCGTGTCGACCATCAGCAGGTGCACCGCTTTTGCACGTGCGAGCAACGGCAGTGCATCGGCTACTGCACGGCGTGCCTGCTTGCTGGCATTCCAGGCCACCACGATGCGATGGCCGACCTGGTCGCCATGCCAATGCGGTGGCACCAGCAGCATCGGCACGCCGGTCTGGCGCAGCGTTCCCAGCGGGTGCCAGCCAGAAGGGGCGCCGGGAGTACGCGGATAGCCGGCGATGATCAGGTCGCAGTACAGCGACTGCAGGGCCAGGTCGGCGCCGCCCAGATAGTCCGAGACGATGCGCAGTTCGGTGCTGATCTGCAGCGGCTCGGACACGGCACGCAGGTTCTGCATCAGCTGCGCGGTGCAGGCGGCATCCGCGCGCGCCTCGTGGTCGAGTGCGGCGGCAATGCCGGCACCGCGTGCGAAACCGTTGGCGATGTCGGTGGGATGCTGGGCGGTGGAGACCGCGACCAGATGGGCCTGCTGTGCCTGCGCCAGATGGGCGGCGATGTTGAGAACGCGGTCCCCGGTGTCGCTGGCGTCGAACAACACAGCGATATCGCGTAGTGGATGCAGCATGGCGTTGTCTCCTTCGATGCCTGTGACGCGTTCCCTGCCGTGCACCGACCCGGGTGCACCGGACGCATCCCTGTTTTAGCGCATCGGTGATCCGAATGAATCATCTTTGATTCAGTTTATTAATTGGTGATTCATGCTAGCGTGAGGGCGAACCCACACCTCAGCGCTTTCATGCGACCTGCTGCAGCACGCACCCGCCGCGACCTGCCCCACGCGCTGGCGGCCACCCTGGTCAGCCATCCACGCTGCACCCTCAGCGAACTCGCGCGCGGGGCCGGTATCAGCCGCGCGACTCTGTACCGGTTTGCGCCCACCCGGGAGGCGATCGACGAGGCACTGTTCGCGGCCGGCTTCGAGCGCGTGGAAGCGGCGGCGGTCTGGTTCGATGAGGGCGGTGATGCGCGCCACGTGCTGGAGCAGGTCACCGCCACGCTGCTGGCGGACTGGGAGCTGGTAACGCTGCTGTTCGCGCGGATGATGGAAGAGCAGCAGCGCCAGGGTGACCTGCATCTGCTGCCGGAGCGCTGGGCGCCGATCGGCGAGCGCTTCGAGGCCTTCTTCCTGCGTGGTCAGGCGGCCGGAGAGTTCAACGTTGGTTTCACCGCAGTGTGGCTTGCGGACTTCTACTGGACCTGCTTCTACGGCATCACCTGGTCACTGGCGCGCGGTCGGCTGGCGCCGGCAGCGGCAGCCTCTACGCTGCTGGCTTCGTTCCAGCGGGGGGCGATGACGGGTTGACCGCAGGGCCCTGCTGCCGGGGCACCGTGCCTTACGCCTGCTTCAACAACTGCACCAACTGGCGCAGCCGATACGGCTTGGGCAGGAATTCCACCTGTTCCGGCAGGGGCGGCAGCTGCGAGCGCGCATAACCGGACGACAGGATCATCCGCGCCTGCGGCTGTTCGCGCGCCACATGCTCGCTCAGTTCGATGCCGGACATGCCGTTGGGCATGCTGACGTCACTGAACACCACGTCGAAACGCGCTTCGCCCTTCAGCAGGGCGGCGGCCTCATGCGCATCGGCGGTCGTGGCCACGTCGATGCCGAGGTCGCGCAGGGCCAGGCCGATCATTTCACGCAGATCGGTCTGGTCTTCCACCATCAACACGCGGATCGGGTCATCGGTCATCGGCAGGGTCCTCCATTGCGGGGAGCAGCAGGCTGACCGTGGTGCCGACACCGGGCGTGGTGGACACGTCGACGAAGCCGCCGCTCTGGGTAGTGAATCCGAACACCTGGCTCAGGCCCAGGCCGCTGCCTTTGCCGATGTCCTTGGTGGTGAAGAACGGCTCGGTCGCCCGTTCGGCGATGTCGGCCGCCATCCCGTGGCCCTCATCGCAGACGCTGAGGGTGACATAGCCACGTTGCAGCGTGGAGTCCGCATCCGGATCGAGGCGATGTTCCAGCGCAGTGCCGATCAGGATGCGGCCGCCTTCAAGGGTAGCATCCGCGGCATTGGCGACCAGATTGGCCAGCGCCGTCTGCAGCTGCAGCGCATCGGTGTTGATCGCAGGCAGGCCGGGCGCCAGCTGGGCATCCAGCACCACCGTGGGCGGGCAGGCGCGTTGCAGGTCCGGCAGCCACTGCCGTATCAGCGCATTGATATCCAGAGGCTCGCGAATCAGGGTCTGGCCGGTGCTGAAGGCCAGCAGCTGGCGGGTCAGCAGCGCACCGCGATCGGTCGCAGTCTGCGCCGCATCAAGCAGCTCGGCGGCCCGTGCATCGTCACCGTTCACGCGCAGGGACAGCAGGTCCAGGGCGTTGCCGATGGTGGTCAACAGATTGTTGAACTCGTGCGACAGCCCGCGGCTGAGGCGGCCGACGGTCTCGAACTGTTGGGTATTGCGCAGCGCACGCTGGGCATCACGCAGCAGCCGCTGTGCCTGCCACTGCTCGGTGATGTCGCGGGTGATCTTGACGAAGCCGAGCAGCTCGCCTGCTTCGACGACCGGCTCGATGACCACGCTGGCACGGAAAGACGAGCCATCGCGGCGCACCCGCCAGCCTTCACTGGCGACGTGACCGTGCTGCGCTGCGAGGCGGAGCAGGCGCTGCGGTTCCCCGGCTTCGCGATCGGCAGCCAGATAGAAACGGCCAAAGTGCGTGCCGACCACTTCACCGGCTGAATAGCCCTTGATGCGCTCCGCGCCCGGGTTCCAGCTGCAGACGATGCCATCAGGATCAAGCAGGTACAGCGCATGGTCGCGCACGCTGTCGATCAGCAGTCGCAGTTGGCGGGAAGGGTCCGTCAGCACGGACGTCGTAGAAGCAGCTGCGTCCACGTGGAAATGAGCATTACCCCTGGGAGGGACGTGAAGCTAGGCAGTGCAGTGTGAAGAGTGCGTGCAGGCGCGGCACGTGCCAATGGTCCTGTGCGGCTGAATACGACACGGAGTACCATCACCCACCCTTTGTGCTCTGGAACCGACCTGCATGCGTCCTGGTGCGACTACGCGTGACCGCTGGATCTGGATGACCTCCGCCGTACTGCTGGCAGCGACCATTGCGTTGGAACTGGTGGTTCCGCTGGGCTACGCCGTCTGGCTGGCGTACTTCCTCGCTGTCGGCGTCACGCTGTTCCAGCGCAGTGCACGCGCGCCGTTCATCGTGGCCGTCGTCGCCTGCATCCTGTTGATCATCGGCTACAACGTTGCCCCGGCCAGCTCCAACTCGGCGTTCTCGTTCGTCAACCGCAGCATTGGCGGGTGTGCGTTCCTGATGATCGCGCTGATCGTCTCCCGCGCCATCCAGGCGCGGCGCGAAGCGATGCGCGCGCTGTGGCTGCAGGAGGCCGAGAACGCGGTGGCGATGAGCCTGCGCGGTGATCTGGGTCCGGAGCAGATCGCCGAGGCGGCGGCAACCAGCCTGGGGGCTCAGCTGCAGGCGGACGTCGCCGCGGTCTACCGCCTGGAAGGGGGAAGACTGCAGCTGACCGGTGGGCTGGCGTTGCCGTCCGGCATGCCGGCGTCGCTGGCATTGCAGGAGGGCGTGGCCGGGCAGGTGGCGCGCGACGAACGCATCCGCCACCTGCACGGGGGAGATGATGCGGTGCTTGAGCTGCAGACCAGCCTGGGGCGGTTGCCGGTGCGCGAGCGCATCCTGGCGCCGATCAGCAGCGACGGTGCGGTGGTGGGCATCATTGAACTGGGACGCACCCGCGCCGGCGAACAGGATCGACTCGATGTCGAGCTGCTGGAGCGCTGTGCCGAGACCATCGGCATGGCGCTGCGTGCCTCGCTGCTGCGCGCACAACTGGTGGTACTGCTGGAGGAATCCCAGCGCCAGGGTGAGGAGCTGCAGGCCCAGCAGGAAGAGCTGCGCGTGGCCAATGAGGAACTGGAAGAGCAGAGCCGCAGCCTGCAGCACTCGCAGACCCATCTGGAAGAACAGCAGGCCGAGCTGGAACAGAGCAACGTCCAGCTGGAGGAGCGCACCCACGAGCTGGAGGCGCAGAAGCAGGCGCTGCTGGTCGCGCAGAGCCAGCTGGTGCGCAACAGCAACGAACTGGCCGCCACTTCGCGCTACAAGTCCGAGTTCCTGGCCAACATGTCGCATGAGCTGCGCACGCCGCTGAACAGCTCGCTGATCCTGGCCAAGCTGCTGGCCGACAACAAGGACGGCACGCTCACCGAAGAACAGGTGAAGTATGCGCGCGCGATCCTGTCGTCCAACAACGATCTGCTGGCGCTGATCAACGACATCCTGGACCTTTCGCGCATCGAGGCCGGCCACGTCGAGCTGGCCGATGAAGTGGTGGTGACGGGCAGCGTACTGCAGCGCCTGCGTGAGACCTTCGAGCCGATGGCGCGGCAGAAGGGCCTGGCCCTGCAGATCGAGGCCGATGCGCTGGCCCCCAGCCAGCTGGTGGTCGACAGCCAGCGCCTGCAGCAGATCCTGAAGAACCTGCTGGCCAATGCGGTGAAGTTCACCGAGCATGGGAAGGTCAGCCTGCACGTGCGTGCGGGCGGTCAAGGACGCATCCGTTTCGAGGTCTGCGACAGCGGTATCGGCATTGCCCGCGAGCAGCTGCAGGTCATCTTCGAAGCCTTTCGCCAGGCCGATGGCAGCACCCGCCGCCGCTACGGTGGCACCGGCCTGGGCCTGTCGATCTCGCGCGATCTGGCCGAGCGCATGGGTGGCAGCATCCAGGTCGACAGTGAACCGGGTCGCGGCAGCTGCTTCATCCTGGAACTGCCGTTGCAGGGCGCGCCGGTTTCGGAACCGGGCGAAGTGCCTGCCGCCGCCTCAACAGCGCCTGCGCCGCAGCCTGCGCCGCCGATCGCTGCGCGCACCGCTGTCGCACCGACCGTTGCATCCGTGGCGCCCGTCACCGCCAGCGTGGCCGATGACCGCGGCCGTCGCCAACGCGCCGGCCGCTTGATCCTGGCCGTCGAGGACGACGCCACGTTCGCCGAAGCGCTGGTGGCCCTGGCCCATGAACTGGACTTCGACTGCGTGGTGGCCGGGACTGCCGAAGAGGCACTGACCCTGGCCAGCGAACTGCGCCCCAACGGCATCCTGCTCGATATCGGCCTGCCGGACGTGTCCGGCCTGAGCGTGCTGGAGCGCCTGAAGCGCAACCCCGATACCCGGCATATCCCGGTGCACGTGGTTTCGGCGATGGACCGCAGCCAGGTGGCGCGCGAGCTGGGTGCGATTGGTTTCGCGATCAAGCCGACCACGCGCGAGCGGCTGGTGACGGCCATCGAACAGCTGGAACAGACCAGCCAGCGCGACGTGCGGCGCCTGCTGATCGTCGAGGACGACAGCGAGCTGCGCCACAACCTGGAACTGTTGCTGGGCCGTGATCAGCTGCAGATCGTTGCAGTGGGAACGCTGGCCGGCGCGCTGGAGCAGCTCAGCACGGTCACCTTCGACTGCATGGTGATGGACCTGTCGCTGCCCGACGGCAGCGGCTACGACCTGCTCGAGCACATGGCTGGCAACGATGATGTCGGCTTCCCGCCGGTGATCGTCTATACCGGTCGCGCGCTCGGCCGCGAGGAAGAGCAGCGCCTGCGCCGCTATTCGAAGAGCATCATCATCAAGGGCGCGCGTTCGCCCGAACGCCTGCTGGATGAGGTCACCCTGTTCCTGCACAGCGTGGAGGCCAGCCTGCCCACCGACCAGCAGCGCCTGCTGCGCGAGGCCCGCCGTCGCGACACCGTGCTCGATGGCCGTACTGTTTTGCTGGCCGAGGATGACGTGCGCAACATCTTCGCGCTGTCCAGCGTGCTTGAGCCGCTGGGCGTGACGCTGGAGATTGCGCGCAACGGCCAGGAAGCGGTGGATCGCCTGGCTGAGCGCGAGGTCGACCTGGTGCTGATGGACATCATGATGCCGGAGAAGGACGGCCTGGCCGCGATGCGCGAGATCCGCGCGCAACGTCACCTGCAGGACCTGCCGATCATCGCGCTGACCGCCAAGGCCATGCCCGACGACCGCGAGCGTTGCCTGCAGGCCGGTGCCAACGACTACATCGCCAAGCCCATCGACGTCGACAAGCTGGTCTCGCTGTGCCGGGTCTGGTGCTCGCGGCAATGAACGAACAGGCGTTGTTCGACCTGGAGCTGAAGGTTCTTCTGGAGGCGCTGTACCAGCGCTACCACTACGATTTCCGCAGCTATGCGGTGTCGTCGCTGCGCCGGCGCATGCGCCAGGCGATGCAGCGCTATGAGTGCGAACGGCTGGTCGACCTGCAGTACCGGCTGCTGCACGAGCCGGAGCTGTTCGCCCAGGCCATGCAGTTCTTCACCGTGCAGGTCTCGGAGATGTTCCGTGATCCAGCGTATTTCCGTGAACTGCGCGAGCAGGTGGTGCCGGTACTGCGCACCTATCCCTCGGTGAAGCTGTGGGTGGCCGGTTGCAGCACCGGTGAGGAGGTGTGGTCGCTGGCGATCCTGCTGCATGAGGAAGGCCTGCTTGATCGCAGCATCGTCTATGCCACCGACATCAATCCGGCCGCGCTGGCCACCGCCGAGGCGGGCGCGTATGGCATCGACCGGATGGCCCAGTTCAGCCGCAACTACCTGGCTGCCGGTGGCACGGCGTCGCTGTCCGACTACTACGCCACGGCCTACGACGGCGCGGTGTTCGACCGCCAGTTGCGTCGCAACGTGGTGTTCGCCGACCACAGCCTGGCCACCGATACCGTGTTCTCCGAAGTGCACCTGGTGTCGTGCCGCAACGTGCTGATCTATTTCAACCGCGACCTGCAGGACCGCGCTGTCGGTCTGTTCCGCGAAGCGCTGGTGCACCGGGGCTTCCTCGGTCTTGGCAGCAAGGAATCGCTGCAGTTCGGATGCCACCATGACGCCTTCGAGGTCTGTTCGCGCGAGCACCGCCTGTACCGGAAGGTGGCCTGATGGCGCTGCCGGAGCGTCCTGCCGTGCTGGTGATCGGCGCGTCTGCCGGTGGCGTGGCGGCCCTGCAGGCGGTACTCGGTGCGCTCCCGGCGACGCTGCAGGTGCCGGTACTGGCCGTGCTGCACCTGCCGCGTGACCGCACCAGCCGCATCGCCGAGGTGCTGGCGCCGTACTGCGCGCTGCCGGTGCGTGAAGCCGAGGACAAGCAACCGCTGCGGCCGGGCACGGTGACGTTCGCGCCGCCGGATTACCACCTGCTGGTGGAGGACGAGGGGGCGGTGGCGTTGTCGGTGGATGCGCCGGTGCTGTTCTCCCGTCCGGCCATCGATCCGCTGTTCGACTCCGCTGCTGCGGTGTTCGGCAGGCGGGTATTGGCCCTGCTGCTGACCGGTGCCAGCAGTGATGGAAGCGAGGGCGTTGCCGCCGTGCGCCGCGCCGGTGGCCGTGCCTGGCTGCAATGTCCCGAGGAAGCCGAAGCGTCGATGATGCCGGCCTCCGCCCTGCAGTACGCCGGCGCCGATGCCGTGCTGCCCCTTGAACTGATGTGTCGTCGCCTGAAGGAGTTGTTTGCATGAACCTGCTGCCACCGGACCCTGCGCAGTCGCAGTCCCCGGTCAACCTGCTGATCGTCGATGACGTGCCGCAGAACCTGGTGGCCATGCAGGCGCTGCTGCAGCGCGAAGGCGTGAATCTGCTGCTGGCCGGTTCCGGCGCGCAGGCGCTGGAGCTGCTGCTCGAGCACGAGGTGGCACTGGCCCTGCTGGACGTGCACATGCCGGAGATCGATGGCTTCACCCTGGCCGAACTGATGCGCGGTTCGCATCGCAGCCGCGACGTGCCGATCATCTTCCTGACCGCCTCCCCGGATGATCCCCTGCGCGTGTTCAAGGGCTACGAGAGCGGTGCGGTCGATTTCCTGCACAAGCCGGTAGCGCCGCAGGTGATCCTGAGCAAGGTCAACGTCTTCATCGAGCTGTACCAGCAGCGGCAGCTGCTGAAGGCGCGCAACGAGGCGCTGGAACGCGCGCTCAAGCTCAACGAAACAATGGCGGCGGTGCTGACCCACGACCTGCGCACGCCGCTGTCGGCGATCCTGCTGTGCAGTGACAAGCTGGCGCTGGAGATCCCGCAGGACAATGCGGGTGCGCAGCAGACCCTGCAGTACTTGGAGGCCAGCACCCTGCGCATGGCACGCATGGTCGAACAGCTGCTGGACTTCTCGCGGATCCGCAGCGGTGGGCTGCGCCTGCAGGCCAGTGCCTGCGATCTGGCCGACGTGACCCGCGCGGTGGTGGCCGAAGCCGGCAGCGCGCATGGCGCGGACCGGATCCATCTGGACATGCACGGCGATACGCGGCTGCAGGGCGATCTGGACCGTCTCGGCCAGATTGCCGCCAATCTGGTCGGCAACGCGCTCACCCATGGCAGCGAGGCGAGGGTGGAGGTGGACGGGCGCGATCCGCGCAGCGTGCTGCTGCGGGTCAGCAATGCCGGCCGGATCGACGACGCGCTGCTGCCGCGGCTGTTCGAGCCGTTCAAGGCCAGCTTCCACCAGAGCAAGGGCCTGGGGCTGGGCCTGTATATCGTCGATCAGTTCGTGCGCGCGCACGGAGGGCGCATCGCAGCGCGCAACGAGGCCGGTCAGGTGGTGTTCGAAGCCCTGCTGCCGAGACGCGCAGAAGGGCTGCCTGCAGCGGCAAACTGAATTCTTCAGGAAACATCCACGGGCACTGAGACGGACTCGTCCGCAACTGCTACCGTGGGTGTACATCTTGTCAAGGAAGCACCATGCCACTGCGTGCCATCGCCTACGTCAGCCAGGCGTTGCCGGATCTTTCCGCTGAACGGTTGCAGGCGCTGGTCGACGACGCCGCCCGCTTCAACAAGATGGCGGGCGTGACCGGTGTGCTTTTGCATGACGGCGGGCGATTCCTGCAGTACATCGAGGGGCCGCCGGACGGTATCGATTCGGTGTACGAGCGCATCCTGCAGGCCGGCAGCCATGTCGACATCATCGAGCTGGCGCGCGGCCGCCTGGGCCAGCGTCAGTTTCCGTACTGGTCGATGCGCGCGTTGCCGGTGGATGCAGCACTGCTGCGCCAGCTGTCGGCCAGCGACTGGTCGGGTTTCAGCCGGGCGCTGGAAGGTGATCGTTCGGCGCCGACCCCGGTGGATCTGCTCGACAACGTCGTGCAGCCCGCCCTGCACGCCGGCTGAGCGTCAACGCGAAGTGCCACCGCAGTAGGCGGCATGCAGCGCCTGCAGCACGCCCAGTGCGGGCCCTTCAATCACGCGGTAGTGGATGGCCTGCGCTTCGCGACGCGTCGCGACGATATCCAGTTCGCGCAACACCGCCAGATGCTGTGACAGCGCCGATGCGCTGAGGCCGGTCAATGCCTGCAGTTCCGGTACTGGTGCCTCACCTTCGACCAGGCGGCACAGCACGCGCAGCCGCGCAGGATGGGCCAGGCTCTTGAGCAGCGTTGCAGCCTCTGCGGCGTGTTCGGCCATGGCGGCGCTGTCGAGCGGGGTGCGGGCCATGGTTGACCTTTTTGTTTAGAAGTGTCTAATTTAGATAAATCTAAATCAAAGGGCAATCCCATGAGCGGCGTGAAGGAGGGCAGGGCGTGAACCTGCCATGGACTGCGGTGGCTGGCGGGGCGCTGATCGGCGCCGCCGCGGTGTTGCTGCTCGCCACACTCGGGCGCGTAGCGGGTATCAGCGGGATCGCCGCGGGCAGCCTGCGCGCAGCGGAAGGCGAGCGCGGCTGGCGCTGGGCATTCCTGCTGGGCCTGCTCACAGCAGCGGGGCTGGTGCTGTGGTGGCAGGCGTTGCCCGAGGCCTCGCCACGCGTGCTGCTGCGCGATGCCTTGCCGGCCTGGCAGTTGATCGGCGCCGGCCTGCTGGTGGGCTTCGGCACGCGCCTGGGCAGTGGTTGTACCAGTGGTCATGGCGTCTGTGGCATGGCCCGAGGCTCGAAGCGCTCGCTGCTGGCAGTGCTGGTGTTCATGGCCTGCGCGATGCTGACCACGTTCCTGGTCCGTCACGGCGGAGGCCTGGCATGAGCCGCGCGGTCGTGGCCGCCGCGGTGGCAGGTGCGCTGTTTGGCGCGGGGCTTGCGCTCTCGGGCATGACCGACGCGCGTCGCGTACTCGGCTTCCTGGATGTGGCCGGTGATTTTGATCCGACGTTGATGTGGGTGCTGGGCTCGGCACTGCTGGTCAGTGCCGTCGGGCAGCACTGGGTACTGCGACGCGCGCAGCCGTGGTTCGCGCTGCGCTTCCAGCTACCCAATGCACGTGATGTCGATGCTCGCCTGCTGCTGGGCGCTGCACTGTTCGGTATCGGCTGGGGATGGGCTGGTTACTGCCCCGGACCGGCCATCGCCGGGCTGGCTGTCGCATCGCGTGAAGCGCTGTGGTTCGTGCCTGCCATGGTGGTGGGCTTCTGGCTGCAGGATCGCTTCGTGCGCTGAGGCTTCACCCCTGTGTCACCATGGATCGGGTCAGATCGACGGACCACGGGGAAAGGAGCGTAACGACATGGCACGGATGAAGTGGAAGGGAAAGGCAATGCTGGCCATGGCGCTGGCATCTGCGATCACGCCGGCACTGGCCTGCACGCGTGCGGTGTATCGGGGCGACAACGGCGATGTGATCACTGCGCGCTCGATGGACTGGAAGGTCGATGTGGCGACCAACCTCTACGTGTTGCCGCGCGGCATCGCACGCACCGGCCTGGCCGGTCCGAAGTCGCTGGCCTGGACTGCGCGCTACGGCAGCGTGGTGGCCACCGGCTACGACGTGTCGACCACCGATGGCATGAACGAGAAGGGCCTGGTGGCCAACCTGCTGTGGCTGGTGGAATCGGAGTATCCGCAGCAGCGTGGCAACAAGCCGGGACTGGCGATCTCGCTGTGGGCGCAGTATGTGCTGGACAATTTCGCCACCGTGGACGAGGCGGTCGCGGCGCTCAAGCGTGAGCCGTACTCGATCGTCACCGACAAGGTGCCGGGCGAAGACCGCCAGGCGACGCTGCACCTGTCGCTGTCCGATGCCACCGGCGACAGCGCCATCGTCGAGTACATCGGCGGTCGCCAGGTGATCCACCATGACCGGCGCTATCAGGTGATGACCAATTCGCCGATCTTCGAGCAGCAGCTGGCCCTCAACAGTTACTGGCAGCAGATCGGCGGCACGGTGATGCTGCCGGGCACCAACCGCTCCGCCGATCGTTTCGCGCGCGCCTCGTTCTACATCAACGCCATTCCCAAGGCCGAAGATCCGGTGGAGGCGCTGGCCAGTGTGTTCAGCGTGATCCGCAATGCGTCGGTGCCGTATGGCATCACCACGCCGGGTGAGCCGAACATCTCATCCACGCGCTGGCGCACGGTGGCCGATCACAAGCGGCGGCTGTACTTCTTCGAGTCGGCGTTGACCCCGAACACCTTCTGGGTCGATCTGAACAAGGTCGATTTCGGCGGCCAGGTGCTCAAGCTCGATCTCGGCAAGGACCAGCGCAATACCTTTGCCGGCGATGCACTGGGCCAGTTCGTGCCCAGCGCACCGTTCACCTTCTTGGGCGTCGACGGTTAGTTCGACGCCTGGCTGGAGGCCGGGTAGACCGCCTGGATCGCGCAGCTGCCGCGGGTGTACTGCGGCAGCGGGGCGATGCTTTCACCGCGCAGATCGTCTGTCTCGAACTCGGCAGTCATGATCCGATCGCCGGGATTGCCACAGATCAGGCCGTTCTGCAGGCCCGAGTGGAAGCTCAGCTGCGGCGCTCGGTCGAGCTGGCGGCAGTGGCTGCCGAGTTCGACCCGGTAGTAGCGGTGGCCGCCATTGCGGCGCGGATTGGTCTCCACCAGCATGCCCTGCGGGTCGGACGACCACGCGCGGACGTTGCGGGTGGCAAAGCAGTACGACGGTGAGCCGCCGAAGCTGCGGCGGATTTCCCTGCGCTCGCGGATGGTCACGGCGGGCAGGGTGGCCGTGCGCAGGCGGTCGCTGTCGCGGGCGACGCTGGCGTAGTCGCGATCCTGCAGCGGGGTGACCGCACTGACGGCGCAGCGGCGGCCGTCGACCACGACGCGTTCGCTGGGACGACCACAGGCCCAGCCGGCAGGTGCTTCCAGCTTCAGCGAGGTGGCACCGCGGACGCCGGGACAATCTCCGTTGAAGTCGATCCGATAGGCCTGACCGGAGGCGGCGCGCAGTGCGATCGAGCGCGGTGATGCCTGCTCCACTTCCTGTACGCCGACCGCGTCCATGCAGTGCGGGGCCGGGGGCGTACGCTCCTGTGCGGACGCCGAAGCTGCGAGCGCCAGGCCGAGGCTGGTGGCGAGCACCAGTGACACCTGCCGATGGGCCATGTCCTGCACTCCCTGCGTTGGATGACGGATCGACTATAGCAGCGGTTTGCACGGCCGTTGCTACACGCGCACACTGCGCGGATGGGCGCCATCTTCCATCTGCGGCACTACGGCCAGGCCACCGGCCTGGACCGCCATGACTACGCGCAGTGGGTGCTGCCGCTGCAGGGCGAACTGCACTTCGAGATGGAAGGCCGCGGTGGCCGCCTCGACCTGCTGCAGGGGGTTTTCGTTGCGGCCGGCGAAGCGCATGACCAGATGGCCGATGGCCCGAACGGTTTCGTGATCGTCGATTGTCCTCCCGGCGTGCTTGATGACGGCACGCAGGAGCATCTGTGCCGGCAGCGCTGGCTGCACCTGCCGCATGCGCTGCGACAACGCCTGGCGGGCGTGCAGGACGGGCAGCCGATGCCGGCCCTGCTGCCGCAGCTGCTGCAGGTATTTGCACCGGCCGGCAGTGGCGCGCGCATGCAGGGACTGTGTGCGGCAGTGCAGGCCGATCCGGGCCAGGCGTGGCCGGTGGCGCGCATGGCCGCGTCTGTCGGGGTCAGCGAGAGCCGGTTGCACGCGCTGTTCCAGCGTGAGTTCGGGCTCAGCCCCCAGGCATGGCTCAGTGCATGCCGGTTGCGTTGGGCCAAGCACCAGCTGCGCTCCAGCACGGCGCCGATCAGTGATATCGCGCTGGCCGCAGGCTATTCCGAGCAGAGTGCACTGACCCGCGCGCTGCGCCGTGAGTGTGGGCAGACCCCGGCCGCGTGGCGCAGGGGCGCCGGACTGTAGCGTCGAGCCATGCTCGACGGCTTCTGCACCGGCCACCTCGCGAACGGCAGTCGAGCATGGTTCGACGCTACAAAGGCGGCAGGGCAGTAGCCTCGGTCAAGAGCGTCCAGCGGCCAGCGCTTACACTGCGCGACCTGTTCTCTCCCCCCGAAGAACCCGAATGCGCAACAACCCGATGGCCCTGGGCATCGCCAACGGCGTTGCCGCTGGCGCGCTGTGGGGCGTGGTCTTCCTCGCGCCCGCCGTGCTGCAGTCGTTCAATGCCCTGCAACTGTCGGCCGGCCGCTATCTGGTCTACGGTCTGATCGCTGTAGCCCTGCTGCTGCCGCGCTGGAAGCGGCTGGCACCACGGCTGGGCCGCGCCGAGTGGATCGGCCTGTTGTGGCTGAGCCTGGCCGGGAACCTGGTGTACTTCCTGCTGCTGGCGACGGCGGTGCAGTGGGCCGGCGGTGCGGCGGCGTCCTTGATCGTCGGCCTGATTCCGGTGGTAGTAACCCTGGTCGGTGTGCGCGAGCAGGGCGCGGTGCCGCTGAAGCAGCTGCTGCCGGCACTGGGCCTGTGCGTGCTGGGCGTGGCACTGGTTGGCTGGGAAGCACTGATGTCTGAGCACCTCGCGACACCGTGGCGGCAGCGCCTGATCGGCCTGCTGTGCGCGTTCGGCGCGCTGTTCTCGTGGGCGTTGTACTCGATCGGCAACAGCCGCTGGCTGGCGCGTCGACCGGATCTGTCCAGCCACGACTGGTCGCTGCTGACTGGCGTCACCACCGGCGGCCTGGCTCTACTGCTGGTGCCGATGGCCTTCATCGGCCACACCGGCGGGCACACGGCGGCGCAGTGGAGTGGTTTCTGGGCGATCAGCGCGGGTGTGGCGGTGGTCGCCTCGATCCTTGGCAATGCGTTCTGGAACCGTGCCAGCCGCCTGCTGCCGCTGACCCTGACCGGCCAGATGATCGTGTTCGAGACCCTGTTCGCGTTGCTCTACGCATTCGCCTGGCAGCAGCGCTGGCCCTCCCTGCTCGAAGCGCTGGCGATCGTGTTCCTGGTGGCCGGCGTGATGCTGTGCGCGCATGCGCATCGCACGCCCCGCGCGATCGCCGAACATGCCGGCTGAATGCGGCCGTCAAGCATACTGATGGCCGCTTTGTCTCAGATGCAACCAAATGCCGGCACGTTGGCCGATGATCGCGGCAACGACTTTTTGCACCGCAGCACTTGACAGCGGCCCGGCGCACGGTGTTTTCTGTGCGTCATGGTTCTTGATGCCGCCCACGCCAGCCTGATCGCCTCCGCTACTGCGGGCCGTTCGACTGCGCCGGTCGCCACCACCACCATTACCACCACCACCGTCACCACTGCCCTGGTGCGGCCCGTCGTCTTCGTGTAACTCCCGAAAACCACGGCCCCGCACCATACAGGTGGCGGGGAAACTCGACACCTGCATGCGACGGGGCCTCCTACCGAGGTCTGCATGTCTTCCCACGCCCCCGCTCATCCCGTTGCCCCGGCCGATCTGGCTGCACCGTCCATCGTCGTGCACAAGTTCGGCGGCACCTCGGTGGCCGATGCCGAACGCTACCGCCATGTTGCCGGCCTGCTGCTGGCCCGCCCCGAATCGCTGCAGGTCACTGTCGTCTCGGCGATGAAGGGCGTCACCGACGCACTGATCGATCTGGCCCAGCTGGCAGCCAAGGGAGACGAAGGCTGGCGCGAGGCCTGGCATGCGCTGCGCGCGCGCCACCGTGGTGCCGCCGTGGCCCTGCTGGGCGAGCAGGTGGGCGAGACCGTTGAATGGATCGACGCCCGCTTCGATCAACTGGCCGACGTGCTGGCGGCGTTGGCGGTGATCGGCGAGCTGCCACGCGAAGTACTCGACCGCGTGCAGGGCCTGGGCGAAGTGTTTTCCGCGCAGCTGCTCGGCACGCACCTGCAGGCGCTGGGCGCAGACTGTGCAGTGCTGGATGCGCGCGACGTACTGGTGGTGGGGCATGGCGAACTGGGCGTGGATGTCGACTGGGAAGCCAGTGCCGACCGCCTCGCCAAGTGGCGCCTGCAGCATCCGCAGCCACGCCTGGTCGCCACCGGCTTCGTCGCCCGTGACCGTCATGACCGCATCACCACGCTCGGCCGCAACGGCAGCGATTACTCCGGCGCGATCTTCGCCGCGCTGTTCAACGCCGATGAACTGCACATCTGGACCGATGTCGACGGCGTGCTGTCGGCCGACCCGCGGCTGGTGCCCGAGGCGGTGCAGTTGGAGTCGCTGAGCTACGACGAGGCCTGCGAGCTGGCTTATTTCGGCGCCAAGGTGGTGCACCCGCAGACGATGTCGCCGGCGATCCGCCTCGGCCTGCCGATCTTCATCCGCAATACCTTCCAGCCGGCGCATCCGGGGACGCGCATCAGTGCCGAGCGCTCGCCGCGTGGGCCGGTGAAGGGCCTGACCCTGAGCCCCGGCTTGGCCCTGCTGAACCTGGAAGGCACCGGTCTGATCGGCGTGCCGGGCACTGCAGAGCGCGTATTCGCCGCCCTGCGCCAGGCGCAGGTGTCGGTGGTGATGATCTCGCAGGGGTCGTCGGAACATTCGATCTGCTGTGTGGTGCGTGCTGCTGAAGCCGGCCGTGGCCGCGAGGCACTGCTGCACGCGTTCGCGCATGAGCTGTCGGTGGGCCAGGTGCAGCGCGTGCAGGTCAGCGAAGGCGTCAGCGTGCTGGCCGCGGTCGGTGACGGCATGGCCGGCCAGCCCGGTGTGGCCGCACGTCTGTTCGAGGCGCTGGGCCGTGCGCAGGTGAACATCCTGGCGATCGCGCAGGGCTCGTCCGAACGCAACATTTCGGTGGCGGTGGACAGTGCCGATGCCACCCGCGCCTTGCGCGCTGCACATGCCGGCTTCTGGCTGTCGCCGCAGACCTTTGCGGTCGGTGTGATCGGGCCGGGCAACGTCGGTGCCGCACTGCTGGACCAGCTGCTGGCCGCACGCCCGCAGCTGCTGGCCAAGGCCAATGTGGATCTGCGCCTGCGCGCGCTGGCTTCGCGTTCGCGCATGCGTCTGGAAGTGGATGGCCTGCACGCCGACTGGCGGGAGGCCTTGCAGGAAGCAGGTGAGTCCAGCGATCTGGATCGTTTCACCGAGCACCTGCTGGCCGCCCACCTGCCGCATGCGGTTGTGATCGACTGCAGTGGCAGTGCTGAGGTGGCCGAGCGTTATGAGGGCTGGCTGGCGGCCGGCATCCACGTGGTCACCCCCAACAAACAGGCCGGCGCCGGGCCGCTGCCACGTTACCAGCGCATCCGTGCTGCAGCGGCGGCCAGTGGGGCGCGTTTCCGCTACGAGGCCACGGTCGGCGCAGGCCTGCCGGTGATCACCACGCTGCGTGATCTGGTCGATACCGGTGACGAGGTGCTGGCGATTGAAGGCATCTTCTCCGGCACGCTGGCCTGGCTGTTCAACCGCTTCGATGGCATCCAGCCGTTCTCGCAGCTGGTCGCGCAGGCGCGGTCGATGGGCTACACCGAGCCGGACCCGCGCGATGATCTTTCGGGTGTGGATGTGGCGCGCAAGCTGGTGATCCTCGCCCGTGAAGCCGGCCACGCGCTCAGCCTGGAACAGGTACAGGTGGAAAGCCTTGTGCCGGCGCTGCTGCGCGAGGGCAGCGTGGATGACTTCATGGCGCGGCTGGGCGAGTCCGACGCCAGCCTGCTGCAGCGCCTGCAGGATGCGCGGGCGCGGGGGGCGGTGCTGCGCTATGTGGCACGGCTGGGTGCCGACGGCGCCTCGGTCGGCCTGCAGGAACTGCCGGCCGATCATGCCTTCGCCAACCTGCGGCTGACCGACAACGTGGTCCAGTTCCGTACCCGCCGTTACTGCGACAACCCGCTGGTGGTGCAGGGGCCGGGCGCCGGCCCGGAAGTCACCGCGGCGGGTGTGTTTGCCGACCTGCTGCGGGTCGCGGCCGGTGAAGGAGCGCGCCTGTGATCGCACGTGCGTTCGCGCCTGCCTCGGTGGCTAACGTGGCGGTGGGCTTCGATATTCTCGGCCATGCCATTGCCGGCATTGGCGATACCGTGAGCGTGCGCCGCATCGATGAGCCGCTGGTGCGCATCGAGGCGATCCGCGGCAGTGCCATTGAGTTGCCGCTGGATGCGGCTGGAAACACTGCGGGTGCAGCGTTGATGTCGCTGCGCGCAGGGCTGGGCCTGGACTTCGGTTTCGCGGTGGAGATCGACAAGGGCATTCCGTTCGGTTCCGGCATGGGCGGTTCGGCAGCGTCGAGTGTTGCGGCGCTGGTCGCCGCCAACGCGCTGCTGGATGTGCCGCTGTCGCGCGAGGCGTTGTATCCGTTTGCGCTGGATGGCGAGGCGGTGGCCAGTGGTGGCCGCCACGGTGACAACGTGGGGCCGCTGCTGCTGGGTGGTCTTGCGCTGTGCACGGCCGACCGGCTGCTGCCGATTCCGGTGCCGGCTACCTGGCACAGCCTGCTGGTGCATCCGCATGCGGTGCTGGAAACGCGCCGCGCACGCCAGGCGCTGCAGGGCAGCTATGCGCTGGGCGAGTTTGTGGCGCAGAGCGCGAACCTCGCACTGGTGCTCAGTGGTTGCCATCGCAGCGATGCCGCACTGGTGCGCGCGGGACTGCGCGACGTGCTGGTGGAGCCGCGCCGGGCCGGATTGATTGCCGGCTTCGAAGCCGCACGTGATGCGGCGCTGTCGGCCAATGCAATGGGCGCAGGCATCTCCGGTGCCGGTCCCAGCGTGTTCGCCTGGTTCGAGGATGCCGACCAGGCGCGTGCCGCCGCCACACCGGTGCAGGCCGCATTTGCAGCCGCAGGTTTCGACAGTGACGCCTGGGTGTCGCCGCTGGATGCACCGGGAGCCCGCTTGTGCTGAATCCTTCCCCTTTACTGGATACCGAACCCATGCAATTTGTTTCGACCCGCGGCCAGTCTCCGGCCGTTGGCCTCAGCGCGGCGATCGCCGCCGGATTGGCGCCTGATGGTGGGCTGTACGTTCCGCAGATGCTGCCGGCGCCACGCGAGCTACAGGCCGGGGCGACCCTGGCCGATACCGCCGCCGATCTGCTGATGCCGTTCTTTGCTGGCGACGCGCTGGAGTCTGCACTGCCATCGATCTGCCGCGAGGCGTTCGACTTTCCGGTACCGCTGCGCCCGCTGGGCGACGGTGACCATGTGCTGGAGCTGTTCCATGGGCCGACGGCGGCGTTCAAGGACATCGGCGCGCGCTTCCTGGCCGGTACGCTGTCGCGGCTGCAGGCCGGCAAGGACCGCGATCTGACGATCGTCGTCGCCACCTCCGGCGATACCGGTGCCGCCGTTGCGGCGGCGTTCCATCGCCAGCCCGGCGTGCGCGTGGTGGTGCTGTATCCGGATGGCCGCGTATCTCCGCGCCAGGCGCATCAGCTCGGCTGTTTCGGCGACAACATCCAGGCCCTGCGTGTGGCGGGTGCGTTCGACGATTGCCAGGCGATGGTCAAGCAGGCACTGGCTGACCGCGAACTGCAGGCGCAGGTGCCGTTGAGCTCGGCCAACAGCATCAGCCTGGGCCGACTGCTGCCGCAGATGAGCTATTACGCGCATGCGGCGTTGAGCCACTACGCGGCGCATCGTCGCCGGCTCAATCTGGTGGTGCCGACCGGCAACCTGGGCAATGCGATGGCGGCCGTGCTGGCGCGCGGGCTGGGCGTGCCGATCGGTCAGATCGTGCTGGCCACCAATGCCAATGCGGTGCTGCCGGCGTACTTCAATGGCGGCGACTACCAGCCGCAGGCCAGTGTGGCGACGGTGGCCAATGCAATGGATGTGGGGGCGCCGAGCAACTTCGAGCGACTGCGCTGGCTCTACCACGGCGACGACGCGGAACTGCGTGCTGCGTTCCGCGCGTTCGCGGTGGATGACGTGACCATCCGCGCGACGATTGCGGCAGCGCATGCCAGCCGCGGCGAGCTGTTCTGCCCGCACACGGCGACGGCGGTGAAGGTGCTGCAGGACCTGCGTGCTCGCGGTGCCAAGGGCGACTGGGCGGTGGTGGCCACGGCGCATCCGGCCAAGTTCGAGGCCGTGGTCGAGCCGCTGATCGGCGAAACGGTGGCGGTGCCGCCTGCACTGGATGCGTTGCTGCAGCGGCCGGCGCACGCCGAACCGTTGGCGGCCGATTACGCGGCATTGCGTGAGGTACTGCTGCGCTGAGCGGAGAGGGACGCGGTTGCCGGGCCGCGGGAGGGGCCCCAGCGGGGGGGGGGGGGAGGAGGACGGGGGGGGGGGCGGGCCCCGGGCCCCGCCCCCCGGGTGGGGGGTGGAGCCCCCGCCCCCCCCCGCCCCCCCCCAACCCCACGGACCGCGATGCGGTCAGATCAACCCTTCACCGGCCAGCGTACGCAGCCCATCCTCGTCGAGGATCTCCACCACGTTCAGGTGGGGCAGGGCGATCAACCCCTGCTGGCGCAGCTTGGTGAAGGTACGGCTGACCGTTTCCATGGTCAGGCCCAGATGGTCGGCGATATCGCCGCGGCCCATCGGCAGCGATACGCGCAGGCCGTCGCCGCCCAGCTTGGCCTCGCGCGCGGCCAGGCGCAGCAGGAAATCGGCCAGCTTCTCGGCCGGCTGCAGGCGCGCCAGTGCCAGCGCGGCGTCCTGCGCGGCATCCAGTTCCTGGCAGGCACGCTGCAGCAGCTTGCGCTCCAGGTGCGGGAAACGGCTGCGCAGTGCCTTCATCTGTGGCAGCGCGACGCGGCAGACGCGGCTGTCGGCGATGGCCTCGATGTCGTAGCGATGGTGGTCGCTGCCGCTCAGGCCCAGGTAGTCGCCGGGCAGCACGAAGCCGTTGATCTGACGGCGGCCGTCGGCCAGGGTGCGCACTAGGCGAAGTGCGCCGCCGGTCAATGTATAGACATGGTCGCGCTCTTCACCGGTGCGGGCCAGTGTGCTGCCCATGCTGACCTGCTGCGAGACGGTGACCTGCTCCAGCGCCTGCACTTCATCGGGCGACAGCGCCGAGCACACCGCAAGGTGGCGAACCGAGCAGTGCAGGCAGTCCAGCGTGGTGCAGGACGGCGAGGCGGGATCGTTGGTGGCGGGCGGAGCGCCGGAAGGCCGTGACATGTTGCGGGGGGCGTATCGCGGGCGGGGAGGGCCTTATGATACTTCAAGCGGCCGTTCGACCCTGCCCGTGGCGGGGGCGCTAGAATGTCGCCCCCTCCCACGTCCCGTTCCAGCAGGAGTTCCGCCCGTGATCAAGCCCCGTACCCCGCCCGGCACCCTTGAACTGCTGCCGCGCGAGCAGATTGCGTTCCAGCGCATGCTGGACGTCATCCGCCGCAACTACGAGCGCTTCGGGTTCCTGCCGGTGGAGACGCCGGTGTTCGAGCTGTCCGACGTGCTGCTGACCAAGTCCGGTGGCGAGACCGAGCGCCAGGTGTACTTCGTGCAGTCCACCGGGGCGCTGGCGAACGCGGCCGAGTCGGGCGATCGCTCGCTGCCGGAAATGGCGCTGCGCTTCGACCTGACCGTACCGCTGGCGCGCTACGTGGCCGAGCACGAACACGAACTGACCTTCCCGTTCCGCCGCTACCAGATGCAGCGCGTCTACCGCGGCGAGCGCGCCCAGCGCGGCCGTTTCCGCGAGTTCTACCAGTGCGACATCGATGTGATCGGCAAGGACAGCCTGAGCGTGCGTTACGACGCCGAAGTGCTGGCGGTCATCCACGCGGTGTTCTCGGAACTGCGCATCGGTGACTTCAGCATCCAGCTGAACAACCGCAAGCTGATGCGCGGCTTCTTTGAAAGCCTGGGTGTGGCCGAGGGTGAGCGCCAGCTGGCGGTGCTGCGCGAAGTGGACAAGCTGGACAAGCGCGGCGCCGATTATGTGCGCGAGACGCTGGTGGGCGAGGGCTTCAACATCCCGGCAGAACAGGTCGAGAAGATCCTGGCGTTCGTCGCCGTGCGTTCGCAGGGCCATGCCGATGCGCTGGCGCAGCTGGCCACGCTGGAAGCCGACGCCGGTTCTTCGGAGATCCTGCGTACCGGCGTCGCCGAACTGCGCGAAGTGCTGCAGCTGGTGCAGGCGCTGGGCGTGCCGGAAACCGCGTATTGCCTGAACTTCTCCATTGCGCGCGGCCTGGATTACTACACCGGTACCGTCTACGAGACCACGCTGACCGACCACCCGCAGATCGGTTCGATCTGCTCGGGCGGCCGTTACGAAGACCTGGCCAGCCACTACAGCAAGTCCAAGCTGCCGGGTGTGGGTATCTCCATTGGCCTGTCGCGTCTGTTCTGGCAGCTGCGCGAGGCCGGCCTGATCGACGGCATCGAAGCCAGCAGCGTACAGGCGCTGGTGGCGCTGATGGACGAGCAGGGCATGCCGCAGTCGCTGGACATTGCCCGCCGCCTGCGTGCCGGTGGCATCAACACCGAAGTGCAGATGGAGCCGAAGAAGATCGGCAAGCAGTTCCAGTACGCGGCCAAGGCAGGCATCCGCTTCGTGGTGCTGGCGGGTGAGGATGAACTGGCGCGCGGCGTGGTGGCAGTGAAGGACCTGCTGCGCGAGCAGCAGTTCGAAGTCTCCCGCGACGAGCTGGCCAGCACCCTGCTGGTGGAGCTGGAGCAGTCGAAGGCGATGGTGTGAAGCCTGCCGCCGCAGGAGTGCTGAGCGTGCTTCTGTTGGCGGGCTGCCAGAGCGACCCGGCGCTGCACAGCACGCGGATCGGTCTGGACCAGTACCGGCTGCAGGTTGATCGTTGCCATGTGATCGACAGAGCGCAGCTGGAGAGTGACCTGCAGGCTTTGGCCTCGCAGAAGTGCACGGCAGGTGTGGGGGCGTTGGAAAACGTTCAGTCCCGGCTGAGCCGGCAGGGCAGCCTGTTCGGCGAATGCCTGCGGCGCGGCGCGCTGCAGGCGGAGGTGCGCTGTATGCCCTGAGTCGGGCCAGGTGGTTGATTTAAAAGTAGAACGCCCGCCCTTCGGTGGGCGTTTTGCGTTTGTGGAAAACAGCAGTCGAGCACGGCTCGACTCTACAAAAGCCGGTTCCGATCAGTTTCCCAGCGAGATCCAGCAGATCGCGGCCAAACGTCGAAGGTGGGGTGGGTCCGGTTGAGGGGGCGTGAGCGCCATGGATGGCGCGACCGGGCTTACATGGGTGAGGGCGCTTTGCTCGTGAAGCATTGCTTCGCAAGCGCCCGAACGCACAGCCGCCAGCGGCTGGGCCGGGCCCCGTAGGGGTACTTGCAGCGCCCCCCTCAACCGGATCCATCCCGCCAACCCTCGGGAAACCAGCTTTTGCTGTTGCTCTGGCTCTTGCCTCTGCGGGTGCAGGGCAGCAGCCCTGCGGCCCCCTCAATCCTCGATTTGACGCACTGCGCAAGAATGCGTTAATGTACTAACGCGCTATTACATTGATGCATGGAAACGACCCCGTGAAAGCCCGCCCCGAGATTGCCGCCAAAGACCCGAAGGCCGACCTGGAAGCCCTGGCCCAAGCCTTTGCCGCCCTGCGCGAGCCGGAACAGGTCGAAGCCTTCCTGCGTGATCTGTGCACCCCGGCCGAGCTGGAAGCCATGGCCGACCGCTGGAAAGTGGTGCCGCTGCTGCAGCAGGGCGTGCCGTACCGCGAGATCCACGAGCGCACCGGCGTCAGCGTGACCACCACCGGACGGGTGGCACGCACGCTCGAGCATGGCCATCGAGGCTATGCCGCCGCCATCGACCGCCTTGCTTCGCGCTGATCCGCGCCCCGTTCCGAACTTCGAGACCTCCCCCATGAGTGCAACCCAGGCAGCGCCGGCACGAGACCGGTTGCGTATCGCCATCCAGAAGAGTGGCCGGCTGGCCGAACCCGCGCGCAACCTGCTCAGCGCCTGCGGCCTGAGCTGGCGCGAGAGCCGCGACAAGCTGTTCTGCTACGGCGAGTCGCTGCCGGTCGACCTGCTGCTGGTGCGCGACGATGACATCCCGGGCCTGATTGCCGACGGCGTCTGCGACCTCGGCATCGTCGGCCGCAACGAGCTGGACGAACAGGCCGCCGCGCGGCGCCAGATCGGTCTGCCGGATGCCTACCAGGCATTGCGCGGGCTGGGCTTCGGCCAGTGCCGGCTGATGCTGGCGGTGCCCGAGGAATGGCAGTGGCAGGGTCCGGCGCAGCTGGCCGGCACCCGCATCGCCACCAGCTATCCGGCCATCCTCAAGCAGTGGCTGGCCGATCAGGGCGTGGACGCACAGGTGGTCGAGCTGTCCGGTTCGGTGGAAATCGCCCCGCGCCTGGGCACCGCCGACCTGATCTGCGATCTGGTCTCCAGCGGCGCCACCCTGCGCGCCAATCAGCTGACCCCGGTGCACAACCTGCTCGACAGCGAGGCGGTGCTGGCCGGCGCGGTGCGCGCGCCGGATGATGCACGTGCATCGCTGCGCGCGATGCTGCTGCGCCGCCTCGACGGCGTGGTTCAGCGCCAGGACCGCAAGCTGTTGATGTTCCGTGCCAGCGAGGACCGCGTCGACGCGCTGGCGCAGCTGCTGGCCGATGCCGAGCCGTTGGTGCGGTTGCCGGCCGATGGCGGTGCGCTGCGCCTGCAGACCATGTGCCCCGGCCCGCTGAGCTGGCAGCGCATGGAGGAACTCGAGCGCGCGGGTGCGCAGGGTCTGATGGTACTGAGCGTGGAGCGGTCGCTGGCATGAACCGTCTGATCTGGTCCCGACTTGATGAGGCCGCGCGCAGCGCGGCATTGACCCGCCCGGTGCAGACCGTGGCGCAGCAGACCCGTGACGCGGTGGCGGCCCTGATTGCACAGGTGCGCGCGCAGGGCGACGACGCATTGCGTGCGATTACTGCACGTTTCGACCGTGTCGAGCTGGCCTCGTTTGAAGTTTCCGAAGCCGAATTCGCCGCTGCCGAAGCCGCCGTGCCCGCCGAACTGCGACAGGCGATGGTCGAAGCCGCCGAACGCATCGCGCGCTTCCACGCCGCTGGCATGGGCAAAGGCTATGCAGTTGAAACCGCGCCGGGCGTGGTCTGCGAACGCATGTTGCGTCCGATCGGCCGGGTGGGCCTGTATGTGCCGGCGGGCAGCGCGCCGTTGCCGTCCACCGCGTTGATGCTGGGCGTTCCGGCGCGGCTGGCCGGCTGCCCGCAGGTGGTGCTGTGCACGCCGCCGCGCGCCGATGGCAGCGCCGATCCGGCGGTGCTGGTAGCCGCGCGCCTGACCGGCGTGCAGCGCGTGTTCAAGCTGGGTGGTGCGCAGGCGATCGCCGCGATGGCCTATGGCACGGCCAGCATTCCGGCTTGTGACAAGCTGTTTGGGCCCGGCAACAGCTTCGTCACCGAAGCCAAGCAGCAGGTCGCACAGGATGGCGCCGCCGCCATCGATATGCCGGCTGGTCCCTCCGAAGTACTGGTGATCGCCGATGCCGGCGCCAATCCGGCGTTCGTTGCCGCCGACCTGCTGTCGCAGGCCGAGCACGGTCCGGATTCGCAGGTACTGCTGCTGACCGACGCCCCCGCGATGCTGGCGGCGGTCGAGGCAGAGGTGGAGCGCCAGGTGGCCCTGCTGCCGCGCCAGCAGATCGCGCGACAGGCGTTGTCGGCGTCGCGGCTGATCCAGGTCGATTCGCTGGACGAGGCCTTCGCGATCAGCAACCGCTATGCGCCCGAGCACCTGATCCTGGCCCTGCGCGATCCGCGCGCGTGGCTGGACAAGGTGCAGGCGGCCGGCTCGGTGTTCCTGGGCGATTACACCCCCGAAGCGCTGGGCGACTACTGCAGCGGCACCAATCACGTGCTGCCCACCGCCGGTGCCGCGCGTGCCTACAGCGGTGTCAGCGTGGCCAGCTTCCAGAACCTGATCAGCGTGCAGAGCGCCAGCGCTGCTGGACTGGCGGCAATCGGCGGCTGTGCGCGCATCATCGCCAGCGCCGAAGGGCTGGATGCGCACGAGCGTGCAGTGGCCCTGCGCATGGAGGCCGCCGCATGAGCGCCGCCATTGATGAAGTGCTGGCGCTGGTGCGCCCGGATCTGCAGGCCTTCGCCGGCTACAGCTCGGCGCGCAGCGCGGCGGTGCAGGGCGAGGTCTGGTTGAACGCCAACGAGTCGGCCTGGGCCAATCCGGCTGATGCGGCGGGCAACAGCCGGCGCTATCCGGAACCGCAGCCGCTGGCGTTGCGTGAGGGCCTGGCGGCGCTGTACGGCGTGACGCCGCCGCAGCTGCTTATCGGCCGTGGCAGCGACGAAGCCATTGATCTGCTGGTGCGTGCCCTGTGCGTGCCGGGCCGCGATGGTGTGCTGGTCACGCCGCCGGTGTTTGGCATGTACGCGGTCTGCGCGCGCCTGCAGGGCGCCGCACTGATTGAAGTGCCCCTGGTGGATACCGAAGACGGCCTGCGTGCCGATCTGGATGCTGTGATCGACACCGCCAGGGCACGCAATGCCACGCTGGTGTTCCTGTGCGCACCGTCAAACCCGGCCGGCAGCGATATCACCCTGGACGAGGTCAAGCGCGTGGCGGTTGCCTTGCGTGGGCAGGCGCTGGTGGTGGTGGACGAGGCCTATGTCGAGTATGCGCAGCGCCCGTCGGCGACCACGTTGCTGGCCACGCATGCCAATCTGGCAGTGCTGCGCACGTTGTCGAAGGCGCACGCACTTGCGGCCGCGCGCATCGGCACCCTGATCGCCGCGCCGGAACTGATTACCGTACTGCGGCGCTGCCAGGCGCCGTACCCGGTGCCGACCCCGTGCGCCGAGCTGGCCGTGCAGGCGCTGCAGCCGGCCGCACTGGCACGCACCGCCGAGCGCGTAGCCACGGTCATTGCCGAGCGCGAACGCCTGTTCGCGGCGCTGCCAGGCCTGCCCGGCGTTCGTCGCGTGTACCGCTCGGCCGGCAACTACCTGCTGGTCCGCTTCGCTGATGCGCAGGCAGCGTTCGACACCTTGCTGGATGCCGGTGTGGTGGTGCGCGACCAGCGCGCCGCGCCGCAGCTGGGTGATGCACTGCGCATCAGTATCGGCAGCCCCGAAGAGAATGACCGCGTGCTTGCGGCCCTGTCGGCGCGGAGGGCCGCAGCATGACACCAATCCTGTTCATCGACCGCGACGGCACCCTCATCGAGGAGCCGTCCGATTTCCAGATCGACGCCTACGAGAAGCTGCGCTTCGTGCCGCAGGTGATTCCGGCGCTGCTGAAGCTGCGCGATGCCGGCTACCAGTTCGTGATCGTCACCAATCAGGATGGCCTCGGCAGCGACAGCTACCCGCGCGCCAGCTTCGATGGCCCCAACGACCTGATGCTGCAGATCTTCGAAAGCCAGGGCATCTCCTTCCGTGACGTGCTGATCGACTGCAGCTGGCCGCAGGACAATGCGCCCACCCGCAAGCCGGGCATCGGCCTGATGACCGCTTACCTGCAGGACCGCAGCATCGACTGGGCGCGCTCGGGCATGGTTGGTGACCGCATCACCGACCTGCAGTTCGCCGACAACCTCAACATCCGTGGCTTCCAGCTGCGTACTGAACAGTTCGGTGGCGAGTGGGACTGGCCGGGCATCGCCCACGCACTGGCCGACGCGCCACGCATCGCGGTGGTCCAGCGCAACACCAAGGAGACGAAGATCCGCGTTGAACTGGATCTGGACCGTGCCGGTGATGCGCGCATCGCCACCGGACTGCCGTTCTTCGACCACATGCTGGAACAGATCGGCAAGCACGGCGGGTTCGCGCTGGACATCCAGGCCGAGGGCGACCTGCACATCGACGAGCACCACACCATCGAGGACACCGGGCTGGCGCTGGGTCAGGCCCTGCGCGAGGCGCTGGGCGACAAGCGTGGCATCGGCCGCTACGGCTTCACCCTGCCGATGGACGAGACCCTGGCCAGCGCTGCGCTGGATTTCAGCGGCCGCCCCTATTTCGTGTTCGAGGGCGAGTTCAAGCGTGAGCGCGTGGGCGATATGCCGACCGAGCTGGTGCCGCACTTCTTCCGTTCGCTGTGCGACGCCAGCGGCCTGAACCTCAACCTGCAGGTGCGCGGCGACAACGACCACCACAAGGTCGAGGCCTGCTTCAAGGCACTGGCGCGCGCGCTGCGCCCGGCATTGGCCCGCCAGGGCAGGGCACTGCCGAGCACCAAGGGGGCGCTGTGAGCGACGTTGCGCTGATCGACGCCGGCGGTGCCAACCTGGGCTCGGTGCGCTACGCATTGGAGCGCCTGGGCGCGACGGTGCGGCTGGTGCGCGATGCGGACGGTCTGGTCGGTGCGCAGCGGGTGATCCTGCCCGGCGTCGGCGCCGCTGGTCCCGGCATGCAGCGCCTGCATGCGCAGGGCCTGGTGGAACCGCTGCAGCGACTGGAGGTGCCGCTGATGGGCATCTGCCTGGGCATGCAGCTGCTGTTCGAGCGGTCCGAGGAGGCCGGCGTCGAGACACTGGGATTGATTCCGGGCGTGGTGCGCAAGCTGGTACCGGCCTGTGGCATCCGTGTGCCGCACATGGGCTGGAACCGGTTGCTGCCATTGCGCGAATCGCTGCTGCTGCAGGGCGTGCCGGAGCGCGCCAGCGCCTATTTCGTGCACAGCTATGCGGCACCGCTCAACGCCCACACGGTAGCCGCCTGCGATCACGGCGGCCTGTTCACCGCGGTGGTGGAGCAGGGGCGCTACTTCGGCGCGCAGTTCCATCCCGAGCGCTCCGGCGATACCGGTTCGTTGATGCTGCGCAATTTCCTCGAGGGCACTGCTGCATGAGTTTCATCGTCTACCCCGCGCTGGATATCCGTGATGGCCGCGTGGTGCGGCTGCGCCAGGGCGACTACGCGCAGGAAACCTCCTATGGCGACGATCCGCTGCCGCGCACGCAGGCCTTTGCCGCGCAGGGCGCGCAGTGGATGCATCTGGTCGACCTGGACGCTGCGCGTGCCGGTGGCTACACCCTTGCGCCGCTGCTGGCGTCGATCCGTGCGCAGACGCCGCTGCAGGTGCAGACCGGCGGTGGCGTGCGCGGCCGCGACGACGTGGCGCGCATCCTCGATGCCGGCGCCGGCCGCGTGGTGGTGGGTTCGCTGGCAGTACGCCGCCCCGACGAAGTGGTCGGCTGGCTGCAAGAGTTCGGTGCCGAGCGCATCACCATCGCGCTGGATGCCCGCCAGGATGCCCAGGGCCAATGGCAGCTGCCGGTGCACGGCTGGACCGAGAACGCCGGCGTGACCCTGGATGACCTGGCCCAGCGTTATGCGCGTGCCGGCATGCGCCACCTGTTGTGCACCGACATCGCCCGCGACGGCATGCTGGCCGGGCCCAACATCAGCCTCTACCAGCACCTGTCGGCGCTGCTGCCGGGCGTGGCCGTGCAGGCCTCCGGTGGCATCCGTGACGTGGCCGATGTGACCGAGGCCCGTGCCGCCGGTTGCGGCGGCGCGATCCTCGGCAAGGCGCTGCTGGAGCAGCGCATGGACCTGGCGGAGGCGCTGGCATGCTGAGCCGCCGCATCATTCCGTGCCTGGACGTGCGCGATGGCCGCGTGGTCAAGGGCGTGCGCTTCCGCGACCACGTCGACATGGGCGACATCGCCGAGTTGGCGCAGCGCTATCGCGACCAGGGGGCGGACGAGCTGGTGTTCTATGACATCGGCGCCAGCCCCGAGGCGCGTTCAGTCGACGTCGCCTGGATCGAGCGCATCGCACGCCTGATCGATATTCCGTTCTGCGTGGCCGGTGGCATCGACAGCGTGGAAACTGCGCGCCGCGTGCTGTTCGCCGGTGCCGACAAGGTGTCGATCAATTCGCCGGCGCTTGGCCGCCCGGAGCTGATCACCGAGTTGGCAAACGAGTTCGGCGTGCAGTGCGTGGTGGTCGGTGTCGATTCGGTTCGCGAGGCGGATGGCCAGTGGCGGGTCCGCCGTTTCAGCGGCGACCCGGGCAAGACCCAAGCGGTGGCGCTGCGCACGCTGGACTGGATTGTCGAAGCACAACGGCGTGGCGCAGGCGAGATCGTGCTGAACTGCATGGACAGCGATGGTGTGCGCCGTGGCTACGATGTCGCGCAGCTGCAGCAGGCGCGGGCACTGTGCCAGGTACCGCTGATCGCCTCCGGCGGTGCCGGTGCGATGGAGCACTTTGCCGAGGCCTTCGACCAGGCCGACGTCGACGGCGCGTTGGCGGCCAGTGTGTTCCACAGCGGCGCCATCGCCATTCCAGAATTGAAGCGCTACCTGCGCGGACAGCAGATCGAGGTGCGGGATGTCTATTGAAGTGAGGCCGTCGCTGGATGCGCTGCAGGCGCTGGACTGGGGCAAGGGCGACGGCCTGCTGCCGGCGGTGGTGCAGGATGCCGACACCCTGCAGGTGCTGATGCTGGGCTATGTCAGTGCCGATTCGCTGGCGGCCACGCTGGCCATCGGTCACATGACCTTCTTCAGCCGCAGCAAGCAGCGGTTGTGGACCAAGGGCGAGCAGTCCGGCAACGTGCTGGTGGTGCAGTCGATCAGCGTCGACTGCGATGCCGATACGCTGCTGGTGATGGCGCGCCCGGCCGGGCCGACCTGCCACACCGGTGCCGAGAGCTGTTTCGACCAGGCGCCGAAGGATTTCCTGGGCGGGCTGGGCCAGCTGGTGGCGATGCGTGAGGCACAGCGCCCGCCGGGCAGCTACACCACCAGCCTGTTCGAGGGCGGCATCCGCCGCATCGCGCAGAAGGTGGGCGAGGAGGGCGTGGAGACCGCATTGGCCGCCGTGGCGCAGGATGACGAGGCGTTGCTGGGCGAGGCCTCGGACCTGCTGTACCACCTGCTGGTGCTGCTGCGCGCGCGCGGGCTGTCGCTGGATGATGCGCGGGCGGTGCTGGAAAAGCGTCATCGTTGAAGAGCGGTAGTGGGGGGGGGGGGGGGGGGCGCGCCGGCGGGGGGGGGGGGGGCGGGGCGGGGGCTGGCGCGGCGGCGGGCCGCCCACCTGTGGGTGGTGGGGGGGGGGGGGGGGGCCCCCCCCCCCCCCGCCACTACCGGCAATGCGCCACAGCGTGCGCGATGTCATCAACGGAATCTACAATAGGCGGTCTTTCTTTCCCGGACCGCCCATGAAACTGCCTGCCGCCTGGCTGTGCTGCCTGTTGCTGACCTCGCCGGCCTGGGCCGCGGATACCGTGGTCAGCGGCAAGGTCTACCTGGAGCGCGACGGCAAACCCGGGCGCGGTGCGACCGATCCGGGCCTGGCCGGGGTGCAGGTCTCCAACGGCGAGGCCATCGTCAAGACCGCCGCCGACGGCAGCTACAGCCTGCCGGTGCGCGACGGCCAGACCGTATTTGTGATCAAGCCTGATGCGTACGCCTTCCCGAAGGCCACCGACGGCCTGCCTTCGTTCTGGCGCCACTACCGCCCGAACGGTTCACCGGCACTGAAGTACGGTGGCATCGCCGCGACCAGCGACGTCACCCGCAACTGGGATTTCGCCCTGCAGTCGGATCGCCATGACAGCCGCCGTGGTTTCCAGATGCTGGTGTTCACCGATTCGCAGACCGCCAGCCTGAAGGACATCGGCTACTACCAGCAGTCGATCGTGGCGCCGCTGGTTGGCCAGACCAGGGCGCGCATGGGCACCACCCTGGGTGACATCGTCAACGACGACCTGACCCTGTACCCGGCGATCAACAAGGTCACCACCGAGCTCGGTGTGCCGTGGTTCCACGTGCCGGGCAACCACGATCTCGACTTCGATGCGGCCAGCGACGAACACTCGCTGGACAGCTGGCGCAACATCTACGGCCCGGACACCTATGCGGTGGAAGAGGGTGGCGCCAGCTTCGTGTTCCTGGACGACGTGGTCTACGACCCCAAGGCCAAGCCGAAGTACATCGGCGGCCTGCGCGAGGACCAGTTCGCCTTCCTTGCCAGTTACCTGAAGGGCCTGCACAAGGACCGCCTGCTGGTGCTGGGCATGCACATCCCGTTGTTCGACGCGGCGCCGGGGCGCGAGACCTTCCGTCACGCCGACCGCCAGCGCCTGTTCGATCTGCTGAAGGACTTCCGCAACGTGCTGGTGCTCAGCGGCCACAGCCACACCCAGCAGCACGTCTACCACGGCAAGGCCGAGGGCTGGAACGGCGACAAGCCGCTGCACGAATACAACGTCGGTGCCAACTGTGGTGCGTTCTGGTCGGGCGTCAAGAATGCCGCCGGCGTGCCGGACAGCACCATGAGCGACGGCACGCCGAAGGGCTATGCATTGCTCGACGTGGCCGGCAACGGCAGCTATCGCCTGCAGTACCGCGTGGCCGGCCAGCCGGCCAGCGAGCAGATCGGCCTGCATGCACCCAAGGTGCTGCGCCAGGGCGCCTACCCGGCCTGGGGCATCTATGCCAACGTCTACATGGGCGAGGACGCGAGCGTGGTCGAGTACCGCGTGGATGGCGGCGCCTGGCAGCCGATGAAGCAGGTCAGCCAGCCCGATCCGCGCCTGATGGTGGAGAACGTGGCCGATGATCTGGCCAGCAGCCTGCGTGGCTACGACCGTTCGCCGGAGGCCACTGCATCGCCGCACCTGTGGCGCGGCGCGTTGCCGACCGATCTGGCCGTGGGCAGCCACAAGGTCGAGGTACGATCCACCCAGCCTGATGGTGCAGTGTTCACCGCCACCACCAGCTACAGCCTGCAGACTGCCCAGCCCTGATCCAAGGGCGTCGCTGCCCAACGCGAAAGGACCCCGCATGGATATCCGCTTCATGGCCGGCACTACGCCGGTGACCCTCAGCCGCCACTGGTTCACCGGCGCGATGCTGCTGCAGAGCGCTACCGAGAAGGTCTGGGTGCAACACCCGCTGCATCCGGGCACCCACTTCTCGTTCTCGCTGGTACAGTCGTGGCTGCGCCACATCGCCGGCCACGAAGTGCTGGTCGAGCGCACCCGGCCACTGCTGTTTGCCGGCTTCCGCCCGCAGCGCCTGCGCGTGCTGGTGGATGGTGTGCAGGTGGCCGAACAGGAAGGCATGTAGGCCAACCTGAACCATCGGCGTGCTAGGCAAAGCCGCCCCGATGCCTGAGAATCGGGGCGATTCAATCGATCCAAGCAGGCCAGCGTGACCATCGCAGCAGCGTCCCCGGTTTCCTCCGACTCCGCCCGCGGCGGTCTTCCGCGCCATCTGGTCGTTGCCGATGTCGGCGGCACCTTCGCCCGCCTGGCCTTGGCTGAGACCCAACCCGGCCACGCGCCGCTGCTGGGCAGCCATCGCACCTATGCCTGCGCCGAGCATCCCAGCCTGGCCGCGATCCTGGCCGATTTCACCGCAGGCCTTGGCCAGCCGGTGCAGACCGCGGTGGTCGCCATCGCCGGCCTGCTCGATGGCGATGTGCTGATCAACTCGAACCTGCCGTGGACAGTCTCGCTGTCGACCACGCGCGAACAGTCCGGCCTGCGCGAACTGCAGCTGATCAATGATTTCGAAGCGGTGGCGCTGGCTATCCCGTACCTGCAGCCGGAAACCCTGGTTCCACTGAATGGCGACGCCGATCCGGCGCAGGCCTTCCCGGCGCTGGTGCTGGGTGCCGGTACCGGCCTGGGTGCCGCGCTGCGTTTCGCCGATGGCGAGCGCCCGGTGCTGGCCAGCGAGATCGGCCATGCCGCGCTCGGCGCCGGCAACGCGCTGGAACTGCAGGTGCTGGGCAAACTGCTGCAGCGCTGGCCGCACGTGGACAACGAGCGAGTGCTGTCCGGCAGCGGCCTGATGAACCTGTATCCGTGCCTGTGCGAACTGCGCGGCGTCACCCCGGTGTGGACCAGCACCGAGGCACTGATCGGCGCCGCGCGCAGTGGCGAGGACGCGCTTGCTGTGGAAACGTTGCAGGTGTTCTGTGCCTGGCTGGGCAGCCTGGCCGGCGACGCGGCGATCGCCGTCGGCGCGCGCTCGGTATACCTGGCCGGGGGCATTTCCGCGCATGTGCAGGATTTCCTGGCCGATGGCCGCTTCCGTGAGCGCTTCCTCAACAAGGGCGTGCTGACCGAGGTGCTGCGCCAGGTGCCGGTATGGCGGGTGGAGCACGGCCAGCTGGGCGTGCTCGGTGCAGCGGTCTGGCACGCAGCGCGGCAACCCACGCACGACTGATCGGCAGGGCCGGCATCGGGCCGGCCATGCATTGCAGACTGGGAGGGGAAGATGGTGGATCGCAGGCAGTTCCTGCAGGCCGGTGCACTGGCCGCAGGCATGGCGGCATTGCCGGGCGTGCATGCGCGCACGCAGGGGGGGGCCAGGGTGGTTTCCACCTGGGACTTCGGCGTGCCGGCCAACCAGGCCGCATGGAAGGTGCTGGCACAGGGTGGCAGCGCGCTGGATGCGGTGGAGGCGGGTGCACGCTGGGCCGAGAGCGAGCTGTGCAACCCCACCGTCGGCCATTGTGGCAACCCGGATCGCGACGGCGTGCTGAGCCTGGACGCGAGCATCATGGACGGCGATGGCCGTTGCGGTGCAGTGGCTGCGCTGGTCGACATCCTGCATCCGGTGTCGGTGGCGCGCAAAGTCATGGAGAACAGCCCGCACGTGCTGCTGGTGGGCGAGGGCGCGCAGCAGTTCGCAGTGCAGCAGGGTTTCGAGCGCAAGCACCTGCTGACGCCGCAGGCTGAAGCGGCCTGGCGCGAGTGGCTGAAGACCGAAAAGTACCGGCCGCAGATCAACGCCGAGCGCCGTGGTATTCCCGGCAACAGCGACAACCACGACACCATCGGCATGCTGGCACTGGATGCCAAGGGCCATCTGGCCGGTGCCTGCACCACCAGCGGCATGGCCTGGAAACTGCACGGTCGCGTTGGCGACAGTCCGATCATCGGTGCCGGCCTGTATGTCGACAACGACGTGGGCGCGGCCACTGCCTCGGGCGTGGGTGAGGAGATGATCCGCAACGCGGCCTCGTTCCTGGTGGTCGAGCTGATGCGCCAGGGACGCTCGCCGGCGCAGGCCTGCCGCGAAGCGATCGACCGCGTGGTGCGCAAGCGCCCCGAAGCGAGCAAGACACTGCAGGTGTGCTTCCTGGCCATGAACAAGCAGGGCGAGGTGGGCGCCTACGCGTTGCATCGCGGCTTCGTCTACGCGGTCTGCGATGCGCAGCGCCAGGATGACCTGCGTGATTCGCCATCGATCTACACGAGCACCCAGGCGTGAGCACGCGGCTCACCCTGGAGATCGCCAGCAACTCGCTGGCTTCGGCGCTGGCGGCACAGGCCGGCGGCGCCGACCGCATCGAGCTGTTCGACAACCTGGCCGAGGGCGGCACCACGCCGTCGTTCGCCAGCATCGCGATCGCCCGCGAACGCCTGTCGATTCCGCTGTTCGTGCTGGTGCGGCCACGCCCGGGCGACTTCCACTACGACGCACTGGAAACCGAACTGATGCTGCGTGACATCGCGCAGTGCCGTGCGCTGGGCTGCGATGGCGTGGTGATCGGCGCGCTGGATGTACAGGGCGGGATCGACGTGGCGCTGTGCCGCGAGCTGGTGCAGGCTGCCGGGCCGTTGCAGGTGACCTTCCATCGCGCCTTCGACGCTGCCCGCGATCTGCCGGCGGCGCTCGAGCAGGTGATCGGGCTGGGTTGCCAGCGCGTGCTGACCTCGGGTGGCCAGGTCAGCGCCGAGGCCGGTGCCGATGTGCTGGCAGGCCTCGTTACCCAGGCAGCGGGCCGCATTACGGTGATGGCTGGTGCCGGATTGGCACCGGGCAACATCGCTACCGTGGCAAGGCAGACCGGCTGCACCGAACTGCACGCCTCGGCCAAGGGCCTGCGCCGCTCGGCCATGCAGTTCCAGAACCCGGCGCTGCGCGGACTGGACCCGGACTGGAGCCAGACCGCAACCGCCACCGTAGCCGCGCTGCGGCAGGCGCTGGACGCCTGATCGCAAGTCCCGGGTCGGATCCCTTCGCAGAAGGGCTCTGACCCCATCTGGACGCAGTCGGGTCAGAGCCCTTCCGTGAGGGGATCCGACCCCGTACGCCGGCCCGCCACGGACAAAATAGTTCCGCGCACGATTGTCGCGATCGTGTCATTGACGTGTGCGCCGTCTTCTCAGCGATGTTTCGCAACCCGTTGATTGTTTTGGATACCTGCAGCCGATAACGGCATTACGCCACGTGTTGCTGCGTCGCCGCATGCCGGGCGTGGTTCAGCTGTGCTTTAGTTTGGATCGATCCACAGGGGAGGGCGCCGTATCGGTCTTGAACCGATCCAGGTGCCCGGATCAGCCGTAGTGCCGCGCCACCACCCGTCCGTGCGTCCACACTTTCGAAGAGCAACCACCCATGGCTCAGATCGTCCGCAAGCGTCGTCACCTGCTGTCCCAGGCCTTGGTCCTGGCCCTGTTGCCCCTGGCGGCCAGCGCGCAGGAGGCCGCCAACTCGTCCACCAAGGATCTCGACGCGGTCACCGTCACCGGTTCGCGCATCAAGCGCGCCAGCGTCGAAGGTCCGGCGCCGGTCAACGTGATCACTGCCGCACAGATCCAGAAGGAAGGCTTCGTCAGCGTGTACGACGCGCTGAAGACACTCACTGAAGCCACCGGCACCGTCGAGGCGGCCTCGCAGTGGGGCTCGCATACGCCCAATGCCAGCGGCCTGAACCTGCGCGGGATGGGCCCGAACCGCTCGCTGCTGCTGGTCAACGGCCGCCGCGTGGCCGACTACCCGCTGCCCTACGGTGGCGAAACCAACTTCTCCAACTACGGCAACATTCCCGCTGCCGCGGTGGAGCGCATCGAAGTGCTGACCGGTGGCGCCTCGGCCATCTATGGCTCGGATGCGATCGCCGGCGTGGTCAACGTCATCCTGAAGACGAACTACGACGGCGACGAAGTGCGCGTGCGCGGCGGCACCTCCACCGAAGGCGGTCGCGATACCTGGGACCTGTCCTGGGCCGGCGGCAAGACCGGCGACAACTGGAGCGTGACCTACGCGCTGCAGTACACCAAGCGCGATCCGCTGTTCGGACGTGACCGTCCGCAGATGGACGATGCCGACGATGCGCCGTACCCGTCCTGGAACATGGAACAACGCAAGGTCGGCTTCCGTCCCACCGCCGGCCTGGCGCTGATCGATCCCACCACCGGCCAGCGCCTGGCGCCGCCCACCGGCACCTGCGAGAAGTTCGATGGCGAGTACTACACCGCCGATCGCCTGGTCTACAACTACGCCGCCAACACCATCACCAACACCGGCCGCCTGTGCGGCATGAGCGCCGACTACGCCAACTGGCTGCTCACCGGCGGTGCCGAGAACGTGTCCGGCAACCTGTATGCCACCTTCGATTTCAGCAATGACCTGCAGGCCTGGACCAACCTGGCGGTGTACCGCTCCGAAGCGATCTGGGGCACCAATCCGCCCGGCGTGTCGCTGATCGACGATGACAACGGCTACTACTGGGATGCCAACCGCAACCGTCCGATCCTCGGCGTGCGCCAGTTCACCCCGAACGAGGTGGGCGGCCTGGATACGCTGCGCAACACCAACCGCGAACTGTCCTGGGACTGGAGTGCGGGCCTGCGTGGTCGCCTGGCCGATCGCTTCGACTGGAGCGCCACGGTGGGGCGTTCCTATTACCGCGTGGAAGAACGGCAGAACGTGGTCGACAAGCAGAAGTCGTACGACTACTTCCTCGGCCCGAAGCTGGGCACTACCGCCGACGGCGAGGCGATCTATGCGTTGAACGAATCGCGCTGGTGGAACCCGCTGACGCCGGATCAGTACTGGCAGATGGGCACCGTGGCGAAGAACCGTGCGTCCTCATGGGTCAATCAGGCTTCGGCGGACATCACCGGCGAGCTGTTCCAGGGCTGGGCCGGCCCGATCTCGTTCGCGGCGGTGGCCGAAGTCGCGCAGCAGGGCTATCACCTCAGTCCGGATCCGCGCGCCGGCATCGACTTCGACCTGCAGAACGTCGATCGCGGTGGCGGCGAGCGTACCCGCTATTCGGCCGGCGTCGAGTTCAAGATCCCGCTGCTGGAAAGCGTGACCGCCACTGCGGCCGCGCGCTATGACCGCTATGGCAGCTACAAGGCTGACAACAGCGGCGAAGCGCTGGACATCGGCAGCCAGAAGGAGACCACCTGGAATGTCGGCCTGGAATGGCGCCCGGTGGAGTCGCTGCTGGTGCGTGGCTCCTATGCCACCAGCTTCCATGCGCCGGACATGCACTACCTGCTGGGCCAGCCCAGCAGCTCCGAAGTGCAGACCTATGACCGCCTGCGTTGCATCCAGAGCGGCGCGTACCTGGTCAACAACTGTGGCGTGGGCAATACCGATGTCTGGTACACGTTCGACGTGAACCGGCGTGGCACGCCGCTGCTGCGCTCGGAGACCGGTGATTCGTGGACGGTCGGTTTCGTCTGGGACGTGATGCCCAATCTGTCGGTCAGTGCCGACTACTGGGCAATCAAGCTGGAAGACATGATCGTCGACGTTGGCGCCGACGAGGTGCTGGCCAGCGAAGCGGGCTGCCTGACCGGCAAGAACATGGACGGTACGCCGTGGGCCAATCCGGCCGGTGGCGAGTATTGCGCCGGCATCCTGGCCCGCGTGAACCGTGACAGCAACGGCCGCCTGGTATCGATCGAGCGCGGCCCGTTCAACCTGGCCAGCCGCGAAGTGCGCGGCATCGACCTGACCGCGCGCTATCGCCTGGAAACCGCGCAGTGGGGCAGCTTCCAGCTCGGCCTGAACTACACCAACCAGATCTCGACCAAGGAGCAGCGCTACGCCAACGATCCGAACCCGGAGCGTCGTGACCGCGACCTGCGCAGCAAGCTGCGCGCGAGCCTTGCCTGGCAGCGTGGCAACTGGAATGCCAACGTCTATGCCGATCGCATCGGTTCGGTGCCGGGCGTGCGCTACCACTGGGGCACCGATCGCCTGAACAATCCTGGCGGCTGCCTGCCGTTCGCCGATGGTTACGTGCCCAGCGACAGCCCGTCGCTCAACTGCCTGGAGCCGGCCACGCGTCCGGACGGCTCGCCGAATCCGAATCCCAATGCCGGCCAGCAGACGGCGCGCTACTACGGGCGGGTCGGGCCGTTCATCACCTGGAACTTCAACGTGGGCTACCAGGTGACCGAGCACGCCAAGGTCAATGTCTACGTCAACAACGCGTTCAACTCGGCCAGCTGGAACCACAAGGACCCGTACAAGCTGGACTACGATTTCGCTCCGACCCGCCTGCTCGGCGCGGTTGGCCGCGAGTTCGCGTTGGAGTACGTGTTCACCTTCTGAGGTGGATTGCGGGCGGTACGCCGGGCATGGCCCGGCGCTACCGGCTGGACGGGGTGGCTGGATTTGACCTTCCCACGATGGAAAGGTTTAGCCTGTCCGCATCCAGAAGGAACCCCGGGAATCCGATCATGAGCACGCCCCGCGCCACTGCAGTCCCCGCAAGCCCGTCCACCATCAGCCTGCCCATCGAGGGCATGACCTGCGCCAGCTGCGTCGGCCGTGTCGAAGCGGCGCTGTCCAAGGTCGAGGGCGTCGGCAGTGTTTCGGTCAATCTGGCCACCGAGCGCGCGGATATCCGCCCGTCCGGTCCGGTCGATCGCGCCGCGCTGATCCAGGCGGTGGAGCGGGTGGGCTATGACGTGCCGGCCGGCACCATCGAGCTGGCAGTGGAGGGCATGACCTGTGCCTCCTGCGTCGGTCGCGTCGAGCGCGCGCTGCTGGCGGTACCGGGCGTCAGCCAGGCCAATGTCAACCTGGCCACCGAACGCGCCACGGTACGCGGCGTGGCCGCTGTGGATGCGCTGGTAGCGGCCATCGACAAGGTCGGTTATGCCGCCCGTGCCATCGAAGCAGGCGTTCAATCCGATGACGAAGCGGCGGAAAAGAAGGATGCCGAGCGCGCCGAACTGAAACGCGACCTGATCGTGGCCACCGCACTTGCACTTCCGGTGTTCGTGCTGGAAATGGGTTCGCACCTGATTCCCGGCATGCACGAATGGGTGATGGCCACCCTCGGCATGCAGGCCAGCTGGTACCTGCAGTTCGTACTGACCCTGCTGGTGCTGGCCATTCCCGGCCGCCGTTTCTACCAGAAGGGTTTCCCGGCACTGCTGCGGCTGGCGCCGGACATGAACTCGCTGGTGGCGGTGGGTACCGCCGCAGCGTTCGGTTACTCGGTGGTGGCGACCTTTGCACCGCGGTTGCTGCCGCCGGGCACGGTGAACGTCTACTACGAAGCAGCGGCGGTGATCGTCGCGCTGATCCTGCTCGGCCGCTTCCTTGAGGCGCGCGCGAAGGGCCGTACCTCGGAGGCGATCAAGCGGCTGGTCAACCTGCAGGCCAAGGTCGCGCATGTGATCCGTGACGGCCGCACGATCGAGATCCCGGTCAACGAGGTTCTGAGCGGCGATGTGGTGGAAGTGCGCCCGGGCGAGCGCGTGCCGGTCGATGGCGAGGTGATCGAGGGGCGCAGCTACATCGACGAGTCGATGATCAGTGGCGAACCGATTCCGGTCGAGAAGCAGCCGGGCAGCAGCGTGGTCGGCGGCACGGTCAACCAGAAAGGTGCATTGACCGTGCGTGCCACGGCGGTGGGCGCGCAGACCATGCTGGCGCAGATCATCCGCATGGTCGAACAGGCACAGGGCTCGAAGCTGCCGATCCAGGCGGTGGTCGACAAGGTCACCCTGTGGTTCGTGCCGGCGGTGATGCTGGCCGCACTGGCGACCTTCGCGGTCTGGTTGATCTTCGGCCCATCGCCGGCGCTGAGCTTCGCGCTGGTCAATGCGGTGGCGGTACTGATCATCGCCTGCCCGTGTGCAATGGGCCTGGCCACGCCGACGTCGATCATGGTCGGAACCGGTCGTGGCGCCGAGATGGGCGTGCTGTTCCGCAAGGGTGAAGCACTGCAGTTGCTGAAGGACGCGCAGGTGGTGGCGGTGGACAAGACCGGCACGCTGACCGAAGGCCGCCCGCGCCTGACCGACCTGGAGATCGCCGACGGCTTTGATCGCGCCACAGTGCTGGCCGCCGTCGCCACCGTGGAATCACGTTCGGAGCATCCGATCGCCCGCGCCATTGTCGATGCAGCCACCGAGCAGGGCATCGCATTGCCGGCCATGGTCGACTTCGAATCGGTCACCGGTATGGGTGTACGCGCCAGCGTGGAGGGCGCACGGGTGGAGGTCGGTGCTGATCGCTTCATGCGCGACCTGGGCGTGGACATCACTGCATTTGCGGCGCTGGCGGCCGAACTCGGCGCGCAGGGCAAGTCGCCGTTGTACGCGGCCATCGATGGACGCCTGGCAGCGATCATCGCAGTATCCGATCCGATCAAGCCGAGCACGCCGGCCGCGATCGCGGCACTGCACCAGCTGGGCCTGAAGGTGGCGATGATCACCGGCGACAATGCCGGCACCGCGCAGGCGATCGCACGCCAGCTGGGTATCGATGAAGTCGTTGCCGAGGTGCTGCCGGAAGGCAAGGTCGAAGCGGTGCGTCGCTTGAAGGCCACGCACGGCCATGTCGCCTTCGTTGGTGACGGCATCAACGATGCGCCGGCGCTGGCCGAGGCCGATGTCGGCCTGGCCATCGGCACCGGCACCGATATCGCGGTGGAGTCGGCCGATGTGGTGCTGATGTCGGGCAACCTGCAGGGTGTGCCGAATGCCATCGCGCTGTCGAAGGCGACGCTGGGCAACATCCGGCAGAACCTGTTCTGGGCCTTCGCCTACAACACCGCATTGATTCCGGTAGCGGCCGGCGTGCTGTACCCGGTATGGGGTGTGCTGCTGTCGCCGGTGTTCGCCGCCGGTGCGATGGCGCTGTCCAGCGTGTTCGTGCTGGGCAACGCACTGCGCTTGCGCCGCTTCCAGCCGCCGATGGCGGATGCCCCCGCTGCGAGCCACTGAAGGAGAACCGCATGAACATCGGTGAAGCCGCCAAGGCGTCCAGCGTTTCGGCGAAGATGATCCGCTACTACGAACAGATCGGCCTGATTCCTGCGGCCGATCGCACCGAGTCCGGCTACCGGGCATATTCGCAGGCGGACATCCACCGCCTGCGCTTCATTCGGCGGGCGCGCGATCTTGGCTTCCAGGTGGCCGAGATCACCGATCTGCTCGGCCTGTGGAACGACACCTCGCGGCACAGTGCCGACGTCAAGCATCTTGCCGAACAGCACATCGCCGACCTGGAGCAGCGTATCGAAAGCATGCGGCAGATGGCCGACACGCTGAAGTCGTTGATCAGCTGCTGTGCGGGCGATGAGCGCCCGGAATGCCCGATCCTGCAGCGGCTGGGCGAAGACGAAGAGACCCTGGCACCGCCGGAGACCGCGAAGACCGGTGCAGTACGGCGCCGCACGCACAAGCACTGACCTGGCGTTGCATGCATGAAGAAACCCGCCCGGTGCAGCTGCACCGGGCGGGTTTTTCGTTGCAGGCGCAGGGCAGGGAATCAGGACGTGCGCGGCGGGAAGCCGGCATCGGTCAGTGCCGCCACGATCTGCGCTTCGCTGGCCGAGGTCTGCACCTGCACGCGACGGCTGGCCGGATCTGCCTGCACGCTGGCCTGCGGATCGACCAGCTCGATCGCCTTGGTCACGCTGCGTGCGCAGCCGCCGCAGGTCATGCCTTCCACGTGGAATTCCATCTGTAGCTCCTTCGGTGCTCTTGGGGTGGCGCCAGTGTGCACCTTCCAACATTGGCAGGGTCAAGCGCTGGGCTGAACCGAAGACAAAGCACCAATGAAAACGGCAGCCACCTGTACCAGCGTGGCTGCCGTGGAGGAACGTCCCCGCCAGGGCGGGGCGTGGGGTTGCACCGGAGCAGGCCCGGGCAACCCGGTGTTGCCTTAGAACTTCCAGGTAGCGCCGAAGTACAGCTGGCGGCCTGCGTAGGTATTGGAGATCAGGCGTGCCTTGGTGTCGCTGCCCAGGTGCACGCGCTGCTCGGACTTGGTGGCATTGATCACCGAGGCGGTCAGGGTCCAGTCCGGGGTCAGGTTGTAGGCCACGTTCAGATCCAGCTGGTCATACGGCTCGGTGTAGACGGTGAGGCCATTGTTGAGCCCACCGACCACCTGGCCGCGACGGTTGAACGAGGCGCGCGCGAGGAACTTCTCGTTCTCGTAGAACACCGTCACGTTGGCCTGGTTCTTGGCGCTGCCGACCAGTGGCGAGGAGCCGATTTCCTGACCGTCCAGAACAATGGAAGCCAGGTTGGTGTCGTTGTAGGTGTAGTTGGCCTGCACGCCGAAGCCGAAATCGAACGTGTACTGGCCATACAGCTCGACGCCCTGCGAGACACCATCGCGGCCATTGGCCTGGGTCTCGTAGCGCTGCACGTTCACCGCTTCACCGTTGATGACCATCGGCGTGTCGCGCACCACCGGCAGGGTGAAGTTGTCCACGTTCTTGCGGAACAGGCCGACGCCGGCGACCGCGCCCGGCTGGAAGTACCACTCCAGGCCCAGGTCGAACTGGGTGGCCTTGAACGGTTCCAGCTGCTTGTTGCTGCCCTGGCCGACCCAGCCTGCGGTCGATGCGCCACCGGCAACGCGGCGATCATTGACGTACTCTTCGCTGTAATAGCTCAGTGCGCCCGGTGCTGCGATGTCGGTGTAGCCGGGGCGGGCGATCACCTTCGATGCGGCACCACGCAGCACCAGCGTGTCGGTGATGTCCCAGGCGATATTGAAACTCGGCAGTACGTCAGTGTAGGTGCGATCCACGCCGATCAGGCTGTAGGTCTTGCTCTGCGCCAGATCGTGCGGCAGGCGCACGAAGCCGCTCTCGCAGCTGTAGGTCGGGTAGGCCGCAGCGGCCGGATCGGTGCACGCCATCGGTGCGCCGGACGCGTTGTCCAGGAAGTAGTCGTTGAACTTCTCGATCGAGTCGGAGGACTGCGCGAACTGCTTGGTGCGCACCACGCGCACGCCGACATTGCCGCGCACGCGTTCGGTGCGGAAGTTGGCCTGGAAGTAGCCCGAGTAGATCTTCTCGTTGACGTTGTAGACGAAGTCTTCCTCGGTGCGGTTGTGAGAACCACCGTAGGTCTTGTTCAGGTAATCGATGTAGGCCGGGTAGTTGATGCCCGGGAACACGTTGGCATTGAAGCCGCCCGCGATGTTGTTGATCGGATTGGACAGGAAGAAGCCCGGCTGCGCGTCGCCCGCAGTCGGATCGCAGCCACTCTGGTAGCGGCTGTTGTCATAGTCGGCCGGGTCGCGGCCCGGGCACACCCAGTAGGTGTTGCCGGTATTGCGATGGACCTTGCCGTCACGGTACTTGGCGCCGAACTGGATCGAGTCCAGCCAGCCGGACTCGAACAGCTTGGTGACGTCGGCCTGGAAGTAGTTCTGCTTGACCTCGGTGCGCTTCCACGACGAATCGGTCGAGCCGGTGTCGACTTCGGCGATGCCGTTCATCAGCTGCTGCTGCAGGTCGGGCGAGAAGGTGGCCGACGGCGTACCGGTCAGGTCCCAGGCGCTGTACAGGTTGCCCGACAGGTAATCGTTGCCGACCTTGCGGCGCGGCTTGGCCGACATCCGGAAGTTCATCGACGGACCACCTTCGGACCAGGTGCGGCCACCGGTGAACGAGGCCTTCCACAGCGGGCTGATGTCCCAGTCGATGGTCAGGTCAGCGGTCTGCGAGAGTGCCTTTTCCTTGCTGTAGCCACCGGTCAGCTGCGGCGTCGGAACCGTGCAGTCGTCCGGGCCCCAGCCGCCGGGCTTGAGGCCAGCGGCCTTGGCCTGGTCTTCGCTGCAGTAGTAGGTCTTTCCAGCCAGCTTTTCGAACTGGGCGCCGGTAACGGTGTTGCCGCTGGGATCGAAATCCAGGCCGTTGAGCAGGCGGCCGCCGGCCCAGTTTCCATCGCCGTTGAAGCGGGCCATGCTCCATTCCGGAATCTTCAGCATGTTCTGGGTGTAGTCACCCTGCAGCTCGAAGCGGAAGTAGTTGGCCGTCATCGTGACGTTGTCGACCGGCTTGAACTGGAAGGTCAGCTGGCCGCCCTTGCGCTCGCGCTTCTCTTCCTTCACTGCGAAGTTGACCGAGGTCGGCATGAAGAAATCGCTGTAGTTGCCGCCGGTCTGGTTGTTGAAACCGGACTTGCCCCACCAGTAGTGGATGCCATCCTGCGCCTGCACGTTGCCATAGGCGTCGCGCGCCTTGCCGGCGCCATACCACTGGTAGTCCTCGGTGCTGGCTTCCATGGTGCGGGTCGTGCGCTTCTGCTGCGTCACGCCGATCAGCACGCCGAAACGCTCGTCCTTGCTGTGCCACGAATACAGGGCCGAGGCCTGCGGGTCGATATCGTGGTGGGTATCGGAGGAGGTGCCCTCGAGCGTGACGAAGCCCGAGTTGGATTCCATGTCCAGCGGGCGACGGGTGTGCAGGATGACCGTGCCGCCGATGCCGCCTTCATCGATGCGTGCTTCCGGCGACTTGAACAGCTCGGCGCTGGACAGCATGTTCGACGGCAACAGGGTGTAGTTGAACGAACGGGTGGCTTCGTCGTTGGTTTCCGACGTGGCCACGTAGTTGCCGTTCAACTGGGTCAGGGTCAGGTCGGGTGCCAGGCCACGCACGCTGACGCTCTTGCCTTCGCCGCCACTGCGGGTGATGACCACGCCGGGCACGCGCTGCAGTGCGTCGGCGACGTTCTTGTCGGGGAACTTGCCGACGTCTTCGGCGGTGATCACTTCGACCACGGCGTTGGCGTCGCGCTTCTGCTCAAGGCTCTTTTCAATGGCGTAGCGGTAGCCGGTGACCTGGACGCTGTCCAGGTTGGTGGCTTCCTGCGAGCCGGTGGAAGCGGCCTGCTGCGCGGCGGCGCCAGCCGGAATGACGGCGGCGGCCAAGGCCAGCGCGATGGCCAGCGCCAGTGCGTCCTGGCCATGCGTACGTGTTGAATGCTTCATTCCCATCTCTCCCTCTCTCCTGGATTGATCCGGTGACGTGGCACGGACAACTTGAATCGATCTAATTTGAAGTGACATTGTCGCTATTGCCATGCAGTGGCAGTAGCACCGTGCGCGTGGCCTGGTACGTCCTGTTGCTGCTCCCCCAACTCCCGGCCATCGCAGTGTCGTTCTTGGATCGATCTAAGCGATGGGCGGGCGTTTTTTAGCATGGGTCGCCCGCGGGCGCATGCTGCTCCGCAATATGGTACTGGCGTGGCGAAGGCATGACGGTTTGCTGAAATCAGTGAAATCGTTTTCGTGCGCAGGGGAGGGTGGGGCGGCAGGGCTGCGCCCTGCACCTGCTGTAGTGCCGGCCGCTGGCCGGCAACAGCCAAAGCCAAAGCCAAAGCGGCTCTGGGTTTCTGCTGGTTTGGCGGGGCGGTGTGGGCTGGCAGGACACGCCGTAAACCCCCAGACCGGCCCAGCCGCTGGCGGCTGTGCGTTCGGGCGCTTGCGAAGCAGTGCTTCGCAAGCAAAGCGCCCTCACCCCTGGGGGCTCGATGGCGCCATCCATGGCGCCAACGGTCCTGCCAGCCCACATCGCCCCACCCCCGACAGTTTCCTGGTGACGGTTGGATAGGTCTTGGAATCACGCGAGGTCATGCGGTCAGATCCGTTTTCCGTTGGAAAACGGATCTGATCCCGATTGATCTCGATATCTGATAGAGATTCATCCACGCACGGCGTGGATCTACAGATCGCGGGAATCTGTCGAAGGCGGGATGGGTCCGGTTGAGGGGGCGTGAGCCGCATGGATGCGGCGACCGAGCTTACATGGACGTACTTGCAGCGTCCCCCGCAACCGGACCCACCCCGACTCCCCACAGGAAACCGGCTTCTGCTGTTGCTGTTGCTCCAGCTCGGAGCGGGTGCAGGGCGCAGCCCTGCCGAACACCCCCTCTCATGCTGCGCCGCAGAATGCATTCGGCTGAACCTGCATGCTCTACTTGAATCGATCTAAATCCACGGTCTGGTGGGTCTGGCGTCATTCCAGGGGGAGCTCTCTGCCAGTTGTGGCGGGACTCAGCGGAACGATGCCGGACGGCCCCGGCCGTCTGCCTCCGCCTCATCGACTACAGGAACCCGACATGCGTCCAGTGCCGTCCGCTCCCGCCGTCCCAGTGTCCTCGCACCCGCTGCTGCGCCTGGCCTGCCTGCTCGCACTGTCGTCAGTGCCGATGCTGCTGCAGGCCGCGCCGGCTGCGCTGGAGCGCGAGGTCAACACCTTCATCGGCAGCAAGGACGACGGCAACACGTTCCCGGGCGCGTCGGCACCGTTCGGCCTGATCCAGGTCAGCCCGATCGGCAGCCACTATTCGGGCTGGCGCTACGACGACGAGAAGATCCGCGGTTTCGGCCACTCCTTCATCTCCGGCGCAGGTTGCTGGGAGCAGGGTGGCCAGGTGTCGGTGCTGCCGGTGACCGGTTCGATCGGTCCCGGCGGCGATTTCGATACCGGCAACGCGAAGAAGTTTGACCACAAGGCCTATGCCGCGTCGTACACGCATGACGGCGAGATTGGCCAGGCGGGCTATTACAAGGTGCGGCTGACCAGCTACGGCGGCATCGACGCCGAGACCACCGCGCGTACGCGTGCCGCGGCCGAGCGCTACACCTTCAGCCAGCGCAGTGGGGATGGCCACGTGCTGGTCAACGTCGGCCAGGCCAATGAGCGCCACTCGGTGATCGGCAGCGTGGTCGATGTGGTCGGCGACCGCGTGGTGGAAGGCAAGCTGGTCACCAAGAGTTTCTGCGGCGGCCATCAGTACACCACCTGGTTCCGCATCGAGTTCGACCGCCCGTTCAAGGCACACGGTACCTGGGGCGAAGGCGGTGGCCTGCCGGGTGCGCGCCACAGCATGGAAGGCGAGCAGAAGCCGAACGGCGCCTGGCTCAGCTTCGACCTGGCCAAGGGCCAGTCGGTGACGGCGGTCAGCGCGATCTCGCATGTGGACGCCGAAGGCGCGCGCATCAATCTGCGCGCAGACGGCATGCAGGGTGGGGCGCTTCTCGGTTTCGACCGCATGCGCGCACTGTCCCAGCAGTCGTGGCGTGAGCAGCTGGGGCGGGTACGTGTGCAGGGCGGTACGGCCGATGACCGCACCGTGTTCTACAGCGCGGCCTACCACGCGCTGCTGCAGCCGATGACCGGCAACGATGCCGACGGCCGCTACCGCGGCTATGACGATGGCATCCACCGTGCTGACGGCTGGACCTACTACGAGTATTTCTCGCTGTGGGATACCTACCGCGCGCAGAACCAGTGGCTGGCACTGACCCGCCCGGACGTGGCGCGTGACATCGGCCGTACCCTGCTGGCGATCGACGAGCAGGGTGGCTGGCTGCCGCGCTGGGGCTATGCCAACTTCGAGACCAACATCATGACCGGCGATCCAGTCACGCCGTTCATGGTCGACCTGTGGCGCTTCGGTGCGCTCAAGGGCCGTGAATCGCAGGCGTGGGATGCGCTGCGCCGCAACGCGTTCGGTACTCCTCCGCTGAACTCGCGCATGGCCGGCCGTTCCGGCAACCCGACCTACCTGGACAAGGGCTACGTGGTCTACGACCGTGCGTTCCCATCCAAGGGCATGGACGTCGATCCGCACCACGGTGGTTCGGCCACCTTGGAATACGCGCTGGCCGACTGTGCGCTTTCGCAGATGGCCGATGGCCTCGGCCACGCGCAGGACGCGGCGACGCTGCGTGAGCGCGGCCGCAACTGGCGCAAGGTGTGGGACCCGCAGGTGCGCGATGCCGAGACCGGCTTCACCGGTTTCCCGCGCCCGCGTACCGAGGACGGCCAGTGGTACACGCCGGCCGATGGCCATTACAGCCCGCGCTCGCACCATGGTTTCCATGAGGGGACGGCGTGGCAGTATCAGTGGCTGGCGCAGCAGGACGTGCCGGGCCTGGTCGAAGCGATGGATGGCCGCGAACAGGCTGGCCGCCGCCTCGATGCGTTCTTCGCGATGGACGCGCTGCAGGCCGACCCGCTCAATGCAGCCCGCAAGGAGTGGGTGGTCGGGCCGTACAGCTACTACAACCAGTTCCGCTACAACCCGAACAACGAGCCGGACCTGCACTCGCCGTGGCTGTACACGCTGATCGGCCAGCCGTGGAAGACCGCCGCCGTGGTGCGTGCCGCGCAGCAGTTGTTCACCAATGCCCCGAATGGCGTGACCGGCAATGATGACCTCGGCACGATGTCGGCCTGGTACCTGTTCAGTGCCATCGGCGTGTATCCGGCGGTGCCCGGCAGCGGCCAGTTCCTGCTGCACACCCCGCGTTTCAGCAAGGTGGAAGTGGACATGGGCAATGGCCGCACCCTGCGCATCGATGCGCCGGGTGCCGATGGCCGACGCCTGCAGTACGTGCAGGGTGTGAAGGTCGATGGCCAGGCGCATGCGCCGGTGTGGCTGGATTGGAACCAGCTGCAGCAGGGCCCGCGCCTGCAGTTCGCGCTCGATGCGAAGGCGCCGGAGCAGGGCTGGGGCACGGCGGTGAAGGACCTGCCGGTGTCCTGGTGTGCGGCACCGGGTAGCCAGCTGCGCTGAGACGGACTGTGCCGTTCGCGGTGACCCAGCGAACGGCACGGCACGACAGGGCCCTGATCCATTAGGCTTGAGCATCCAGCGGAGTCCGGGAAGACGATGAACGACAACGGCAGCAGTCCCAGCAAGCGCGCCGGCAAGGCGGTGACGGTGACCGACATCGCGCGTGCCATCGGCGTGTCACGGGCAACCGTGTCGCTGGTGCTGCGCGGCAGCCCGCTGGTCAACGTCGACACCCGCGCCAAGGTCGAGGCCGAACTGCGCCGCCAGCGCTATGTCTACAACCGCGCCGCGGCCAACCTGCGCCGTCGCACCTCGTCGAGCATCGCGCTGGTAATCAACGATCTGTCCAACCCGTTCTTCGCCGAATTCGCTTCGGGCGTGGACGAGGCGCTCGGCGGGCGTGGCTACGTAACCCTGCTCGGCAGTACCGGTGAATCGCCGGAGCGGCAGCAGGCGGTGCTGTCCACGTTGATGGAGCACACGCCGGCCGGCCTGATCCTGTCGCCGGCCGAGGGCAGCGATACCGCGCTGCTGCGGCAGGCACTAGGTGCCAATGCCAACGTGCTGCTGTTCAACCGCGAGCTGGACGGGGCCGACTGGGATTTCCTGACCCTGGACAACCAGCACGGCGCCTATCTGGCCACGCGCCACCTGATCGAGCGCGGCCATCGCCAGATCGCCTTCTTCGGCGGCCACGCCGCGTCCAGTTCGTGCCACCAGCGCCGTGCCGGTTTCCAGCAGGCGCTGGCCGAGGCTGGGCTGTCGTTGCCGCCGGGTTGGATGATCGAGTCGGCGCCGAACCGCCTGGAAGCTGCGGCGCGCACCGATGAGCTGTTTGCCGACGGACATCGCCCGAGTGCAGCGGTCTGCTACAACGACACCGTCGCGCTGGGTCTGATGCTGGGCTTGAACTCGCGTGGCATCCGTCCGGGCGGTGACTTTGCCGTTACCGGATTCGATGATATTTCCGAGGCATCGGTGGCGGTGCCGCCGTTGACCACGCTCACCGCTGACCCACGCGAGCGTGGCCGGCAAGCTGCCGCGCTGCTGCTGCAACGACTGGACGAGCCGGACGCGCCGCCACGGCGCACGGTCGCGCCGGTGCAGCTGCGCATCCGCGAAAGCAGTGCCGCACGACCGAACTGATTTCCTTCCTACACCCCTTCCACGCAACAACGACCTTCCGCGCATCGAGGCGCGTACCGCATGCCGATCTCCGCAACGCCCCGTCCATCGGGTTCCTCGGGCAACGCACCTGCCGTCACCAACGGCAAGGCGCTGGCTGTCGTCACCACGATCTTCTTCATGTGGGGCTTCCTGACCTGCCTCAATGACATCCTGATCCCGCACCTGAAGGCGGTGTTCGAGCTGAACTATGCCAAGGCGATGCTGGTGCAGTTCACCTTCTTCGGCACCTATTTCCTGATGTCGCTGCCAGCGGGTCGGCTGGTGGCGGCGCTGGGTTACAAGAAGGGCATCGTTGCCGGTCTGGTGATCGCTGGTATCGGCGCGCTGGGCTTCTGGCCGGCGGCCGAGCTGCGCGTGTACGGCGCCTTCCTCGGCGCGCTGTTCGTGCTGGCCACTGGCATTACCGTGCTGCAGGTCGCTGCCAATCCCTACGTCGCGCTGCTGGGCCCAGAGCAGACCAGCTCCAGCCGCCTGACCCTGGCGCAGGCGCTGAACTCGCTGGGCACGGCCATTGCGCCGATTTTCGGCGGCATGCTGATCCTGTCCAACACGGTCAAGAGCGCCGATGAACTGAACGCGCTGCCGGCCGCCGAACAGCTGGCCTACCGCGCCGCCGAGGCGCAGGCCGTGCAGGGCCCGTACGTGGGCCTGGCAGTGGCGCTGGTGCTGCTGGCGCTGTTCGTGTTCCTGTTCCGCCTGCCGGCGCTGAGCGACGCCACCGAGCAGGCCGACCAGGGCCACCACCACAGCTATCTGGATGCGCTGCGCAAGCGCCACCTGTTGCTGGGTGTGCTGGGCATCTTCTTCTACGTCGGCGCCGAAGTGTCGATCGGCAGCTTCCTGGTCAACTATCTGTCGATGCCGAGCATCGGCGGCTTCAGCGAACAGGAAGCCACGCACTACGTGTCGGCCTACTGGACGATGGCGATGATCGGCCGCTTTGCGGGCTCGGCGCTGCTGGCGCGCTTCTCGCCCAGCCGTCTGCTGGCGATCTTCGCGCTCGTCAACGTGGGCCTGCTGGCCACGACCATGCTGACCTCCGGCAACGTCGCGTTGTACTCGGTGGTGGCGATCGGCCTGTTCAACTCGATCATGTTCCCGACCATCTTCGCGCTGAGCATCGAGCGCCTGGGCCCGCTGACCAACAAGGGTTCCAGCCTGCTGATCATGGCCATCGTCGGCGGCGCCGTGGTGCCGTACCTGCAGGGCGTGCTGGCCGACCACATCGGCGTGCAGGCCAGCTTCATCCTGCCGCTGCTGTGCTACGGCTACATCATTTTCTACGGACTGGTCGGCGCGCGTACGCCGGCTTCCGCAACGCAGGGAGGCTGAGTCCGGAATGGGTGCCATTGTCTGCTTCGGCGAAATTTTGATCGATCTACTAGCGCAGCCGCCGGCCTCGGCCGACACGCCGCGCGCGTTCCTGCAGTACGCCGGCGGTGCGCCGGCCAACGTCGCGGTGGCGGCTGCGCGGCTGGGGGCGAAGACCCAGTTCGTCGGCATGCTTGGCCGCGACATGTTCGGTGACTTCCTGGCCGACAGTCTGGTCGAGCACGGCGTGGGCACGGATTACATCGTGCGCACCGACGCCGCCAAGACTGCGCTGGCCTTCGTCGCGCTGGATGCCAGTGGCGAGCGCAGCTTCAGTTTCTACCGCCCGCCGGCGGCTGACCTGCTGTTCCGTGACAGTGACTTCCAGGCGGAGTGCCTCGACAGCGCGCAGTGCTTCCACGTCTGTTCCAACAGCCTGACCGAGCCGGCCATCGCCGAGGCGACCTTCGCCGGCATGGATCGTGCGCGCGCGGCCGGTGCGGTGGTCAGCCTGGACCTCAACCTGCGCCCGGCTCTGTGGCCAGCCAACGAAGATCCGACGCCGCGCCTGTGGCAGGCGCTGGAGCGCGCCGACCTGGTCAAGCTGTCGCGCGAGGAGCTGGATTACCTGGCGGCACCGCTGGGTGCCGATGGCGAGTCAGTGGTGCTCAAGCGCCTTCTGGCCGCGCAGGCGCGCTGGGTCATCGTTACCGATGGTGCGGCCACGCTGCACTGGTACACGCGCGACAACCACGGCACGGTCACCAGCTTCCGCGTGGCCACCGTCGATACCACGGCCGCCGGCGATGCCTTCGTCGGTGGCGTGCTGGTCGGCCTGCTGGAGCGTGGTGGGGCGGGCGCAGGCTTTGCCGCGTTCTGCCAGGACCCGGAGGCGATCACCGCCACGCTGCGCTTCGGTGCCGCCGTGGGTGCGCTGGCTGTTACCCGCAAGGGCGCGTTCGCCGCGATGCCCTCGCTCGATGAAGTGCAGCAGCTGCTGCAGGCCCAGGACATTACCGCATGAGCACCTCGCCCGATTTCCGTTCGCCCGCGTTCCTGCGCGCGCACATCGCCGACACGATGGCGTTCTACCACCCGCGCTGCATCGATCCGGACGGCGGTTTCTTCCACTACTTCCGTGATGACGGCAGCATCTACGATGCCAGCCACCGCCACCTGGTGAGCAGCACCCGCTTCGTCTTCAACTATGCGATGGCCTACCGCGAGTTCGGCAATGCCGAATACCGGGAGGCTGTCGAGCATGGCGTGCGCTATCTGCGCGAGGTGCACCGCAATCCGGCCACCGGCGGCTATGCCTGGACCCTGCGCGACGGCAAGGTCGAGGACGACATGAACCACTGCTACGGCGTGGCCTTCGTGCTGCTGGCCTACAGCTGCGCACTGAAGGCCGGCATCGAGCAGGCCCGCGACTGGATGGACGAGACCTGGCAGCTGCTGGAAGCACGCTTCTGGGAGCCGCAGCATGGCCTGTATAAAGACGAAGCCGATGGCCAGTGGAACTTCACCGGCTACCGCGGCCAGAATGCCAACATGCACATGTGCGAAGCGATGCTGGCCGCGTTCGAGGCCAGTGGCGAGCAGCGCTATGTCGAGCGCGCGCTGCAGCTGGCCGACAACATGACCCGCCGCCAGGCCGCCAAGGCCGGTGGCCTGGTCTGGGAACATTACGATGTGAACTGGGAAATCGACTGGGACTACAACCTGGACGATCCCAAGCACCTGTTCCGCCCGTGGGGCTTCCAGCCGGGGCATCAGACCGAGTGGGCCAAACTGCTGCTGATCCTCGATCGCCACGTGCAGGCCGACTGGCTGGTGCCGACCGCGCAGCATCTGTTCGACGTCGCCGTCGCACGCAGTTGGGACGACACCCGTGGTGGCCTGTACTACGGCTTCGCACCGGAATCGCGCCGGCAGCCCGGTATGGACGGCGCCCCGATCGGCGGCGACAGCTTCGTCTGCGACGACGACAAGTATTTCTGGGTGCAGGCCGAAACGCTGGCGACCGCCGCGCTGATGGCCAAGCGTACCGACGATGACCGCTACTGGCAGTGGTACGAACGCATCTGGGCGTATTCGTGGGAGCACTTCGTCGACCACCAGTACGGTGCATGGTTCCGCATCCTCGATGCCGACAACCGCAAGTACAGCGACGAGAAAAGCCCTGCCGGCAAGGTGGATTACCACACCATGGGCGCGTGCTACGAAGTGTTGAACGTCGTGCGTTGAAGATCGTTCGAATGCAGTAGTGCCAGGCCATGCCTGGCAATCCGAAATCGGTAGCGCTGGGTCACGCCCGGCGGAAAAACAGGAGCGCCACGTGCATCGCATTTCCCTCGTTGTCCGTCTGCTCCTGCTGCTGACTGCAGCCATCTCCTTCCCGGTGGCCGCAGCCCCGCTGCAGGCGCAGTGGGAATTCCGCATGCTGCCCGGCGACGCGCAGGGCGCCGCGCGTCCAGGCCTGCAGCAATGGCGTGCGGCGAAGGTGCCGGGCAGCGTGCACACCGACCTGCTGGCGCATGGGCTGATCCGCGATCCGTACGTCGGTGCACCCGAGGCCGAGCTGCAATGGATCGGCCTGGCTGCCTGGGAGTACCGCGCCCGCTTTGACGTGGATGCGGCGACGCTGGCCAAGCCGAATGCCGAGCTGCGTTTCGACGGGCTGGATACCTACGCCGAGGTCAGCCTCAACGGCAAGCCGCTGCTGCGCGCGGACAACGCGCACCGCACGTGGCATGCACGTGTGGACGGGCGCCTGCGCGCGAACGGCAACGAACTGCAGATCGTGTTCCGCTCACCGATCCGCACGCTGCTGCCGGGCGTGCAGGCAATGCCGCACAAGATCGCTGGCAATTACCCGTCGCCCTATGGCGATGAGCCGAAGGAGGCGATGGTCGGCAACTTCGCGCGCAAGCCGGCCTACCACTTCGGCTGGGACTGGGGCCCGCGTTATGTCACCGCCGGGGTCTGGCGCGGGGTCGACCTGCAGGCCTGGGACGCGCACCGCCTGACCGATCTTGCCGTGCGTACCGATGCATTGAGCGCGGAGCAGGCGAAGCTGGCGGTGTTGCTGCAGGTGGAGCAGGGCAGCACTGCCGGTTCTGCGATGGTCACTGTGGATGTGCAGGATCCGGAAGGCCGCAACGTGGCCCAGGTGCAACGCACGGTGTTGCTGAAGCCGGGCCAGAATACGGTTGAGCTGCCGGTTGAGCTGGCCACGCCGCGGCGCTGGTGGCCGGTGGGCCATGGTGCGCAGGATCGCTACACCGTGAAGGCTCGCCTGGATGGTGGCGGCGATGCAACGCTGGCGCGCGAGCAGCGCATCGGCCTGCGCACGGTCGAACTGCGCCGCGAGGAAGACGGCAAGGGAGGGCAGGGCTTCGCCTTCGTCATCAATGGTGTGGAGATCTTTGCCAAGGGCGCCAACGTCATTCCGTTCGATGCCTTCCCCGCACGCGTCGATGCCGCACGCCTGCGCCAGGTGCTGACCGCCGCGCGCGATGCCAACATGAACATGCTGCGCAACTGGGGCGGTGGCTACTACGAGGACGACGCGTTCTTCGACATCGCCGACGAGCTGGGCCTGCTGGTCTGGCAGGATTTCATGTTCGGCGGCGGCATGCAGCCGGGCTACGATCCGGCATTCCGTACCAGCGTGGTGGCCGAGGCGCGCGACAACGTGCGCCGGCTGCGCCATCACCCCAGCATCGTGCTGTGGTGTGGCAACAACGAGGAGGAAACCGCCTGGAAGGACTGGGGTCACGGCCGCGACCTGAAGGCAGCTGACCCGGCATTTGCGGCGAAGGTCTGGCAGGGCTACGTCGACCTGTTCGGCAACGACCTGCGTCAGCTGGTGGGCGAGGAAGGGCTGGGCGTGCCGTACTGGTCCAGCTCGCCCAGCAACGACCTTGACGAGAAGGCCAACGATTCAACGCGTGGCGACAAGCACTACTGGCAGGTCTGGGGCAATCCGGCGTTGCCGGTGCAGGCCTACCTGCGCGAGACCCCGCGCTTCATGTCCGAGTACGGGCTGCAGGCGTGGCCGTCGGTGGCGACGGTGGACCAGATCGCCACCCGCGCCGAGCAGCGCATCGACAGCCCGGTGATCCGCGCGCACCAGAAATTCATGGCCGGCGAGGGCAACAGCCGCCTGCTGCATTACATCGAACTGGGCTACGGCACACCGAAGGACTTCGAGGACTTCGTCTACCTCAGCCAGGTGATGCAGGCCGATGGCATCGCACTGGCGGCGCTGCATCATCGCGCCTCGCGGCCGTACACGATGGGCTCGCTGTACTGGCAGCTCAACGACGTCTGGCCAGGTGCTTCATGGTCCAGCGTGGACTACTTCGGTCGCTGGAAGGCGCTGCACTTCGCCGCGCGGCGTTTCTTCGCGCCGGTGGCGGTGGCGGCGTTGCGCGACGAGGGCAGCACGCGGGTGCGCCTGATCAACGACGGTGCCGCGCTGGATGCACGCTGGCGGTTGCGGGTGATGGATGTAGACGGCAAGGTGCTTCGCCGCCGCGAGGAAGCGGTGTCGCTGGCTGCCGCCGGTGTCACCTCGATCGGTGATTTCCGCGACGCCGAATTGCTGGCCGGTGCCGATCCAAAGCGCACGGTGGCCGTGTTCGAACTGCTGCAGAACGGGGCGGTGAGTGCCCGCCAGGTGGTTGGTTTCGTCGAGGCGAAGGACCAGGTATTGCCCCGACAGAAGCTGAAGGCTGCCTTGAGCATCGAGGGCGACCACTATCGCCTGCGGCTGGAAAGCGCGGCGTATGTGCGCGCGACGTGGATCGATTTCGGCGCGCTGGATGTGCAGGTCGAAGACAACCTGCTGGACCTGCTGCCGGGCGAAACCCGCGATATCGCGGTGCGCGGTCCGGTGGATCTGGTTACCCTTCGCGAAGCGCTGAAGGTGAAGACTCTCAACGACCGTTGAGCAAAAAAGGGGACGGAGGGGATTAAGTCGTTTGTGGGGCATGTTGTGCACAAACGACTTAATAACCTCCGTCCCCATTT
>NZ_JAWIRT010000003.1:0-48362 GCF_036320045.1 Stenotrophomonas sp. SMYL20 | reverse complement strand
CAACACCGCGCCGGTGGGCCTTCCGCTGTCGGGCCCCCCTCGCCCCACAAAAACGACTTAATCCCCTCCGTCCCCTTTTTCTTGCTTACAGCTGGATCTGCTGGAAATTCTCGACCCGCTCGTGGCCGTTGGCGGCCTGGCCGGTGCGCGGCAGCGGGTAGTCGTCCAGGCGATCAATCAGGCGGGTCTGCAGGCCGGCTTCGCGGGCGGCATCCAGTTCTTCCACCACATCCGACAGGAACAGGATCTCGCCGGCCGGCACGCCAATGGCCTGCACGATGCGGCGGTAGCTGTCGGCCTCGCGCTTGCCGCCGACTTCGGTGTCGAACCAGCCCGACACCAACGGGCTGAGGTCACCGGCGTCGCTGAAGCCGAAGAACAGCTTCTGCGCCGGCACCGAGCCGGAGGAGTACACGTACAGCGGCAGGCCGGAGGCGTGCCAGCCCTTCAGCACCGGCGCCACTTCCGGGTAGAAGTGCGCGGTGTAGTCGCCGCGGCGGTAGCCTTCGTCCCAGATCAGGCCCTGCAGCGCCTTCAGAGCGGTGTGCTTGCGGTCCTGGTCGATCCAGCCCTGCAGCGTCTCGGCCACCAGGCTGTCCTGGCAGGCGCCGCCGATCTCGGTGGCCACCGCATCCAGCCAGCGGCGGACTTCCGGCTGCTGGCCGTGCTCGGCGACGAACGCGGGCAGCGCCTTGCGGGCATAGGGGAACAGCACGTTCTTGACGAACGAGATGCTGCTGGTGGTGCCTTCGATGTCGGTCAGGATGACGCGGGGCTGCATGGATCAGGACGCCTGGGTGGGTACGTAACGGGGGAACTTCTGCGCGATGTCGGTGCCGGTGAAGTGACCGACCCAGCCATCCGGTTCGGTGAAGAAGCGGATCGCCACGAAGCTGGGCTCGTCGCCCATGTCGAACCAGTGGGTGGTGCCATCGGGTACGGCGATCAGGTCGTCCTTCACGCACTCGATCTCATAGACCTTGTCACCCACGTGCAGGGTGAACAGGCCGGAGCCTGCGACGAAGAAGCGCACCTCGTCTTCCTTGTGGAAGTGTTCGTCGAGGAACTTCCTGCGCAGCTCGGCGCGGTTCGGGTTGTCCGGGGCGATCGAGGCCACGTCCACGCTCTTGAAGCCGCGCTCGGCAACCAGGCGGTCGATGTCGGCGCGGTAAGCGGCGAACACTTCATCCTGGCTGGCGCCCGGTGCGACCGGTGCGGTGGCCTGCCAGCGCTCGAAGGTGACGCCGATCTTCTGCAGCTCGGCAGCGATGACCGCGCCGTCCTGGGTATCCAGAAGCGGCGATTCGGGGCGGGTGTCGTCGTAGATGCGCAGTCGGCTCATGGCGGCAGCTTGAACGTCTCGGGGGGAAGACAGGGTAGCAGGGTGGGCACGAGGTGCAGATTCCGGATCGGCATCTGCACCTGCGTGCGGGTTCAGCCGCGCAGCTTGCGCAGTTCCAGCTCGCAGTGGAACAGGAACTCGAACGCTTCCAGGTGGCGGCGTGCCTCGGCCATGTCGCGGCCCCAGGCATACAGGCCGTGGCCGTCGATCAGGTAGCCCCACAGGTTCTGCCGGTCGAGCAGGTCATCGACCTGCTTCGAAAGCACGTTCATGTCCTGGGTGTTGGCGAACACCGGAACATCGATGGCCATCTCGTGGGTGCTGTTGCCGGCGAAGGCCTTCAGCAGCTCGTAGCCTTCCAGGCGGATGTGGCCCTGCGGCGCGTACAGGCGCGAGGCGACGGTCTGCACCGGCGAGTGGGTGTGCAGCACGCAGCCGATTTCCGGGAAGCGGCGGTACAGCTGGGTGTGCAGCAGGGTTTCGGCGGACGGGCGCAGCGGGCGGCCGACGGCCAGGCCGTCGAAGTCCACCACCATGATGTCGTCCTCGATCAGGCGGCCCTTGTCCTTGCCGGAGACGGTGATCGCGGCGTGACGGTCGTCCAGGCGGTGGGAGAAGTTGCTGCTGGTGGCCGGGGTCCAGCCGGCGTGGGCCAGCTCGCGGACGTTGTCGATCAGCAGCTGGGCCAGTTCGCTCAGGCGCGCGGTGTCGTACGGGAGGGTGGGGGCGTTCATGCCGGCGATTTTACTGGATTCGGCCAACGGCTGAGCCCCTCGTGGCTGTCTCGCCGGGCTGGATTTCTTGCTTTGGCCGGGCGGGTGGGTGCGCCGGGGCGCCGCTCCCACCGTTGCGGGGGGGCTGGGCCGCGCCCCCCCCCCCCCCCACCCCCCCCCCCACCCCCCCCCCCCGACCACGGACAGGTTCCGTGCGCGTCAGCCACGGAGTGAAGAAGGAAAGGCAGAAGCGGGTCGCGGCGCTGCGCTTGCTCGGAGCCGAGCATGGCTCGGCTCTACAGAGAATTCATTTCCCAGACCGAATTCATCCACGCATGGCGTGGATCCACCGGACGCGCCGGGAGAGTGTCAGGGGTGCGGAGGCATGGGTTCGCGGGGGTGTCCGCGGCATGGATGCCGCGGCCAAGCCTCCAGGGATGGATTCACGGCGTCCCCCGCGAACCCATGCCTCCCCGCCAAACCCTCAGCCCAGCTCTTGTCGTTGCTCCGGCTTCAAAGGCGGGTGCAGGGCCGCAGGCCCTGCAATCCCTTTACTTCACCCGCAGCCGGCTGTGCCTGAAGCCGTAGCAGAAATAGATCACGAAGCCGACGAAGGTCCAGACACCCATCAGCATCCAGTTGTGCATCGTCATCGCCGACAGCAGCGCAAGGCAACTCAGCACGCCCAGGCTGCAGATCAGCCACGCCATCGGCATGCGGAACGGACGCGGCAGGTCCGGCTGGGTGCGGCGCAGGATCAGCACGCCCGCGCAGACCGCCGCGAACGCGATCAGCGTGCCCATCGAGGTCAGCTCACCGAGGATATCCAGCGGGAACAGCGCCGCCAGCAGCGCGATGCCGATACCGGTGATCACGGTGTTGATGTGCGGGGTGCGGTACTTCGGGTGGATCTTGGTGAACACCGGCGGCAGCAGGCCGTCGCGCCCCATGATCATGAAGATGCGCGGCTGGCCGATGATCATCACCAGCACCACCGAAGACAGGCCGACCAGCGCGCCGACCTCGACCACCCAGCGCAGCCAGCCCAGCTGCGGATGCGCGGCCACCGCGGTCACCACCGGCTCGTCGGTGCCCAGCAGCTGGAACGGCACCAGGCCGGTCATCACTGCGGCCATCGCGATGTACAGCACGGTGCAGATCACCAGCGACAGCATCATGCCGAACGGCATGTCGCGCTGTGGATTCTTCGATTCCTGCGCCGCCACCGACACCGCCTCGAAGCCGATGTAGGCGAAGAACACCATCGCCGCACCGCGCAGCACGCCTTCCATGCCGTACTTGCCGGGGCCTTCGTTGGCCGGAATGAACGGGGTCCAGTTGCTGGTGTCCACGTACTTCCAGCCGACCACGATGACGAGCACGATCAGGCCGGTCTTGAGCACGACCATCGCCATGTTCATCGCCGAGGACTTGCTGATGCCGACGTAGCACAGCCAGGTCAGCAGCAGCACCAGTGCGGCGGCGGGCAGGTTGGCGATCGCGCCGGTCGGGCGCAGCTGTGCATCGAGTGGGGCACTGACCAGCGCCGCCGGTAGATGGATGTCGAACTGGCTGAGCAGGCTGAGGAAATAGCCGGTCCAGCTGACCGCGACCGCCGAGGCGGAGACGCCGTACTCGAGCACCAGCATCCAGCCGATGAACCAGGCCGAGAGCTCGCCGAAGGTGGCGTAGGTGTAGGTGTAGGCGCTGCCGGAGACCGGCACCATCGAGGCGAATTCGGCGTAGGCCAGCGCGCAGAAGGCGCAACAGATGGCGGCCAGTACGAAGGACAGCATGATGGCCGGGCCGGCGTGGTTGGCGGCGGCCTGGCCGGTGATGACGAAGATGCCGCCGCCGATCACCGCGCCGATACCCAGGGCAGTCAGCCCCCAGGGGCCGAGGTGGCGGCGCAGGCTCAGGCCGTTGGCGTCTTCATGGGCGGCATGCGGGTGCTTGGTGGCCCACAGTTGCTTGAACATGTGTGGTGGTCTTGTCGAAGCGCGCCATGACCGGCGCGCGGGGAAAACGGACGGGCCGGCGCGAGGCCGGCCCGTAGGCGGATCAGGGCGATTTGGCCAGCTTGCTGTTGCGGATGCCGTAGCCCAGGTAGATCAGCAGGCCGAGCAGCGTCCAGCCAACGAACAGGTGCCAGTGCACCACGAACGCCTGCCAGAACAGGAACAGGCAGGTGGCTGCGCCGAGCGGGCAGATGATCCACACCGCCGGCACGCGGAACGGGCGGTGGATCTCCGGCTTGGTATAGCGCAGCACCAGCACGCCGATGCAGACCGTGGCGAAGGCCAGCAGGGTGCCCATCGAGACCAGTTCGCCCAGCACGTTCAGCGGTACCAGGCCGGCCAGTGCCGCGGCGATCACGCCCACCACGATGGTGGCGACGTACGGGGTGCGGAAGCGGGCGTGGACCCTGCCGAAGAACTTCGGCAGCAGGCCGTCGCGGGAGATGGTGTAGGCGATGCGGGTCTGGCCCATCATCATCACCAGCACCACCGAGGACAGGCCGGCGATGGCGCCGATCTCGACCAGGGTCTTCAGCCAGGACAGGGTCGGGTAGGGTTCCAGCGCGGTGGCCACCGGCTTGTCGGTGCCCAGCAGGTGGTACGGCATCATGCCGGTCAGCACCGCGCAGACGATGATGTAGACGATGGTGCACACCGCCAGCGAGCCGAGCAGGCCGATCGGCATGTTGCGCTGCGGGTCCTTGGTTTCACCGGCGGCGGTGGAGACCGCATCGAAGCCGATGTAGGCGAAGAACACGATGGTGGCCGCACGGAACACGCCGCTCCAGCCGAACTCACCCGCCACGCCGGTGTTTTCCGGGATGAACGGCTGCCAGTTGGCCGGGTCGATGTGAGCCGCGCCGATGCCGATGAACAGGCAGATGACGGTGACCTTGATCGCCACGATGATCGCGTTGACGAAGGCCGATTGGGTCACGCCCACGTACAGCAGGCCGGACACCGCCGCCACGATCAGTACTGCCGGCAGGTTGAACAGCTTGCCCGAGGCGATGAACTCGCTGCCGGTCCAGGCAATCGGGGCCGCGCTCAGGGCATCCGGGAACGGCATGTGCAGCGTGGTGGTGATGAAGCTGATCAGGTATGCCGACCAGCCCACCGCGACCGAGGCCGAGGCGAACAGGTATTCCAGCACCAGGCACCAGCCGATGAACCAGGCCATGCCCTCGCCGAGGGTGGCGTAGGAGTAGGAGTAGGCGCTGCCGGAGACCGGCATCATCGCCGCGAATTCGGCGTAGCACAGGCCCGCCAGGGCGCAGGCGAAACCGGCGATGACGAACGACAGCATCACTGCCGGGCCAGCGTGGTTGGCCGCAGCCTGGCCGGTCAGCACGAAGATACCTGCGCCGATCACCGCACCCACGCCAAGCAGGATGAGGTGTTTAGCCGTGAGGGTCCGTTTCAACGTGGCTTCGCCGTCCAGGCTGCCTTCGATGGGTTCGCCAGCATCGACGTGCCCGGCCGGTTCAACCGGCTTGACCCTCAACAGAGCTTTCAGCATGCAGTACTTCCTAGTGATCGGATTGGGTGGGCCGCCGATACGTTGCCGGCAACCCTGGAATGGTGAAGGCCGCGCGAACGGCCCGCTGTACCTTAGCCAAAGCTGAAGCCAACGCACAAGCGCAATCGCAACAATGAACGGCGATAATGAGCAGTATTTTTCCAAACGCCGCCCATTCATGAGCCAGACCGCCGAAACCCTTGCCGTGCTTGACGATCGCCTGCGTGGCCTGCTGCGGGACTACGCCCGCCGCGAGCCCGCCCACGACGCGTTGGCTGCCGAATTCGGCACATTGTTGGACGATCCGGAAGATCCGTTCCGGCGCGAGCGGCTGGCCGGCCACTTCACCGCCAGCTGCTGGCTGGTCAGTGCCGACGGCCAGCGCCTGCTGCTGACCCATCACCGCAAGCTGCAGCGCTGGCTGCAGCTGGGCGGCCACGCCGACGGCGACCGCGACCTGGCCCAGGTGGCACTGAAGGAAGCCGAGGAAGAATCGGGACTGAGCGGCCTGGTGTTGGAAGACCCGGCCATCTTCGACCTGGACAAGCATTGGATTCCGGAGCGCAAGGACGTGCCGGGGCACTGGCACTACGACGTGCGTTTCGTGATCCGGGCGCTGGGTGGCGAGGCCTTCGTGCTCAGCGAGGAGTCGCTGGAACTGGCCTGGCGGCCGGTGACCGAGGTCGCGGCCGATCCGGAATCGGACGAATCCATGCAGCGCATGGCGCGCCGGTGGCTGACGCGCTGAAGAAAAAGGGGACGGAGGGGATTAAGTCGTTTACGCCGCATGTGCCGCAAACGACTTAATCCCCTCCGTCCCCTTTTTTCAGTACAGGATGCGCGTGCGCAGCGTTCCCGGAATCGCGGCCAGCTCGTCGCGCACGGCGGCGGCTTGTTCCTCGCTGGCGGTGATGTCGATCACCACGTAGCCCACCTTCGGGTCGGTGCGCAGGAACTGGCCGTCGATGTTGACGTTGTGGCGCGAGAAGATCTCGTTGACCTTGGACAGCACGCCCGGCACGTTCTGGTGGATGTGCAGCAGGCGCAGGCTGTCGGCGTGCTCGGGCAGGGTCACTTCCGGGAAATTGACCGCCGACAGGGTGCTGCCGTTGTCGCTGTAGCGCACCAGCTTGGCGGCCACTTCAACGCCGATGTTGTCCTGCGCCTCCAGCGTGCTGCCGCCCACGTGCGGGGTCAGGATCACGTTGTCGTGGCGGGTCAGCGGCGATTCGAAGATATCGCCGTTGCCCTTCGGCTCGACCGGGAACACGTCCAGCGCGGCGCCGCCGACGTGGCCGCTGGCCAGTGCCGCGTCCAGTGCATCGATGTCGACCACGGTACCGCGTGCGGCGTTGATCAGGTGCGCGCCCTTGCGCATCTTCGCCAGCTCGGTGCTGCCGATCATCCACTGCGTGGACGGGGTCTCCGGCACGTGCAGAGTGACGATGTCGGCACGCGCCAGCAGGTCGTCCAGGCTGGCCGCTGCACGGGCATTGCCCAGTGCCAGCTTGGTTTCCACGTCGTGGAAGATCACCTGCATGCCCAGCGATTCGGCCAGCACGCCGACCTGGGTGCCGATGTGGCCGTAACCGATGATGCCCAGCGTCTTGCCGCGCACTTCATGGCTGCCGCTGGCCGACTTCGACCAGCCGCCGCGATGGCATTCGGCGTTCTTCTGCGGGATGCCGCGGGTCAGCATGATCGCCTCGGCGATCACCAGCTCGGCCACGCTGCGGGTGTTGGAGTACGGCGCGTTGAACACCGGGATGCCGGCCAGCTCGGCCGCGTCCAGGTCGACCTGGTTGGTGCCGATGCAGAAGCAGCCCACCGCGATCAGGCGCTTGGCCTCGGCCAGCACTTCGGCGCTGAGCTGGGTGCGCGAACGGATGCCGACGATATGCGCCTCGGCGATGCGTGCCTTCAGTTCGTCCTCGGGCAGCGCCTTGGTGTGCGCTTCGATCTGGCTGTAGCCGGCGGCGCTGAATACCTCCACGGCGGTCTGGCTGACCCCCTCCAGCAACAGCACGCGGATATCCTGCTTCGGGAACGAGGTCTTCTTCGGCGACATGGGGCAACACGGCCAGTGGGACAGGGGCTGACCACTATGCCAGATCGCAGCGACCATGGTGCAGTGCGCAATTGGTTGCATCCGTAGCTATCTGCACGGCTGCGGGGCTGGACGCTGGCGCGTGCCGCTGGCACGCTTGCCCGTTCTTCACGCACCGCGCTGGACTGTCATGACCGATTCCCGCATTGCCTCGCTGCAACAAGCCTGCCCCGGCCTGAAGCTGAAGACCGATCCGTCCGACCTGGAGCATTACGGGCGCGACTGGACCCGGCGCTGGACGCCGGCGCCGCTGGCGATCGCACTGCCGGCCACGGTCGAGGAAGTGCAGGCGGTGATGCGCTGGAGCGCAGGCGAGGGCGTGGCCGTGGTGCCGTCCGGTGGCCGCACCGGCCTCTCGGGTGGCGCGGTGGCCGCCAACGGCGAGCTGGTGCTCAGCCTGGAACGGATGAACAAGGCGCTGGCCTACGACGCGGTCGATCGCACCCTGGTGGTGCAGGCCGGCATGCCACTGGAGGCCGTGCACAACGCCGCGCTGGACCACGGCCTGATCTACCCGGTGGATTTCGCCGCGCGCGGGTCCTGCTCGATCGGCGGCAACATCGCCACCAATGCCGGTGGCATCCGCGTGATCCGCTACGGCAACACCCGTGAGTGGATCGCTGGACTGAAGGTGGTCACCGCTGACGGCGAGTTGCTGGAACTCAACAAGGGGCTGATCAAGAACTCCAGCGGCTACGACTTCCGCCAGCTGCTGATCGGCTCGGAAGGCACGCTGGGCGTGATCGTCGAAGCCACGGTGAAATTGACCGATCCGCCGCCGGCCAGCAATGTGATGCTGCTGGCCGTACCCAGCTTCGAGGTGCTGATGCAGGTATTCGCCGCGTTCCGCGCGCGCCTGCAGCTGCAGGCCTTCGAATTCTTCACCGACCGGGCGCTGGAGCACGTGCTGGCGCATGGCGCGCAGGCGCCGTTCGACGAAGTGCACCCGTATTACGTGGTGACCGAGTTCGCGGCCGGCGACGAGGCCCAGGAAGCGGCGGCGATGGCCGCGTTCGAGGACTGCATGGGCAATGGCTGGGTCAGCGATGGCGTGATCAGTGCCAGCGACGCGCAGGCCGCGCAGCTGTGGCGCCTGCGCGAAGGCATCACTGAGTCGCTTGCCCGTTACAAGCCCTACAAGAACGATGTTTCGGTGCGGATCTCGTCGATGCCGGCGTTCCTGGCCGAGACCCAAGCGCTGATCGGGCAGGCCTATCCGCATTTCGACGTGGTCTGGTTCGGCCACATCGGTGACGGCAATCTGCACATCAATGTGCTCAAGCCGGACGACACCAGCGACGCTGATTTCGTGGCGCAATGCGAGCACGTAACCATGCTGTTGGCGCAGGTGCTGGCCCGCTTCGATGGCAGCATCTCGGCCGAGCACGGCATCGGCCTGGTCAAGAAGGGCTACCTGGACAGCACCCGCGGCCCGGCCGAGATCGCGCTGATGAAGGCGGTCAAACGCGCGTTCGATCCCCAAGCGCGGCTGAACCCCGGCAAGCTGTTCGACGTTTGAGTCGGGCAAATCCTTCACGCACCCGTTACGCTCCACGCTTCCTAACAACCGGCTTCGAACCGATGACCCGTCCGCTTCTGCTGCTCGCCCTGCTGTCCCTGCCGCTGGCCGGCTTCGCTTCCAGCTTCGCCGGCACGTCGGCCGGTTCGGCCACGGGTGCGTCCTCCGGTTCCTCGGGCAGCAGCTCGGGTGACGACAAGGTGGTGCTGGCTGCACGCGACGATGCCGCTGCGTTCGTCGCCAGCGACGGCCAGATCCGTGGCGCTCGCCTGCAGGCGGCGCTTGTCCACCTGCGTGAGCAGAGCACTGCCACACAGCAGCAGAGCGACCTGGAACTGGCCCGCGCGCTGCTGGCGCGTTGATCCTGCCTTCGGGTAGTGCCGGCCGCTGGCCGGCAACGCCATGACAACTGCAAGGAACGCAGCCACGCACGGCGTGGCTCTACTGCTGATCGCTCACGTCGCGCACGCGGCTGACCGCCTGCAGCTCGATCCTGCGGGGTTGAGCCCTGCACAGCAGCAGGTGGCGACGCAGACCCTGGCCGACGTGCAGTCATTGTTGCCAGATGGCCTGCTGCGCGCCCTGCCGGCGCAGGTGCAGGTGCGCTGGAGTGATGGCCTTCCCGCCGAGGTGCATGGCCGCGCCTTCGCCGGCCGCATCACGTTGCGCCGCGATCTGCTGGATGATGCCGTGCCCGGTGCGCGCCGCGCACGCCGCAGCGCGCTGGTACACGAACTGAGCCATGTTGCCGACCGTACCGGGGCGAACTGGTCGCGCAGTGTGCGCTGGCGTGATCTGGCCGGATGGCAGCGCAAGCCCTGGCATCTCGGCCGTGGCGGCAATGACTTCCGAGACCGTAGTCCCGATGCGTATGAACTGAAAGATCCGGCCGAGTACCTGGCAGTGAACGCCGAGCATTTCGTGCTCGACAGCGAGTTTGCCTGCCGGCGCCCGGCACTGGCGCAGTGGTACCAGGCCCATTTCGGAACCCCGCCATCGCTGCCGCAGTCGCACTGCGCGACCACGCTGCCCTTGCTGCAGGCTGAATCGGAAGAGGGCGCGGCGTCATTGCTGCAACTCGACCCGGCACGCGTCTACGCGGTGGATTACCTGTTTGCCGAAGGCAGCGCGCAGCCGATGAGCCGCTGGGGCCACAGCATGCTGCGGCTGGTGATCTGCCGGCCGGGCCGTGCGCCGGGGCCGGACTGTCGCCTGGACCTGGAATACCACCGTGTGCTTTCGTTCCGTGCCTTCGTTGGTGACGTGCAGATTTCCAACTGGCGTGGCCTTACCGGTGGCTACCCGTCGCGACTGTTCGTGCTGCCGCTGCAGCAGGTGGTGGATGAGTACACCAAGGTGGAACTGCGCGGGTTGCAGTCGCTGCCGTTGCAGTTGTCGCCCGGCGAGATCGCCAGCCTGCTCGAGCGCACTGCACAGGTGCACTGGAGCTACGACGGGCGCTACTACTTCGTCAGCAACAACTGCGCGGTGGAAACCGCCAAGCTGCTGCAGGCGGGTGTGCCGCGGCTGGGCGAGGCCGGGCTGGCCCAGCTGAGTCCGCGTGGTTTGAAGCGTCGGCTGTCGCAGCTGCATGTGCTGGACGAGCAGGTACTCACGGACCGCAATGCAGCACAGGCGCAGGGTTACTACTTCGCCTCGGCACGCGATCACTACCAGCAGTTGTTCGGCGTGGCGGCAGCCCAGCTGGCATTGCCCGCACGCGACGTACGCGGCTGGTTGAAGCTGCCCGCACAGCAGCGTGCGCTGTGGTTGCTGCAGGGCGACCTGCGCGCAAGCGCCGGCCTGCTGCTGCTGGAACAGGCTGCGCAACGCCGCGCCGAGCTGCGCGCGCGCGATGTGCTGAAACGGCGCCTGCTGGCCGCACCGGACAGTGCCGAGACCCGGGGCCTGCGCCAGTTGCTGGAGCAGGGTGGGCAATGGCTGCGCCCGGGTACGCTGCTGGCGGACGGCGGCTACGGGTTGCCGCTGGCCGATGAGCAGGCGGTGCTGGCCGAAGCGGTTGCCACCGCCAGCGCACAGGCGGTGCCGGCCTGGCAGGCGCTGCGCGTACAGCTGCGTCAGCAGCTGCCGGAGAAGCAGCGCAACGAAATGGATGCGATCGACGCCAACCTCGCTGCGCTCGGTGCCCGCCTGCGGGAACAGGCAGCCACGCCGGCTATTGGCGCGGCAGCTCGATAACGAAACGGCTGCCACCAGCGTTGCCCGCCGTGCAGTAGACGCGGCCACCGTGCGCATCGGCGATGGCCTTGACCACCGCCAGGCCGAGCCCGCTACCGCCACCCTGGCGCGAACGCGAACCGTCGGCACGCATGAACGGAGAGAAGATGTCGGCGTGCAGCTCAGGGTCGATGCCCGGGCCCTCATCCTCGATCGCTACCTGCACATGGCCCGGTGTGTCATGCACGGCAATCCGCACCTTGCCCGGGCTGGCATAGCGGCGCGCGTTCTCCAGCAGCGCCAGCAGCGCCTGGCGCAGGCGGGTCGGGTCGCAGTGCGCGTTGTGTTCTTCGCGGCTGGTTTCCAGCTCCAGCACGAAGCCGGCGGCGCGGAACTGGGGATCGACCAGGGTCATCACCGAATGCACTTCGGCCACCACGTCGGTACGTGCGCGGCGCACGTCCAGCCGCGCATTGTCGGACAGGCTCAGCACGCGCAGATCCTCGATCAGTCGTGACAGGCCCTCGACCTGGGCGAGCAGGCTGCGGAACTGTGATTCGTCCGGCTGGAAGACGCCCTCGGCCAGGCCCTGCAGGCGGCCGCGCAGGATCGTCACCGGAGTCCGCAGTTCATGGGCGATGGCTGCATGCCACATCGCACGCTCGCTCTCCACGTGCTGCAGCCGCCGCGCCATGGCATTGAAGTCCTCGACCAAGGTGGCCACTTCGCCCGGCGAGTTTTCCTCGACGCTGGCACGCGCACCCAGGTCGCCGCCGGCAAGCGCGCGCACGCTGTCCACCAGCGAATTCAACGGCGACAGGATGCGATGGGCAAGACGGAACGAGGCGGCGATGGCCAGCGCCAGGCCGGTCAGGATCACGCCGACCATCCATGCCAGTTCAGGGCCGGTCGGCAGCCAGCTTTCCGGCTCCTCGGTAGTGCCGGGGAAGAATTCGACCAGGACCGCATACAGCAGCCACGATGACAGGATCATCATCACAATGACGCCGATCACCATCAGCGACATCGAGACGATGATGTGGCGGCTGAGCCCGGAGCGGCGCAGGCGGGCCATCAGCGGTCGGCCATCAACCGGTAGCCGACGCCACGCACGCTGGCCGGCACATTGACCATGCCCACTTCATCCAGCTTGCGGCGCAGCTTGCTGACATGGCTGTCGACCGTGCGCTCCAGCGCCTCGCTTTCCGGCAGGCATTCGTGCATCAGTTCGCTGCGGCTGAAGATGCGGGTCGGCGCCAGCGCCATGCAGTGCAGCAGCTTGAACTCGGTGAGCGTGAGCAGCACTTCGTGGCTGTAGCCTTCGCCTTCCACGTGTACGGCGTGGGTGGCCGAGTCGATCAGCAGCGGGCCCGCCCGCAGCGCGGTCGGGGCATCCACGCGCGAGGCGCGCAACGTACGCCGCAGCACGGCGCGCACGCGCGCCGCCACTTCGGCCGGATTGAATGGTTTGACCACGTAGTCATCAGCGCCCATGCGCAGTGCGGTCAGCTTGTCCAGGTCCTGGTCCAGTGCGGTCAGCATGATCACCGGCGTCTCGCCGCGCTGGCGCAGCTGGGTCAGCACGCTCCAGCCATCCAGCCGCGGCAGCTGCACGTCGAGCAGGACCAGGTCGGGGCGGGCGCTGCGATGCAGGTCCAGTGCGCTGTGGCCGTCGGCGGCGCGCAGCGTACGCAGTCCTTCGCGTTCCAGATAGGCGGTAAGAATGTCGGCGATCTCGGCCTCATCCTCGACGATCAGGACGAGGGCGGCGAGGGCAGGGGCGGCATGCATGCAGGGGCGGGGCCTTAAGGTGCTTGCCTCCATCGTATCTCCACAGTTCCTCCATCGAAACCCCATCATCGCCACGCACACTGGGTTCTTCAGAACCTATCAGCCGCCCGCGCGGCATTGTGCACAGCAATGAGAACCTTCAGGACTCCGGTCGCGTTGATCGCGGCCCTCGCCCTGGCCATGACGGCCTGCTCCACCCCCGAAGCCACGCCCGAAGCCGCACCCCGCGTGAGCGTGGTTACCGTCGGCCCGCAGGTGGTGCAGCGTGACGACGAACTGCCTGGCCGCGTGGCCGCCGTGCGCACCGCGCAGATCCGAGCGCAGGTGGGTGGCATCGTGCAGCGCCGGCTGTTTGACCAGGGCGCGGAAGTAGACGCCGGCCAGGCCCTGTTCCAGATCGATCCGGCGGCCTTCCGTGCCGATGTCGATTCGGCACTGGCCGCGCTGCAGCGCAGTGAGGCCGCCCTGGGCCGCAGTCGCGTGCAGTCGCAGCGCCTGCATGCACTGGCCGCGGCACAGGCCGTCAGCCAGCAGCACCGCGACGATGCCAGTGCCGAGTACGAACAGGCCCGTGCCGCGGTGAACGAGGCGCGCGCGATCCTGGCCCGCCGCCAGCTCGACCTGCGCTATGCAACGGTCAGTGCACCGATTGCCGGTCGCATCGACCAGGCGCTGGTGACCGAAGGTGCACTGGTTGGCGTGGCCGATGCCGAGCCGATGGCGGTGGTGCAGCAGATCGACCAGGTCTACGTCGATGTGCGCCAGCCAGCGGCGCAGCTCGAGTCGCTGCAACGCAGTGCCGGTGGCGGCGAGCTGCCGGTGACGATCATCGGTGCGGCCGGCAAGCCGCTGCCCGAACGTGGCCAGATGCTGTTCTCCGGTATCAATGTCGATGCGCGCACCGGTGATGTGATCCTGCGCATCCTGGTCGACAACCCGCAGCGCCAGCTGCTGCCCGGCATGTACGTGCGCGCGAAGGTGCCGCGGGGTGCGCCGGCCAGCGCACTGACCGTGCCGCAGCAGGCCGTGCTGCGCAGTGCCGGTGGCCAGGCCTATGCCTGGGTGATCGGTGGCGATGGCAAGGCGGTGATCCGCACGCTGGAAGTGGACGGTAGTGTCGATCGCCAATGGCTGGTGCGCACCGGCCTGAAGGCGGGCGAAAAGGTGGTGGTCGAAGGCCAGGAACGCCTGCAGGAAGGCGTGGTGGTCGATGCGCGCGATTGGCAGATGCCGGTCGCCAGCGCCGGCGCGGTGCAGGCCGGCAGCAAGGGCTGAGCCTCTACCGGGCCGGTCCCTCCAGGAAAATCCAACATGGCACGTTTCTTCATCGATCGCCCGGTGTTCGCCTGGGTGCTGGCGATCTTCATCATCCTGGCCGGTGTGCTGGCGATCCCGCGGCTGGCGGTGGAGCGCTATCCGGCGGTCGCGCCGCCCAGCGTCAGCATCTATGCCAGTTACCCGGGTGCGAGCCCGCAGACGCTGAATGACGCGGTGGTCGGCCTGATCGAGCGCGAGCTGTCCAGCGTCAAGCACCTGCTGTACTTCGAATCGTCGGTGGACACCTCCGGCGAAGCCTCGATTACTGCGACCTTCAAGCCCGGTACCAACCCGGAGCTGGCGCAGGTGGACGTGCAGAACCGGATCAAGGCGATCGAGCCGCGCCTGCCGCGCAGCGTGCGCCAGAACGGCCTGTTCGTGGAGGCCGCCGATTCCGGCTTCCTGATGCTGGTCGGCCTGCGTTCGCCGGATGCCAGCGTCAGCGAAGCCGCGCTGGGCGATTTCATGGCGCGCAACATCATCGAAGAGCTGCGCCGCATCGATGGCGTCGGCCGCGTGCAGCTGTTCGGTGCCGAACAGGCGATGCGCGTGTGGCTGGACCCGACCCGGTTGACCGGCTACGGCCTGACCATGGGTGATGTGGCCACCGCCATCGAGCAGCAGAACCTGGAGATCTCGCCCGGACGCATCGGTGATTCGCCGGGTGTTCCAGGCCAGCGCATCACCGTGCCGCTCAGCGCCGATGGGCAGCTGTCCACGCCGGAGCAGTTCGCAGCCATCGTGCTGCGCGCCGGGGCAGACGGTTCACGGGTGGTGCTGGGCGATGTCGCCCGCGTCGAACTGGGCGCGCAGAGCTATGCGTGGGGCACCCGCGAGGATGGCCACCCAGCGACCGCCGCCGGGGTGCAGTTGCGTCCTGGCGCGAACGCAGTGCGCACCGCGTCGGCGGTCCGTGAGCGCATGGCCGAACTGGCGCCGCTGCTGCCGCGCGGCGTGGAGTCGAGCATTCCGTTCGACACCGCACCGTTCGTGAAGATCTCGATCCAGAAGGTGGTGCAGACGCTGCTGGAGGCCATGCTGCTGGTGTTTGCGGTGATGTACCTGTTCCTGCAGAACTGGCGCTACACGCTGATTCCGGCGCTGGTCGCACCGATCGCGCTGCTCGGCACCTTTGCGGTGATGCTGGCACTGGGCTTCTCGATCAACGTGCTGACCATGTTCGGCATGGTGCTGGCGATCGGCATCATCGTCGACGACGCCATCGTGGTGGTCGAGGGCGTGGAACGGATCATGGCCGAGGAAGGACTGCCGCCGCGCGAGGCCACCATCAAGGCGATGAGCGAGCTGACCGGTGCGGTGATCGGCATCACCCTGGTGCTGACCGCCGTGTTCATTCCGATGGCGTTGGCCAGCGGCTCGGTGGGCGCGATCTACCGCCAGTTCACCGTGGCGATGGCGGTGTCGATCCTGTTCTCGGCGCTGCTGGCATTGAGCCTGACGCCGGCGCTGTGCGCGACCCTGCTGCGCCCGAATACCCATGGACACCATGGTCGTGGCGGGCTGTTCGGTGCCTTCAATCGTGGCTTCGAGAAGATGACCGGGCGCTACCAGCGTGGCGTGGCCTCGGTGCTGCAGCGCAGTGGGCGGGTGATGGGCGTGTTCGCCGCACTGGTGGTGGCGCTGCTGCTGGGACTGCACTGGTTGCCGGGTGCGTTCCTGCCGGAAGAAGACCAGGGCTATTTCATGACATCGATCCAGCTGCCTGCCGAAGCCACGGCCGAGCGCACGCTGGCCGTGGTCGAAGCCTACGAACGGCACGTGGCCTCGCGCCCGGGCATCGGCTCCAACCAGTCGATCCTCGGCTACAGCTTCTCCGGTTCCGGCCCGAGCGCGGCGCTGACCTACACCATGCTCAAGGACTGGGGTGAGCGTGCAGGGGCCACCGCAGCCGGCGAGGTGGAGGCCGCGCAGAAGGCGATGTCCACGATTGCCGAGGGCGAGGTGATGAGCGTGATGCCGCCGGCGATCGACAGCCTGGGCCGTTCGTCCGGGTTCTCGCTCGCCCTGCAGGCGCGTACCGGGCAGAGCCAGGCCGAACTGCGCGCGGCTCTGCAGGAGCTGCTGAAGCTGGCCGAGGCCAGCCCGCTGCTGTCGGAGGTACATGCCGATGGCCTGCCGGCCGGCACCAGCGTGCGGCTGGATATCGACCGGGCCAAGGCCGAGGCGATGGGGGTGGGCTTCGAACACATCAGCAGCACGCTGTCGGCGGCAATGGGCTCGCAGTACGTCAATGATTTCCCCAACAAGGGCCGGTTGCAGCAGGTGATCCTGCAGGCCGATGCACCCCACCGGATGGAACTGGAGGACGTGCTGAAGCTGTACGTTCGCAACAGCGAAGGCGGCATGGTGGCGTTGTCCGAGCTGGTGACCCCGCACTGGACCGAGGCGCCGCTGCAGCTGCAACGCTATCTCGGTTTCCCGGCGCTGAACCTGTCCGGCGCACCGGCCTCCGGTGTTTCGACCGGCCAGGCGATGACGGAGATGGAGCGCTTGGCGGAGAAGTTGCCATCCGGTTTTGCCCTGCAATGGACCAGCCAGTCGCTGCAGGAACGCGAATCCGGTGCGCAGGCGCCGTGGCTTTTGCTGCTGTCGATGCTGGTGGTGTTCCTGGTGCTGGCGGCACTGTACGAGAGCTGGTCGATTCCGCTGGCGGTGATGCTGGTGGTGCCCTTGGGTCTGCTCGGTGCGGTCGCGGCCGTGTTGTTGCGCGGCATGCCCAACGACGTGTTCTTCAAGGTCGGCATGATCACGGTGATCGGGCTGTCGGCGAAGAACGCGATCCTCATCGTCGAGTTCGCACGCCAGCTGCAGCAGCAGGGCCGTGGCCTGGTCGAAGCGGCCTTGGAGGCGGCACGGCTGCGCCTGCGGCCGATCGTGATGACCTCGCTGGCGTTCGCGCTGGGCGTGGTGCCGCTGATGCTGGCGCAGGGCGCATCGAAGGAAACCCAGCAGGCGATCGGAACCGGCGTGTTCGGCGGCATGGTCAGTGCGACCGTGCTGGCGGTGTTCTTCGTGCCGGTCTTCTATGTAGTAGTGCAGGGCGCGCGGCAGTGGATCGCGCAACGCCTGCGCAGGCGCCGGCCGATGCCGGAAGGATCCGTGGATGGAACGGGACATCGTTGAAGACCTGCATGAGCGGCAGCTGGCAGCGCTGGAACAGCGCCTGCGGCAGGCATTGCTGGATGACGACCACGATGCGCTGACCGCGCTGGTATCGCCGGCCTTGTTCATGATGGATGGGCAGGGCGGGCGCATGCTCGATCTGCCCTGGCTGGGCGACTGGCTGGCCGGGAACCTGCGGGTGAGCAGCCTGCAATCGTACGCGGTGGAAACGCTGCTGTGCGGACGCCTGGCATTGTTGTCCAGTGACGTGCGCTTGTCGGTGCGCGGGCAGGGCCAGGAGCGCGAGCTGAAACTGCGCCTGCTGCGGGTCTGGACCTGCAGTTCCGGCGGCAGCGGTGCGCAGTTGTTGTCGATGGCGGTGCTGGCTGCATGAGCGCGGTCAGGCCGCTTTCAGGCCCCGCTCACCGGCAGGTGGTAGGGTCGAAGATCTCTGTAGTGTCGACAAGGAGTCGAGCCATGCGTGTAGTCCCCAGTCTGTTGGCAGCCTCCCTCGGGTTGGTCCTGGCCGCGTGCCAGCCGGCACAGCCACCCGCTGCGGGCGGCACTGATGCCGCGCCGCCGGCCGCGCCCGAACCGGCTGCCAGCACCGGCGCCGGTACCGGCAGCGAGACCATGTACCGGTGTGGTGATCTGAACGTGCGCGCGACCTTCAATGGCGAGGATGCGGCGACGGTAGTGATCGGCGAACGTACCTTCGCCATGACTTCCGAGCGTGCGGCGTCGGGCGCGAAGTATGGCGATGGCCAGGGCAACAGCTTCTGGACCAAGGGCAGCGATGACGGCCTGTTGAGCCTGAAGGGCGAAGCCGATCGCGAGTGCCATGCGGTCGAAGCCACCGAAGGCGATGGCAGCGCCGGCAATGCCGCGTTCCGTGCCACCGGCAACGAACCGGGGTGGCTCGCGGTCGTAGATGGCGACACGCCAGGCCTGCAGGTGGAAGTCGATTACGGTGAGCGCCGCTTCGACGTGGCCAAACCCACCGAAGGCGCTGACGGCTGGAGCGGCAAGGCGTCCGACGGTACCGACGTCAAGCTCAGCTTCCAGCGCACCACCTGCCAGGACGACATGAGTGGTGAGGCGTTCGAGGCCAAGGTGAACCTGACCATCGGCACCCGCCAGTATCATGGTTGCGGCAACTTCGGCGCGAAGCAGCCGTAAGCCATCTGTAGAGCCGAGCCCACGCTCGGCTCTACATCATCGAGGGGTCAGCCCCCGCAGGGCTTCAGGTCGAGATCGAAGTCCAGGTCATAGCGGCCGTTGATCCCGATCAGCGCTGCGCGAACAGCGCAGTCACCGCGATGACGCACGACCAGATCGGTGAAGTTCTTCTCGCGGCCTTCGCAGTATTTGGCGCTGGCCTCTTCCAGTTCACGGCGACGCTCGTCGTCGTACGGCTCTTCGCCGGCGAAATGCTGGCAGGTGTTCTCGCGCGCGAGGAAGGCCTGCACGTCGGCCGGCATCGCGCAGTAGATGCGCACGTCGTCGACGTCATACACATCCTCCGGGACCGGACAGCCTGCGGCTGCACGTACCTTGTCCAGGTCTTCTTCGCCCGAGGGCTGCTCGGTAGCGGGCTCCGCTTCGGCGATGGCCTCCACGGCGGCCGGTGCTTCCACCGCTGGTGCGGCGGTCACGGCCGGTTCGGCTGGCGTGGCGTCGGCAGCATTGTCCGCTGCCTGCGGCGAGCACGCCGCAAGCAGGGACAGGCAACCGATCAGCGCAAGGCGCTTAGTCGGCACGGCCAGCGAATTCGCCGGTGGCGGTGTTCACCAGCACGCGCTCGCCGTTGACGATGTACTCCGGCACCATGATTTCGATGCCGGTGTTGAGCTTGGCCGGCTTCGGGCGCTTGGTGGCGGTGCCGCCCTTCAGTTCCGGCGGCGTCTCGATCACTTCCAGCACCACCGAGGCCGGCAGCTGGATCGCCACCGGCTGCTCGTCGATCACCTGCACGTAGATGCCGGTCAGGCCGTCGGTGATGTAGCCGGCGTCGTCGCCGATCACGTCCGCGTCCAGGGTGTACGGGGTGTAGTCCTCGTCATCGAGGAACACGAACGCATCGCCGTCCTTGTACGAATAGGTGGACTGGCGGCGCAGCAGTTCGACTTCGACCAGGTTGTCGTCGGCATCGAAGCTGGCGTCGAGCTTGTTGCCGCCCGGCACGCTGTACATGATGAAGCGGAAGCGGACGTTGCCGCCGCGACCCTGCGGCGAGCTGCGCTCGATGTCGCGGATCTGGTACACGCCGTTGTTGTACTCGACGACGTTGCCCTTCTTGATGTCGTTGGCTTTCATGGTGATCTAGGTCGTTGGGGGAGGGCGCCGTCCCGGCGCCCGGGGGAATCACTTCGGAGCGAGGCGGGTAGCGCCGTCCAGGCGGATGGTCTCGCCATTGAGGTAGGTGTTGCCGAGGATGAAGCCAACCAGGCTGGCGAAGTCTTCCGGCTTGCCCAGGCGCGACGGGAACGGAATCGAGGCGGCCAGCGACTGCTGCACGGCCTCGGGCATGCCGTCCACCATCGGCGTCCAGAACACGCCTGGAGCAATCGTATTGACGCGGATGCCGAAGCGCGACAGTTCGCGCGCCATCGGCAGCGTCATCGACACCACGCCACCCTTGCTGGCGGCATACGCGGCCTGGCCGATCTGGCCTTCGTAGGCGGCGATGCTGGCGGTGTTGATGATCACGCCGCGCTCGCCATCGGTACCGGCCTCGTTGTGCTGCATGCGGTTGGCCGCGGCCTTGGCCACGTTGAAGCTACCGACCAGGTTGACCATCACCGTGCCCTGGAAGCCGGCCAGCGGCATCGGCCCTTCTTTGCCCAGCACGCGGCCGGCGCCGAGGATGCCGGCGCAGTTCATCGCCACGTTCAGGCCGCCGAGGAAATCGTGGGCCTGGTCGATGGCTGCCGAAACGGCCGCTTCATCGCTGACGTTGACGTTGAAATAGCGGGCCTTGTCGGCACCCAGCCCGGCAACGGCGGCTGCACCCTTGTCGTCGTTGAGGTCGAACAGGGCCACCTTGCCGCCCTGGGCGACGAGGTGCTGGGCCACGGCCAGGCCGAGGCCGGAGACGCCGCCAGTGATCACGGCACGTACGGAAGACAGCTGCATTGAACGGTCCTGCAGGTTCGAGAACCGCCGATTCTAACGGAAGCCGTGACCGCCGCTGTTGTGCACTGCGCCGCCGGTGCAGGGCGGCGCAGTGCAGCGGTCAGCCGGCGGCGGCCAGTGCCTGGCCGGTGCGGCTGGCAGTGGCGCGGCCGAGCAGACCGGCCAGCCAGCGGCCGGTCTCGGCCAGTGCCGGCAGGTCCACGCCGCTGTCCAGGCCCAGGCCCTGCAGCAGGTAGACCACATCCTCGCTGGCGACGTTGCCGCTGGCGCCCTTGGCATACGGGCAGCCACCGGCGCCGGACACCGCGCTGTCGACCACGCGCACGCCTTCTTCCAGGCAGGTGGCGATGTTGGCGATGGCCTGGCCATAGGTGTCGTGGAAGTGCACGGCCAGTGCGGCCATCGGAATCTCGGCGGCAACCGCCTGCAGCATCGCCCGGGCCTTGCGCGGGGTGCCGACGCCGATGGTGTCGCCCAGCGAGATTTCGTAACAGCCCATCTGGTGCAGGGCACGCGCCACCCGCACCACGTCGGCCAGTGGTACCTCGCCCTGGTAAGGGCAGCCGAGTACGGTGGACACGTAACCGCGCACGCGCACGCCATCGGCGGCGGCGCGGCGCAGGATCGGCTCGAACCGGGCCAGCGATTCGTCGATGCCGGCATTGGTGTTGGTGCGGTTGAACGCCTCCGAAGCGGCGGTGAACACCGCCACTTCCTCCACGCCCACCGCACGGGCGCGGTCGTAGCCCTGTTCGTTCGGTACCAGCACCGGGTAGTGGATGCCGGCCCGGCGCTGGATGCCGGCGTAGACCTCGGCGGCATCGGCCAGCTGCGGGATCCACTTCGGGCTGACGAAGCTGGTCGCCTCGATGCTGCGCAGGCCGGTGGCCGACAGGCGGTTGATCAGTTCGATCTTGTCGGCGGTGGACACCGACTGCTTTTCGTTCTGCAGACCGTCACGCGGGCCGACCTCGACGATGCGGACGTAGTCGCTCATGCGGCCACCTCGTCGGCAGGGCGGTGGCATACCGCCTCGATGTTGTTGCCATCCGGGTCGAGTACGAAGGCGCCGTAGTAGTCGGGGTGGTACCACGGGCGCAGGCCCGGCGCGCCGTTGTCGCGGCCACCGGCGGCGAGGGCGGCGGCATGGAAGGCGTCCACCTGGGCGCGGCTGGCGCAGGCGAAGGCCACGTGCACACCGTGGCTGGCGGTGCCGCCATTGCCGAGCCAGAAGAACGGCTTGCCCTCGCTGCCGAAGCCGATGTGGTCGTGCGCGCCGGTCTGTTCGGCGGTGACTTCCATCACCACGCCGATCTGCAGCGGCGCCAGCGCCTGCAGGAAGAAGGTCTTGCTGCGCGCCAGGTCGGCGCTGGTCAAACCAAGATGATCGAGCATGTTCAGGCTTCCGTGACCCAGTGGGGCGCGCGCTTGTCGAGGAAGGCGCCCAGGCCTTCCTGGCCCTCGGCGGACACCCGCAGGCGCGCGATCAGGGCGGCATTATCGCGATCCAGGGCATCGCGGTCATGGCTGTCACGCACCTGCCGCACCAGCTGCTTGGCGCTGGAAGAAGCGATCGGGCCGGCCTTGTCGAGCAGGGCCAGCTGGCGTTGCACGGCCTCGTCCAGGCGTTCCGGCTCGACCAGCTGGTGGACCAGGCCGATGCGCAGTGCGGTATCGGCATCGAAGTGCTCGCCGGTGGCGAACCAGCGACGGGCCTGGCGCGGGCCGATGGCCTCGATCACGTAGGGCGAGATCACCGCCGGCAGCAGACCGAGGCGGCTTTCGGTCAGGCCGAAGCGGGCCGCGGTGCTGGCGATGGCGATGTCGCAGCAGGCGACCAGGCCGACGCCGCCACCGAAGGCCGCGCCGTGGACCCGGGCCAGGGTTGGCTTGGGCAGCTCGTCCAGGGTGCGCATCAGCCGCGCCAGGGCCAGCGAGTCCTCGCGGTTGTCGGCCTCGCTGGCGGCGGCCATGCCACGCATCCACTGCATGTCGGCGCCGGCCGAGAAGGAGGCGCCGTGGCCGGCCACCACTACCGCGCGCACCGCGTCGTCGCGTCCGGCGGCTTCGAGGGCGGCGGTCAGCCGCGCTATCAAGCCGGCGTCAAAGGCATTGTGCAGCTCGGGCCGGTTCAGCCAGAGGGTGAGGACGGCGCCGCTGCGCTCGATCTGCAAAGCATCGTTCATGGGATTCCAGGGTCACTCCATACCTGTATGGATCATAGCGGGCCATTGGTCATGGGCCATGACGCGACGCGGGAATGTTAGAATCGAGAACCATTTACATCCAGCAGAGAATGCGCTAGATGACGCTGTCCGAACTGCCGCTGCACGCCTCGGCCGTGGTCGAGTCCGTGCAGGACCTCCATGCCAACGATGCCATCGCCCGTCGCCTGCGCGAGCTGGGTTTCGTGAAGGGCGAGGAAGTGCGCCTGGTGGCCAAGGGCCCGGTCGGTGGCGAGCCGCTGCTGGTGCAGGTCGGGTTCACCCGGTTTGCGCTGCGTATCAGTGAAGCCAAGCGCGTCGTGGTCGACGCCAACCGCCAGGAGCGTCGCGCATGACCGCTGCAACTTCTACCGCGCCCCTGCGCATTGCGCTGGTCGGTAACCCCAACAGTGGCAAGACCGCGCTGTTCAACCAGCTGACCGGCAGCCGGCAGAAGGTTGCCAACTACACCGGCGTCACCGTCGAGCGCAAGGAAGGCCGCCTGCGCGCGCCGTCCGGCCGCGAGTTCGCCGTACTCGATCTGCCAGGTGCCTACAGCCTGCACCCGGCCAGCCTGGACGAGGCGATCACCCGTGACCTGTGCCGGGGCTTCTACCCGGGCGAGGCTGCACCGGACGTGCTGCTGTGCGTGATCGACGCCACCAACCTGCGTCTGCACCTGCGCTTCGCGCTGGAACTGCGCGAGCTGGGCAAGCCGATGGTGGTTGCGCTGAACATGGTCGATGCGGCCCAGCGCCGTGGCATCCAGGTGGACGTGGCCGCGCTGGAGCGCGAGCTGGGCGTGCCGGTGGTGGAAACCGTGGCGGTGCGCAAGCAGGGCGCCAAGGCCCTGGTCGAGCGCCTCGATGCGATGGTGCCGCACCTGGATGCGCCGGTGCCGGGCCCGGAAGGTGGCATCGACTACCACGCCAAGGTGCGCGAGATCCTGTCGGTGGCCGTGCGCATGCCGGCACGGACCGCCAAAGTCGACGACGCGCTGGACCGCTGGCTGCTGCACCCGGTGTTCGGCCTGATCAGCCTGGCGGTGGTGATGTTCCTGATCTTCCAGGCGGTGTATGCCTGGGCGACACCGTTGATGGACGGCATCGAGGCCGGTTTCGCCTGGCTTGGTGCGTTTGTTGGCAGCGTGCTGCCGGAAGGCCCGCTGGCCAGCCTGCTGACTGACGGCATCATCGCCGGTGTGGGTGGTGTGGTGGTGTTCCTGCCGCAGATCCTGATCCTGTTCTTCTTCATCCTGGTGCTGGAGGAATCCGGCTACCTGCCGCGTGCGGCGTTCCTGCTCGACCGCATGATGGCCGCCGCCGGCCTGTCCGGCCGTTCGTTCATCCCGCTGCTGTCCAGCTTCGCCTGCGCGGTGCCGGGCATCATGTCCACGCGCAGCATCCAGGACCCGCGTGACCGCCTGGCCACGATCCTGGTCGCGCCGCTGATGACCTGCTCGGCACGCCTGCCGGTGTATGCGCTGCTGATTGGCGCGTTCATCCCGCAGAAGACGGTGTGGGGCGTGTTCAACCAGCAGGGCCTGGTGCTGTTCGGCCTGTATGCGGCGGGCATCCTCAGTGCGCTGGCGATGTCGTGGATCATGAAGAAGTGGCGCCGCGACAAGAGCGAGCACCCGCTGATGCTGGAGCTGCCGTCGTACCGCCTGCCGCACGTGCGCGACCTGGCGGTCGGCCTGTACGAGCGCGGCATGATCTTCCTCAAGCGTGTCGGCGGCATCATCCTGGCGCTGACCATCCTGCTGTGGGTGCTGCTGTCGTTCCCGGCGGCTCCGGCCGGCGCCACCATGCCGGCCATCGATTACAGCTATGCGGGCCAGATCGGCCATGCGATGGCGGTGTTCTTCGCGCCGCTGGGCTTCAACTGGCAGATCTGCATTGCGCTGATTCCGGGCCTGGCCGCGCGCGAAGTGGCGGTGTCCTCGCTGGCGACCGTGTACGCGCTGTCCGCAGCCGATGACGATGCCGCCAGCCAGGCACTGACCCCGCTGATCAGCGACGGCTGGTCGCTGGCCACCGCGCTGTCGCTGCTGGTCTGGTACATCTACGCCCCGATGTGCATCTCGACGCTGGCCACCATCAAGCGCGAGACCAATTCGTGGAAGACGATGGCCTTCTCGGCGTTCTACCTGTTTGCTGCGGCCTACGTGGCGGCGCTGATCACCTACCAGGTGACCAAGGCGCTGGGAGGCGGCTGATGGATCGTGGACTGCTGCTGCAGTACCTGATCATCGCGGTGGCCGTGCTGGTCAGTGCCTGGGTGGTGCTGAAGAAGCAGTTTCCCGGCACCGTGCGCAAGCTGCGCGGGGCGCTGGCGCTGGCCCTGTTGAAACCCAGCCGCGCCGCCTGGCTGCAGGCGCTGGGGCGGAAGATCGCACCGCCGGTGAGCGGAGGCGGTGGCGCCTGTGGCGGTTGCGACAGCTGCGGGCCGACGCCGCCCAAACAGCACTGAATGTGTCCTGGTAGGTGCGAACCTTGGTTCGCACACTCCTGGAGTCCATCCACGCATGGCGTGGATCTACTAGACCTCTCTGCGGATGATCGCCCGGAAGTTCCCGTCCTGATTCAGTCGCCGCACCGACTCCCGGTTTCCATGGGTTGCCGCGAAGCCCGCCACGTCGGCAAGAGCATCGAGCAGCAGGCATTTCATCCCATCGCGATTGCCGGCCTCCAGCAGATCATCCAGATCCTGCTGGATGAAAGCCCGGCGCAGGCCGGGCGTCTCTTCGATCCGCCAGTCGACATGGGGCGTGGGAATGCTGGAGCGGTATCTGAAGGCGGTTTCAAGGTCGTCAGGCGCGAGGGGATACGCGAGCAGTTCTGGAAAGTAGAGCCCGGCATTCACATAGAAGCCCCGGCTTTCGCTGGCGCGTTGGTGATTGACGACAAGCAGGGCGGCATCCAGCAAGCGGTAGCGGGTCGTCGACGTGCCGGAAAAGCCGGTCTTCCTGGCGCACTTGCTGAAGACAGTCGAGGATTTCATGGGCTTTGCCTGGGCCGAAAGAGGGGCCCTCAGCCTTGAGGCGCAGTGCCTGGCGGTCAATTGGCAAACGCGACACATGGAACGTGGCCTGTATTTCATCCACGCATGGCGTGGATCTACTTGGCCTGTGAGCCCAGCTCTGCTGCCAACGCCAGCCATCGCTCCCGCTGCGCCGGGCTGCTGCTGCGCACCGCGCCGAGACGGCTGACCCGCACCGGGCGGATGCCGCAGAATTCCAGGAGGGGGGCGCGGATCTGGGTGATGCCCGGGTCGCGGTAGATCCAGCGGTAGTACCAGGGCGGCGTATCCAGCGTGGTGATCACCCGCGCGCTGCGCCCGGCCAGCAGCCGGTCCCACCACACCGAATCGCGCCGGTAGCGGAAGGCGTACCCCGGCAACAGCACGCGATCGAAGAAGCCCTTCAGCAGCGCCGGCATCGCACCCCACCAGGTGGGATAGACCAGCACCAGGTGATCGCAGGCCTCGATCGCTTCCGCCGCGTCCTGCAGGTCGGCTTCCAGCGGCTGGATCTGGCGGTAGCCATGCCGCAGCACCGGATCGAACTCGAGTTCACCCAATGCGATCAGGCGCACCCGGTGGCCGGCATTCTCGGCGGCGGTGGCGTAGCGCTGGGCGAGGGCGCCGCACAGGCTGTCGCGGTCGGGATGGCCGAGCAGGATCAGGATGGAACGGGACACGGCAACCTCGGGCAATGGAAAGTGCGCGAGGCTGCGGTCTGCCCCAAGGGCAGAGTCAAGCCTGGGTCGTGCAGCCGCTGGGTTCCAGCACGCAGTCATTGCTGCCGGAGAGCAGCCACTGCTGCAGTTCGTCGCTGACCTGCTGCAGGTCGAGCTCGACCTGCGCCAGCCGTGCCCGCTCGCTGGCAATGCGGCTGCGCTGCTGCTCAAGCAGGGTCAACACTGCCTGCCAGTCGAGCCGCCCGTCGCGGCCCTGCAGGCGCGAGATTGCCGCCAGCGTGATACCCAGCCCCAGCGCCTGGCGGATCAGCTGCACCCAGGCCACGTCCTGTTCGCTGTAGTCGCGGTAGCGGTTCAGTCGTGGCACCGGCGGCAGCAGGCCGCGCGCCTCGTACAGTCGGATGGCCTTGGCGCTGGCACCGGTCAGGCGGCTGACCTCGGAGATGCGCATCGGCTCAGTCCCGCACCAGTCCGCCATCCACCACCAGGTTCTGGCCGGTCACCGCGCGTGACCACGGGCTGGCGAAGAACAGCGCGGCATCGGCGAATTCGGCCGGGGTGGTGACGCTGCGCAGCGGCGTGTTGGCGGCGATGTAGTCGAACACCGCTTCGGGCGTGGCGGAACTGGCATCGGTGGTGCGCAGCAGGCCGCCGGACAGCATGTTGACGGTGATGCCGTGCGGGCCGAGGTCGCCGGCCAGTGTGCGGGTCAGCGACAGCAGTGCGGCCTTGGCGGCGGTGTAGTCGTGGTAGGGCACCACCGGGTTCTGGAACAGGTTGGTGCCGATGTTGATCACACGGCCGAAGCGGCGGGCCTGCATACCGGGCAGGGCGGCCTGCACGGTGTTCAGCGCGCCATGCACGCTGCCCTCGAACTGCGCCTGGAAGGCCGGCCAGCCGATGTCGGCGGCGGCGTCGCGGGCATCGCCATTGAACGAGAACGCAGCGAGTGCGTTGTTGACCACCGTGGTGACGCCCTGGCCGAAGTGCGCCAGGGCGTGCTGCAGCATCGCGTCGACCTGGCTGCGGTCGGTGACGTCGGCCGGCAATGCGATCGCCTGTCCGCCCAGCTCGGCGGCCAGCGCACGTGCGGCGCCTTCGCTGCGGTGGTAGTTGATGATGACGCGGGCGCCCTGGGCGGCGAAGGCGCGGGCGATGTGCTTGCCAAGGCCGCGGCCGGCGCCGGTGACCAGCACCAGCTGTTCGCTGATCTGCATGAGGGGGCTGCCATCCATTGCATGAAAGGGCATGCAGCGTAGCAGTGATGGCGCTTGCCGGAGCAGGCGTGCTGCCGCTAGCCTGCAGGCATGAACCAGACTCCCCTGCGATTGCTCATTCACGGTGCCTCCGGGCGCATGGGCCAGGCCCTGCTGCGGCTGGCCGCCGAACATCCCGAAACCCTGCAGATCGTGGCTGCGGTAACCGGCCGTGCGCCGACCCAGCGCGTGGTCGACGGCGTGCCGTTCTTCGGCGCCAGCGAACTGCCTGGCGCGCCGGTGTTCGATGTGGCGATCGACTTCAGCCTGCCGGAGGGCTTCGACCCGATGCTGGCGCTATGCGTGGAGCGGGGTGCGGGCCTGGTCTCGGGCACTACTGGCATCTCCAGCACACAGCGGCAGGCGCTGGAGGCCGCGGCGGCGTCCATCCCGCTGGTCTGGGCGTCGAATTTCAGCCTGGGCGTGGCGGTACTGGACGAGCTGGTCGAGCGCGCGGCGCAGGCGCTGGCCGGCTGGGACTGTGACATCGTCGAATCGCACCACACGCAGAAGAAGGACGCGCCGTCGGGCACCGCGCTGACCCTGGGCGCGGCCGCGCAGCGGGGCGGGGCGGAGCCGCATTACGCCAGCCTGCGTGCCGGTGACATCGTCGGCGAGCATCTGGTGCAGTTCACCGGCCTGGGTGAGCGCATCGAGCTGGTGCACCGGGCCACCAACCGCGACATCTTCGCCCGCGGCGCCCTGTTTGCCGCCCGCCAGCTGCAGGGCCGCGCCCCGGGCAGCTACCGGGTGCGGGACCTGCTGCAGTAAGGCGGTAGTGCCGGCCGCTGGCCGGCAGCTTGCGGGCGCCCGAAGGCGTGGGGATTGCCGGCCAGCGACCGGCACTACCAGGCGCCTGATGGCATGCAGATTGCCGGCCAGCGGCCGGCACGATCTGGCGGTGGACCCTGCATACGCCGCCGGATTGAAATGAATGCGCAATCGCCTGTTCATGAAGTGCGATAACCGCTGGCGCGAGCGCCCCGGCAGCGCTACAATTCGCACTCGCCGAATCACGAAAGCCGGACCGGTCCCAGACCGCACGTCCGCGCTTTTTTGCAACCGGATTTCCGTGAAGCGCAGGCGTGACTTCGGCAGCCCCCTCGGTAGCCAAAGTGAGATTCCCGTGACCCAAGCCGCAATCCTCGTCCTCGAAGACGGCACCGTATTCGAGGGCGAATCCGTAGGCGCGCCCGGCCTGTCCGTCGGTGAGGTGGTGTTCAACACCGCCATGACCGGCTACCAGGAAGTGCTGACCGACCCGTCCTACGCCCGGCAGATGGTCACGCTGACCTATCCGCATATCGGTAACACCGGCATGACCGACCAGGACAATGAAGCGTCCAAGGTGTGGTCGGCCGGCCTGATCGTGCGCGATGTTCCCCGCCGTCCCAGCAACTGGCGCAGCCAGGTGTCGCTGCAGGACTGGCTGATCCAGCGTGGCGTGGTCGCCATCGCCGGCATCGACACCCGCAAGCTGACCCGCATCCTGCGCGAGAAGGGCGCGCAGAACGGTGCGCTGATGGCCGGTGACATCGACGTGGAAAAGGCACTGGAAGCTGCCCGCAAGTTCCCGGGGCTGAAGGGCATGGATCTGGCCAAGGTCGTCACTACCGAGAAGACCTACACCTGGACCGAGGGCCAGCTGGACCTGGACGCCAACGCCTTCGTCAGCGTGCCGGCGAAGTTCAAGGTCGTGGCCTACGACTTCGGCGTGAAGACCAACATCCTGCGCATGCTGGCCGAGCGCGGCTGCGAAGTGACCGTGGTGCCGGCACAGACCCCGGCCGCCGAAGTGCTGGCACTGAAGCCGGACGGCGTGTTCCTGTCCAACGGCCCGGGTGACCCGGAACCGTGCGACTACGCCATCGAAGCGATCAGGACCTTCATCGACGTGAAGATCCCGACCTTCGGCATCTGCCTGGGCCACCAGCTGCTGGGCCTGGCCTCGGGCGCGCAGACCATGAAGATGGGCCACGGCCACCATGGTGCCAACCACCCGGTGCAGGACCTGGACAGCGGCCGGGTGATGATCACCTCGCAGAACCACGGTTTCGCGATCGATGAAGCGACCCTGCCGCCGACCCTGCGCGTGACCCATCGCTCGCTGTTCGATGGCACCAATCAGGGTATCGCCCGCACCGACGTGCCGGCGTTCTCTTTCCAGGGCCACCCGGAAGCGTCGCCGGGCCCGACCGATGTCGGTCCGCTGTTCGACCGCTTCGTGGTGCTGATGGAGCAGGCCAAGGCGTGATCAGTACGCCGCCGGCCCCCGGTGGCGTCGCGATGGACCGTAAACCCCGCAACGCTGCTGCCGCTGGCGCGGCGCTGCGGATCAAGATTCCTGATCGACAGCGTGCGATCACCCCCCTTGTCACGCTGTACTGACTTAGAGAAGAAAATGCCCAAGCGCACTGACCTCAAGACCATCCTCATCATCGGTGCTGGCCCGATCGTCATCGGCCAGGCCTGCGAGTTCGACTACTCCGGCGCCCAGGCCTGCAAGGCCCTGCGTGACGAGGGTTACCGCGTGGTGCTGGTCAACAGCAACCCGGCCACGATCATGACCGACCCGGAGATGGCCGACGCCGTCTACATCGAGCCGATCAACTGGCAGACGGTCGAGAAGATCATCGCCAAGGAAAAGCCCGATGCGCTGCTGCCGACCATGGGTGGCCAGACCGCGTTGAACTGCGCGCTGGACCTGGCCGACAACGGCGTGCTGGAGAAGTACAACGTCGAGCTGATCGGCGCCAAACGCGAAGCGATCCGCATGGCCGAAGACCGCGAGCTGTTCCGCGTCGCCATGGGTGAGATCGGCCTGGAATGCCCGACCGCCGCCGTCGCCCACACCCTGGACGAAGCGCTGGAGATCCAGACCCGCGTCGGTTACCCGACCATCATCCGCCCCAGCTTCACCCTGGGCGGCAGCGGTGGCGGCATCGCCTACAACCGCGAAGAGCTGGTCGAGATCGTCAGCCGCGGCCTGGAACTGTCGCCGACCACCGAAGTGCTGGTGGAAGAGTCGGTGCTGGGCTGGAAGGAGTTCGAGATGGAAGTGGTCCGCGATACCGCGGACAACTGCATCATCGTCTGCTCGATCGAGAACCTGGACCCGATGGGCGTGCACACCGGTGACTCGATCACCGTGGCGCCGGCGCAGACCCTGACCGACAAGGAGTACCAGCGCCTGCGCGATGCCTCCATCGCCGTGCTGCGCAAGATCGGCGTCGATACCGGTGGCTCGAACGTGCAGTTCGGCATCAACCCGAAGACCGGCCGCGTGGTCGTCATCGAGATGAACCCGCGCGTGTCGCGTTCCTCGGCGCTGGCCTCCAAGGCCACCGGCTTCCCGATCGCCAAGGTCGCCGCCAAGCTGGCCGTGGGATACACCCTGGACGAACTGAAGAACGAAATCACCGGTGGCCTGACCCCGGCCTCGTTCGAGCCGTCGATCGACTACGTCGTCACCAAGATCCCGCGTTTCGCCTTCGAGAAGTTCCCGGCCGCCGATGCCCGCCTGACCACCCAGATGAAGTCGGTGGGCGAGGTGATGGCGATGGGCCGTACCTTCCAGGAGTCGGTGCAGAAGGCGCTGCGTGGCCTGGAAACCGGCAAGGTCGGCTTCGACCCGACCGGCCTGGACCTGAGCAACGAAGAAGACCTGCAGACCCTGCGCCGCGAGCTGAAGGCCCCGGGCCCGGAGCGCCTGTTCTTCGTCGCCGATGCGTTCCGTGCCGGCATGAGCGTGGAAGAGATCTACGCACTGTCGTTCATCGATCACTGGTTCCTGGACCAGATCGAGGAAATCATCGCGGCCGAAGCCGAAGTCGCTGCCGGTGGCATCGACGCGCTGGACGCCGCCCGCCTGCGCAAGCTGAAGCGCGCTGGCTTCTCCGACGCGCGCCTGGCGCAGCTGACCGGCACCAACGAAGCCGCCATCCGCGCGCTGCGTCGTGCGCACAAGGTGCGCCCGGTCTACAAGCGCGTGGATTCCTGCGCCGGTGAGTTCTCCACCGGCACCGCCTACCTGTACTCGACCTACGAGGACGAGTGCGAGGCCGCGCCGAGCAACCGCGACAAGATCATGATCCTGGGTGGTGGCCCGAACCGCATCGGCCAGGGCATCGAGTTCGACTACTGCTGCGTGCACGCGGCACTGGCGCTGCGCGAGGATGGCTATGAAACCATCATGGTCAACTGCAACCCGGAAACCGTGTCGACCGACTACGACACCTCCGACCGCCTGTACTTCGAACCGCTGACCCTGGAAGACGTGCTGGAAATCGTCGAACTGGAACAGCCGAAGGGCGTGATCGTGCAGTACGGCGGCCAGACCCCGCTGAAGCTGGCGCGCGCGCTGGAAGCCAACGGCGTGCCGGTGATCGGCACCAGCCCGGACTCCATCGACCTGGCCGAAGACCGTGAGCGCTTCCAGCAGCTGGTCGACAAGCTGGGCCTGAAGCAGCCGCCGAACCGCATCGCCCGCAACGACCAGGAAGCCCTGCTGCTGGCCCGCGAGATCGGCTACCCGCTGGTGGTGCGCCCGAGCTACGTGCTGGGCGGCCGTGCGATGGAAATCGTCTACGGCGAAGCCGACCTGGCCCGCTACGTGCGCGACGCGGTGAAGGTGTCCAACGATTCGCCGGTGCTGCTGGACCGCTTCCTCGACAATGCCGTGGAGTGCGACGTCGACATCATTGCCGATGCCCAGGGCAACGTCCTGATCGGCGGCGTGATGGAGCACATCGAAGAAGCCGGCGTGCACTCGGGCGATTCCTCGTGCTCGCTGCCGCCGTACTCGCTGTCGGCTGAAACTCAGGCCGAGCTGCGTCGCCAGGTGGTGGAACTGGCCAAGGCCCTGAACGTGGTCGGCCTGATGAACACCCAGTTCGCGATCCAGACCAGCGATGAAGGTGCCGACACCATCTACCTGCTGGAAGTGAATCCGCGTGCCTCGCGCACCGTGCCGTTCGTGTCCAAGGCTACCGGCATGCCGCTGGCCAAGATCGCCGCCCGCTGCATGGCCGGCAAGACCCTGGCCGAGCAGGGCGCGACCAAGGAAATCGTGCCGGACTACTACTCGGTGAAGGAAGCGATCTTCCCGTTCGCCAAGTTCCAGGGCGTCGACCCGATCCTCGGGCCGGAGATGCGCTCCACCGGTGAGGTGATGGGCGTCGGTCGCACCTTCAACGCCGCCTTCGCGCGTGCGCAGGAAGCCGGTGGCATCAAGGCGCCGCCGGTCGGCAAGGCCTTCGTCTCGGTCCGCGATCCGGACAAGAAGCGCGTGCTGCCGGTGGCCAAGGCACTGCTGGCGCGTGGCTACAGCCTGGTCGCCACCCGTGGCACCGCCGCGTGGCTGCAGCAGCACGGCATGGACTGCGAGATCATCAACAAGGTGGTCGAAGGCCGTCCGCACATCGTCGACTCGATCAAGAACGGCGAGATCGTCTACATCGTCAACACGACCGAAGGTCGTTCGGCGATCAACGACTCGTTCTCGATCCGTCGCGAGGCGCTGCAGCATCGCGTCACCTACTCGACCACCATTGCCGGCGCCAAGGCGCTGGTGGATTCACTGGAATTCCGCGGCACCGGCCCCGTCTGGTCGCTGCAGGAGCTGCACAAGGAGTTGAATGCATGAGAGCCCCCATCACGATGAAGGGCGCGCAGAAGCTGCGCGACGAACTGGATCACCTGAAGTCGGTCAAGCGCCCGAAGGTGATCGCTGCCATCGCCGAAGCGCGTGAGCATGGCGACCTGAAGGAGAACGCCGAGTACCACGCCGCGCGCGAGGAGCAGGGCTTCATCGAAGGCCGCATCAAGCAGCTGGAAGGCGAGCTGTCGCACGCCGAGATCATCGACGTGAGCAAGCTCAATGCCGGCTCCAAGGTGGTGTTCGGCGCCAGCGTGACTCTGGCCGACGTGGAAACCGACGAAGAGAAGAAGTACCAGATCGTCGGTGACCTGGAAGCGGACATCAAGCTGGGCCTGATCGCGATTTCCTCGCCGGTGGCGCGCGCGATGATCGGCAAGCTGGAAGGCGATTCGATCGTGATCGACGCCCCGGCCGGCCAGCGCGAGTACGAGATCGTCAGCGTCAGCTACGTGGACTGACCCAGTGGCAACGGCGACCCTGCTGTTGCCGGCGCGCAGCCGCTTTGCCGCGGCTGCGCTGCCTGACGATGTGGCGCGTGCGCTCGGCCGCGCCACGGCGGTGCAGGTCGCGCCGGGCGAACGCGCGCAGCTGACGCGCCACTTCACGGTTGCCGCGCCGCACTGGCCGGTGGCCGCGTTGACCCGCCAGCGTGACGTCGGCGATGCTGCCGGCGCGTGCTGGCTGCGTGCCGATCCGGCCTGCATGGTGCCGGACATGCACGGTGCGCGGATGATGGCCTATGGCGAAACACTGCGGCCGACGCTGGCCGACAGCCTGGCCCTGCTGCCGGTGCTGCAGCCGTTGTTCGCCGATGCCGGGTTCGTGCTCGACGCGCCCGATCCCTCGCGCTGGTACCTGCGGCTTCCGATCGACCTGGCCCTGCCGGACTTCGACAGTCCGGACGAGGTGCTGGGCGATGACCTGTTCTCGCACCTGCCGGAAGGCGAGGGTGGCCGCCGCTGGCGGGCGCTCATGACCGAAGCGCAGGTGCTGCTGCACAACCATTCCTGGAACCAGCAGCGCGCCGCGCAGGGACAACAGCCGATCAATTCGCTGTGGTTCTGGGGCGGTGGCGTGATGCCAGTGTCGGTCAGCACGGCGCATGCGCAGGTGCGCAGTCGTGATGCCCTGCTGCAGGGCCTGGCTCTGGCGGCGGGCGTGGCCGTGGATGGCGAGCAGGCGGTGGATGCACTGGTCGACCTGCGCCAGCTGCGCTCTTTGCAGCAGCTCGGCAATGATGCGATCCGTCCGCTGCTGGCCGCGCTGAAACGTGGCGAGCTGCAGCGGCTGGTGCTGGATTTCGAGGATGGCCTGCAGTTCCAGCTGGATCGTGGCCAGCGCTGGCAGTTCTGGAAAAAGCCGCGGCAGCTTCACGATTGAGCGGGATCGGATCCGTTCTCCATCGGAAAACGGCTCTGACCCTGGACGTTTGCCGGGGTTGCCGGCCAGCGGCCGGCACTAGCGCAGGTAACGGGCGAAGCCCTGCCGGCATCAACGAACCTCGCTGACCACCGTCGGCAGCGTCCAGTGCCCGCCGAGCATATTGCGACACTGGCCCGTCGTGAAATCGCTGCTCTTCACGAAGCGCTCGCCGTCCCAGACCCAGTCATTTGCGGAGATGCAATCGCCGACACCGCGGCCCCGGAAACGGCCTCGCAACGTAGCGTCATCGCGGTCAAAATCTTCGGCCAGGTCGGTGACAAAGGTCGCCTGGTACGGCGATTTGTCTCGCACCACCCAGTAGCCGTTGCTCATGTTGTAGGGCCCCACGAAGCAGCTGGTGCTTGCCAGCACATGCTGGGCGTCCAGTCGCTGGATCTCGATCTCATCTTTCCCCCCATCGCTCAGGCGACCGCACACATCCGGCTTCGGCAAGCTGCCGATCAACGCCTTGCGCAGGCCCGGTGCTTTCGCCAGCGCCGCGTCCGCGGCGCGCGGTTCCACCAGCGTGCCGCGCATGATCACCGGCACCGGCAATGCCGCAGGCACGTTCGCTTCGGCCTTGTGGCCGCGTCGCACCAGCGCACCCGGCGTGCCCAGCCGGCCCTGTGCCTCGTCCATCTTCAGCAGTACGGCCGCTGCACCGCTGTCGGAGATCGGCCAGACCTTGCCCTTGCCGTCGATGATCTCGATGCGTGCCTGGCGGGGCAGTGCGGCGACCAGTGCATCGGTCTGTGCCTGCTGCAACAACTCTTTGTCCCCGTCGCCCGTGTCGCGCACCGGGCCCAGGTGCTTGCCGTTCAGGCGCAGGCGCAGCGCTCCGGTTGGCGTTGGGCTTACACCGTCCTCGCCATTGCGCAGCCGTGCGAACACCTTCGTGCCCGGACCACCTGCGCGTTCCAGCATCAGACTGAGCAGGTTACCTGCAGCTTGCGGGCTGTATCCAGCCGCGCGGCAGGTGCGGGTGTTGTCACAGGCCAGCGACCAGTCGTTGTGCTCGAATTCGACCCCCGCCTTGGGCTCAGGTGTGGCGGCGTAAGCGGCCGGGGCCACGACGAGCGCCAACAGCGCGGTCTGCAGAGTGCGAAGCATTGGAAGATGTCCGTTGCAGGGCAGGCAAGCATGGAAGATGCGCCCGCGAAAACCAACTGCTCTGTCAAGAGTCAGAGACCTGCGTCCGCAGAGGCAGCCGACCGGGGCGGAGGTCGCACGCTATGATGTGCGGGTCTTCCGTAACCGGCGATGCCGATGTCCCTTGCCGCCGATGCCGTGCAGCCCTCCTCTGATACGCCGACGATCCGCCGCCGCGATGCGGTTGCGCCCGCCAACTGGCCGGAGGGCACGCTGCCGCTGCTGGCGCGGCTTTACGCCAGTCGTGGTGCAGGCACACCCGAACTGGCGCTGCCGAAGCTGGGCAGCCTGCATGCGCCCGAGCTGCTGACCGGCATCGACGATGCAGTGAGCCTGCTGGTCGAAGCCATCGCCAACGACAAGCGCATCCTGGTGGTCGGCGATTTCGACTGCGATGGCGCCACCGCCTGTGCGGTCGGCGTACGCGGTCTGCGCATGCTTGGCGCACGGCATGTCTTCCACGCGGTGCCGAACCGCATGGTGCACGGCTACGGCCTGTCGCCGTCGCTGGTGGAGGAGCTGGCCGAGCTGCAGCCGGACCTACTGGTCACGGTCGACCACGGCATTGCCTGCCATGCGGGTGTGACTGAGGCCAAGGCGCGTGGCTGGCAGGTGCTGGTCACCGACCATCATCTTCCCGGCCCGCAGCTGCCGCCGGCCGATGTCATCGTTGATCCAAATCTGGATGGCGATGCCTTCCCCAGCAAGTCGTTGGCCGGTGTCGGCGTGATCTTCTACGTGCTGATGGCGCTGCGCCGGCAGATGCGCGAGGCCGGCGTCTTTGCCGATGGCAAGGGGCCGGACCTGACCACGCTGCTGGACCTGGTGGCGGTCGGCACCGTTGCCGACCTGGTGGCACTGGATCCGAACAACCGTGCGCTGGTCAGTGCGGGCCTACGCCGTCTACGCGCAGGGCAGGGCTGTGTCGGCCTGCGTGCGCTGATCGAAGCCAGCGGCCGTGACGCCGCGCGACTGACTGCCACCGACATCGGCTTCGCACTCGGCCCGCGCCTGAACGCGGCGGGCCGGCTGGAGGACATGGCGCTGGGCATCGCGCTGCTGCTGACCGAAGACCCGCGCCAGGCGCGCGAGATCGCGCAGACGCTGGAGCAGATCAATTCGGAACGGCGCGCCGTGCAGCAGTCGATGACTGACGACGCCGAGCAGGCGTTGACCCGCGTGGTGCTGGACATGGCAGGCCAGCGACCGGTGGCGGCCTGCCTGTTTGACGCCGATTGGCACCCGGGCGTGGTCGGCCTGGTCGCGTCGAAGATGAAGGATCGCCTGCATCGCCCGGTGATCGCCTTCGCGCCTGCAGAACCCGGTGCCGACACGCTGCGTGGCTCGGCGCGCTCGATTCCCGGCCTGCACATCCGTGACGCACTGGCGCTGGTCGATGCGCGGCATCCGGGTCTGATCGAACGTTTCGGTGGTCACGCCATGGCGGCCGGCCTCAGCCTGCGGCTGGATCACGTCGATGACTTCAAGGCCGCCTTCGTCGCCGTGGTGCTGGAAATGCTCGACCCGGCGGCACTGCAGCAGCAGGTGCTGAGCGATGGCGAACTGGCCGCAGATGAGCTGGATCATCGCCACGCCGATGCCCTGCGGTTGGCCGGACCGTGGGGTCAGGGCTTCCCCGAACCGCTGTTCGATGGCCACTTCGAAGTGGCCAACTGGCGCGTACTGAAGGAGCGCCACCTGAAGCTGGAACTGCGCCTGCCGGGCGTGCCTGGCACGATCAATGCGATCCATTTCGGCGGCTGGCACGGCAACGCACCCGGCCGTCATGTGCATCTGGCCTATCGACTGGCCTGCGACGACTATCGCGGCGGCAGCGCCATCCAACTGATCGTCGAGCACTGCCTGCCTGCATGAGAATAAGGGGACGGAGGGGATTAAGTCGCTTGTGCCTTGTTTGCCACTTGCGACTTAATCCCCTCCGTCCCCTTTTTCTGTGGCGTCAGCGGACCTCGCTGACCAGCATCGGCAGTTCCCAGGTGCCACCGGGTACGCCCCGGCATAGACCCGGTGCCACCTCGGACGTCGCGATGAAGTTCGTCCCGTCCCACGTCCAGGCTGCGTGCGAAATGCAGTCAGCGAGGCCGCGGCCCTTCTGCGCGGCAATGATCTGGCCGTCGGCGTAGTCGATCGCATCGCTGGTCACCCATTGCGCCTGGAACGGCGCCTGCGGGCGCGCGACCCAATAGCCATCGCCGATGTTGTAGGCCCCGCGCCAACACGGGACCTTGACCAGCACATGCTGCGCGTCCAGGCGCTGGACCTGCAGTGGGGAGTTGCTGAGCGGAACGTCGGCATCAGTTTCCTGCAGGCCTTCGCAGCTGTCGTCCTCCAGCGTGGCACGCAGTGCTGCGCGCAGGGCGGGTGAGGCGGCCAGCCGAGCAAACGTGGGATCATCCGGAGTTGAGTCCAGGGTTGCGGCCTTGCGCACAACCGGCACCGGCAGTGCGGCGGGAACGCCGGACTCAGGCGTGCTGCCCCTGCGCATCACGGCGCCGGGCGTGCCGAGGCGGCCCTGGTACTCATCGATCTTCAGCAGTACCGCTGCGGCACCCTTGTCCGACAGCGGCCAGCGATGGCCAGCGTCATCGGTCACGCTGATCCCTCCATCGCGTACCAGTGCGGACAACAGTGCGCTGGTCTGCGCGGCATTCAAGCTGTGCGTGCCTTCGCCCTTCACGGGAGCCAGTACGCCCAGGTCCTGGCGCTGGATGCGCAGATGCAGCGCGCCCTTGGGCTGGGTCTGGCCTTCTTCCGGCTGCAGCGTCAGGCGGCCCTGGATGGCCTGATCCGGGCCGCCCTTGCGGGTGAGCAGCACACTCAGGGTGCTGCCATCGTCGGTGGCGTAGCCGGCGGCGCGGCAGGTCAAGGTGTTGTCACAGGCCACGACCCAGTCGTGGTGCTGGAAATACAGACTCTTGGCCGGAGCCGCAGCAAGGGCCGTCAGGGGGCAGGCCAGTGCCAACAGAGTGGCCAGCAGGGGCAATCGCATCGGCATCCTTGCGCGTGTGGGAGCGTGGGGCATGGTGCCTGTGGATGGGGGCAAAGAAAAGCCGAGCACGGTCCAACCCCATTCCGGCTGTCCGTGCGTTCAAACGTCCACGATCCCTCTGGAGCCCTGTCATGGTCTTCGTCCGTTGCTGCGCTGTGTTGTTGCTGGCCCTCGCGGCTGGGCCTGTCGGCGCTCAGTCGCCACGTATTGCCAGGCCGCAAGCCACCACCCCGCTGTTGATCGCGCCCGCCGCCGAACAGCCGGTGCAGCTGCAGCGTGCCCGCATCGAAGGCGAGGTCCATGCCGGCATCGCCCAGACCAGGATCACCCTCGAATTCCACAACCCGAACCGACGCGTGCTGGAGGGCGAGCTGCAGTTCCCGCTGGCCGATGGCCAGCAGATCACGGGCTTCGCGCTGGACATCAACGGTGAACTGCGTGACGCCGTGCCGGTGCCCAAGGACCGTGGCCGCCAGGTATTCGAGGAAATCGCCCGCCGCGGTGTCGACCCGGGCCTGCTGGAACAGACCGCCGGCAACCAGTTCCGCCTGCGTATCTATCCGCTGCCGGCCGGCGGCAACCGGCGCGTGCAGCTGGTGATTCGCGAACCGCTGGCCTTCGCTGGCCAGGGCTGGCAGTGGACGCTGCCGCTGCAGTTCGCCGCCGGTGCAGCCTCGGTTGAACTGAAGCTGCAGGCCCCCGGCGCGACCGCCGCGGGTACGGCGCCATTCCGCATCAGCGCGGGCCAGCTGCACTGGCAGGGAAAGGGCGCGCAGTTGCCGAAGCAGCTGCAGTGGAGCCTGCCCGCAGCACGTCAGGCGCAGGTCCAAGTGGCGCCCTGGCAGGACGGGCACTACCTGTTGGCGCAGCTGCCGGTGTCGCCCAGCAGCACGCCCCGCACGTTGCCCAGCGAGATCGGCCTGCTGTGGGATGGCTCCGGTTCGGCGGGCCAGCGCGACCGCACACGTGAGTTCGCCTTGCTGGATCGCTATTTCGCAGCGCTGGGTGACGGCACCGTGGCGTTGACCGTGCTGCGCGACCGCGCCGAACCGGTGCGTCGCTTCCGTGTCCGTGCGGGCAACTGGAGCGAGCTGCGTGCAGCACTCCAGGCCGTACGCCCGGACGGTGCCAGCGCCCTGGCGCAGTGGCAGCCGCAGCCGAACGTGAAGGAATACCTGCTGGTCAGCGATGGACTGTTGACCTATGGACCGGAAGCATTGCCAGCACTCGCACCGGAGCAGCGCCTGTTCGCGGTCAGCAGTGCTGGCGCGCGAACCGATGCAGTGCGCCTGCGCGGCTGGAGCGAAGCCCATGGCGGACGCTTCGTCGCGCTGGGCAAGGATGTTGATGCGGCCGCTCGCGAACTGCTGTCGTCGCCGTTGGACGTGCAGGTCGATGCGGGCCGTGGCGTACAGGATGTTGTGATCGATCGTCGCAGCGAGGCCGAAGGCTGGCTATGGCTGCATGCCCGCCTTGCGGCGGACGGCGTGCCGATGCGGGTGCGCGTGGGCGGCGGTGAATGGCAGGCGCTGCCGGCAACGCAGAAGAGTGACGACGGTGAGCTGCTGGCCGGCTTGTGGGCGCAGGCCCGTCTGCAGCAACTCGGCGCCGACCGCCGAGGCAACCGCGAGGCAATGCAACTGCTGTCGCAGCAGTTCGGCCTGGTCGGACCGGACACCTCGCTGATCGTGCTGGAAACCCTGGAGGACTACCTGCGCTACGCGATCCGCCCGTCCGGCAAACTGCGCGCCGAGTACGATGCCCGCTTCGCACGGCAGGTGAGCGATCGCGCCGCCGCCGATCGCCAGCGCCTGGACCAGGTTGCCGCACGCTGGAAGGAGCGCCAGCAGTGGTGGAACCGCAGCTGGCCGAAGGGAGCGCCTCCACAGTTGAAAGGCGGGGCGCTGGAAGTTGCATCCGCGGACTACGCGATGGACTCGGCGCCGGTGGCGATGCTCGCTGCGCCGGCCCCCGCGGCACCGCCCGCGCCGGCACCGATGGCCGCAGCTGCCGAGCAGCGCATGGAAGCCAGCAGCGCGCGTGCACGTCGCTCAGCGTCCGCATCGAACAAGGCCCTGGATTCAATCACGGTCACTGGTGGTCGTGTCGCTGCGCCCGCTGCCGCCAACGAGGGCGAGCTCGGCATCCAGCTGGCGGCCTGGCAGCCGGACTCGGCCATCGCCCGGCGGCTGCGCCAGGGCCCGGCGTCGCAACTGTATGACCGCTACCTGGCCGAGCGCGATGCACACGCCGACAGCAGTGCGTTCTTCCTCGACGTGGCCGACCTGCTGCTGGAGCAGGGCCAGCGCGAACTGGCATTGCGCGTGCTGTCGAACCTGGCCGAGATGGACCTGGACAACCGCCACCTGTTGCGTGTGCTCGGCTACCGGCTGATGCAGGCCGATGCCCCGGCACTGGCGGTGCCGGTGTTCGAGCAGGTGCTGGCGATGGGCCAGGAAGAACCGCAGAGCTTCCGCGATCTGGGCCTGGCACTGGCGGCTGCGGGCAAGCCGCAGCAGGCGTTGGCGCCGCTGTACCAGGTGGTGGTGCGGCCGTGGGACAACCGCTTCGACGGCATCGCCCTGATCGCATTGGACGAGTTGACCAACCTGGTGGCACGCAGCACGACACGGCTGGATACCCGCCGCATCGACCCGCGCTTGCTGCAGGCGATGCCGCTGGACCTGCGCGTGGTGTTGTCGTGGGATGCCGACAACAGCGACATGGACCTCTGGGTGACCGACCCGAACGGCGAGCGCGCGTACTACGGCAACCGCCTGACCTATCAGGGTGGGCAGATGTCGCAGGACTTCACTGGTGGCTATGGTCCCGAGCAGTTCTCGCTGCGCAACGCCAAGCCGGGCAAGTACAAGGTGGAGGCCAACTACTTCGGCAGCCGCCAGCAGCTGGTGACCGGTGCGACGACCCTGATGCTGCGGCTGACCACGCACTGGGGCACGCCGAAGCAGAAGGACCAGATGGTGACGATGCGATTGAAGGATCGCGCTGAAACCGTGCTTGTGGGCGAGTTCGAGGTGAAATGATCGATCGCGGGCTTTTGTAGAGTCGGGCTTGCTCGACTGCCTCAAGGTGGAGCCGAGCCCATGCTCGGCTCACGGCAGAAGCAGCCGAGCGCGGGCTCGGCTTTACAACGGCACCGAACTCAGCGCGCCGTTGCGGCGCGTGCAATCGGCGACGCTGGCGGATCGGCACGGAGGCCGAACAGCGGCCGCAGCCAACGCGAGCGTCGGATCAGCAGTTCGTGGATCAGCAGGCAGCCGCTTATCGTGCCAGCCACCAGTAGTACAGGTTCCAGCCACGGGCCCAGCTGCAGCGGGCGCAGCGCGTACAGCAGAACGATCAGCACAGTCTGATGCAGGATGTACCAACTGAACACGGCTTCGCGGCAGTAGTTCAGACCGTGCCAGGGACGGACCAGCAACACGCGCGCCCAGCCGAACAGGGTCAGCAGCATGCACCACGTATACAACGCGCGGCCGACGCGTTCGGTCTGGGCCCACGGCAGTGCCAGCACCCATGCATCCAGATCGCCCACATGGGGCAGGCGGGCCAGTGCGCGGATGCCCAGCTCCAGGCAGAGCCCCAGCACCGCCAGGGCCAGGGTCACGCGGCGCCCGCGCACCAGCAGATCCCAGCCGCGCTGCCAGCGCGCCGCCAGGAAGCCGCCGAGGAACAGCGGCAGCGACTCGGCATGCACATACACGTCGTCCAGCAGGGCATGGGTGGGTGGCCAACGCGGCATCAGTACCAGCAGGGACCATGCCAGCCAGGCTACCGGCAGCGCCAGCAGCAGGGTGCCCAGCAGGCGATCACCGGGTTGCCAGCGCGGCAGCGCCCTGCGCAATGGTCGGAGCAGGCTGGCCAGCACGACCGCCAGCACCGTGTAGGGCAGAAGGTAGGCCAGGTACCAGAGATGATTCCAGGTGAAGCCGTAGGCGGCACCACTGAAGTGCGCGCCCGGCCACGGCCGGAACTGCCAGTAGCGCCATAGGAAATGGCCCAGCCCCGGTGCCACGTCACCCTTGTCCAAGGCCTCGCAGTAGGCCTGCAGGGACACCACCGCGACGATACCGAAGACCAGGGGCAGCAGCAGGCGCCAGCTACGGCGGAGGGTGTGCTGCAACCGGCCCCGGTCGGGCAGGGACAGGCCCAGCGCGATACCGCTGATGGCGAACAGCAGCGGCATGCGCCATCGATTCAGCGCGATCATCGGCCACTGCAGCCATTCGGAGGTGTAGGTGCTCTTGAGGTGAAAGTCCCAGCCGGCCACGTAGGCCATGGCGGCGTGGTAGAGGATCAGCAGGGCGAAGGCGGCGATGCGCAGGGTGTCCAAGTCGTGGCGACGGTGCATGAGCGGCGGGCTTCGGGAGGAAGCTGCACGCTCTGCCAGCCAAGGCCCGGATGCCAGTGGATGGGGCGCGATGGCGGACGTTCAGGGGCCAGTGGTGGGGTGGCTGGGACCAATGGCTGATGCGCATGGAGCCGGATGGGCAACAATGGAGGCATGGAGAATGGAGATTCGGCGGCGCTGACCGCCCCAGTTGCAGAACGAACGCGTCGCCCCGGGCTTGCCGTCGCATTCTGGTCGTTGCTGTTCCTGGGCACCGCCGCAGGCAATGTGCTGGCGCAGTGGATGCGGGCATTGCGCGACGCGCAGCCCTTTTCCGCAGGGACTGTCTCGATCGAGGAGTTCAGCAGTGCGCTGGCCAGCCTGGGCCTGTTGGCGCTTCTGCACGCCGCCGCTCGTCGCTGGCCGTTGCATGCAGATACCTGGCGGCGCCGGATCGGCTTCTACGTGCTGGGTGGCGTTGCCTGGTGGCTGTTGCATGTCAGTGCCATGGTGCTGATGCGCAAGCTGGCCTTCGCCCTGATTGGCCAGCACTACACCTATGGCGCCTGGCCGGCGCAGTGGTTCTACGAGTTCTTCAAGGACGTGCAGACCTACAGCCTGCTGGTGATTGCCGTGCACGCCGTGGCCTGGTTCGGCCGCCAGCGGCAGGGTGAAGCGCACCTGCTGGCCGAGCCCGATGTCGGCCCGCCGGTGGAGCCGGTCGAGCGCCCCCAGCACTTCCTGGTGCGCAAGCTGGGCAAGGAGTTCCTGGTCGCCACCGCCGACGTGGAGTACGCCCAGGCGGCGGGGAACTACGTGAACCTGCGGGTACGCGGCCACGACTACCCGCTGCGGATCACCATGGCGGTACTGGAACAGCGGCTGGACCCGGGCGAGTTCCTGCGTCCGCACCGCAGCTGGCTGATCCATCGGGGCCAGCTGCGCTCGATCGAGCCGCTGGACGGGGGCGAGGCCCTGCTGCACATGGCCGACGGGGCGAAGGTGCCCTGCAGCCGGCGCCAGCTGCCGCTGCTGCGGCAGGCGCTGGGGGCAGGGTGAGGCCCTCATTCCGGGCATCCCCGGCCTGCGGTATCATTACCAGTCATCTTTTGAATGCATAACCGCCGACATGATCGAACTGAATCCTGTCCGCCAGCGCATCACCGATCTGACCGATCGCGTGCTGTCGCTTCGGGGGTATCTTTGACTACGACGCCAAGAAAGAGCGTCTTGAAGAAGTAACGCGGGAGCTGGAAAGCCCCGACGTCTGGAACAACGCCGAATACGCCCAGAACCTGGGCCGTGAGCGTTCCAGCCTGGAAAAGACCGTGGGCGGCATCGCCTCGGTGCTGGACGGCCTGGCTGATGCCACCGAACTGCTTGAGCTGGCCGAGTCCGAGCAGGACGAGGACACCGCGCTGGCCGTGGTCGCCGACCTGGACAAGCACCAGTCGCACGTCGAGAAGCTGGAGTTCCAGCGCATGTTCTCCGGCGAGATGGACAATGCTGCCGCGTTCGTCGACATCCAGGCCGGTGCCGGTGGCACCGAAGCCCAGGACTGGGCCGAGATCCTGCTGCGCATGTACCTGCGCTGGTGTGAATCGCGCGGCTGGAAGACCGAGCTGATGGAAGTCTCCGGTGGCGACGTCGCCGGCATCAAGTCGGCTACGCTGCGCGTGGAAGGCGACTATGCCTACGGCTGGCTGAAGACCGAGACCGGCGTGCACCGCCTGGTGCGCAAGTCGCCGTTCGACTCGGACAACCGCCGCCACACCAGCTTCACCTCGGTGTTCGTGTCGCCGGAGATCGATGACAACATCGACATCACCATCAACCCGGCCGACCTGCGTACCGACGTGTACCGTTCGTCCGGTGCCGGTGGCCAGCACGTGAACAAGACCGAGTCGGCGGTGCGAATCACCCACATCCCGACCAATATCGTCGTGGCCTGCCAGACCGGCCGTAGCCAGCACCAGAACCGCGACAACGCGATGAAGATGCTGGCCGCCAAGCTGTACGAGCTGGAGATCCAGAAGCGCAACGCCGAGAAGGACGCCGTGGAAGCCACCAAGTCCGACATCGGCTGGGGCAGCCAGATCCGTAACTACGTGCTCGACCAGAGCCGTATCAAGGACCTGCGTACTGGCATCGAGCGTTCGGATACGCAGAAGGTGCTGGACGGCGACCTCGACGAATTCGTCGAAGCCAGCCTGAAGGCCGGCCTGGCCGTGGGCTCCAAGCGCGTCGATGCCTGATCGACGTGCCTGCGCGGAGATCGTCACCCTCGCGCGCAACGCCGAGGGTGGTTGAACCGTTTTTGTGTAGAGCCGAGCCATGCTCGGCTGTTTTTCGCGAGCTGGCGGACGCGTCGAGCATGGCTCGACGCTACAAAGGGTAGGACGGGCCGATGATGCGCAGCGAAAGTGAACGCAAGGAACTCGGCGGCTTCCTCAAGGCCTGCCGCGCCCGTGTCGACCCCGCCACGCTCGGCCTCCCGGCCGGACGCCGGCGTACTCCGGGCCTGAAGCGCGAGGAAGTCGCACTGGCGATCGGGGTCAGCGTCAGCTGGTACACCTGGATCGAGCAGGGCCGTGAAGTGCGCGCCTCGCCCGAGGTGCTGGAGCGGCTGGCGCAGGTGCTGCGCATGAGCGACGACGAACGCGCCTATGCGTTCGCGCTGTCCGGCTACGGCGTGCCACTGGAATCTCCCGACGAAACGGTGACCGATGGCCTGCGCCAGCTGGTCGAAGCGATGCAGCCGATCCCGGCTTACGTGCGCAATACCCGTTACGACATCCTGGCGTGGAACCCGGCCATCGCCGAGCTGTTCGTGGACTACAGCCAGCTGGCGTCACATGAGCGCAACACGCTGCGGCTGATGTTCCTGTACCCGCCGTACCGCACGCTGATCCTCAACTGGGAAGAAATGACCCGCGGGCTGCTGGCCGGCTTCCGCGCGGCGATGGCGCAGGCGCCGGACAAGGCCCCGTTCCTGGCGCTGGCCGAGGACATCGCTGCGCACAGCGAGGAGTTCCGCCAGTGGTGGCCGGAGCACGACGTGCGCCGGTTCGACGAAGGTGCGAAGAAGCTGAACCACCCAACGCGGGGGTTGCTGGACCTGCAGTACGTGGCGCTGGTGCCGGAGAGTCGGCACGACCTGTCACTGGTTACCTACCTGCCGCGTAGGTAGGGGGTTGTTCGGCAGGGCTTGCAGCCCTGCACCTGCTTCAAGCCGAAGCAACGGCAACAGCAACAGCGAGCTATCCGTGGGTTGGCGGGGCGGTGTCGGAGTGCGGGGACGCCGCAAGTACGTCCGTGTAGCAACTGTGTTGCTGGAGAGTCTCAGGCCCGTCAGGTAAACGGGCACGGTAGTGCCGGCCGCTGGCCGGCAGCCTTTGGTCTTTCGCCCTGGCTCGCCTCAGACGGGGACTAGCCCGCTTTCAGCGTCGCGCACACGGGCGTTGAGGATGACCAGCATCTTCCGCATCACTGCCACGATGGCCACCTTGCCTTCCTTGCCGCGGGCTCGTAGCGACTGGTAAAAATCGCGCAGCCGAGGTTCATGCCGCATGGCCGACATTGCCGCCATGTAGAGCACTTGCCGGATTTCGGCTCTTCCACCGTGGATGCTTCGTTTTCCTCTCATCGTGCCGCTGTCGTGGGACATCGGGGCTACCCCGACCAGGCTGGCGATGCGCTTGCCAGTGATCCTGCCAAGCTCTGGCAGATAGCTGGCTAGAACTGCCTGCAGCACAGGCCCTACGCCCTTCATCGACTTCAGCATCTTCAGTTGAGGCTGCTGACCAACCTGCTCGACGATCTGCTTGCCCAGACGCTCAACCAACGTTTGTAGGCGGGTGATGTTGCCCTGCAGTAGTCGGCGCAGTTCACGATCAAGCACCATTTCCTGCTGCTGCCGCGCGATGGTCAGGGCGTCCATCGCCTGCCGACGTGCCCGAACGAACTCCCGCATCTTCTGCTGCCAAGACTGCAGCGGCTGATAGGGAGGCAGCTTCACCAGGGCGGCCATCTGCGCCAACGCGTAGGCATCCAAACGGTCGGTTTTGGCAATCTGACCCAACCCCTGAGCCAGTTTCCGGGCGCGCAAGGCATTGGCACGGGCCACCGGATGACCGGCCTTGTGCAGGAAATCCAGCACCGGCTGCTCATAGCCACCCGTGGCTTCAAGCACGATCTGGCGGGTCGGACGCTTCTTCAGCCAAACATCCAGCTCAGAAAACCCGGAGCGGTTGTTGCTGACCTGCAGGGTTTCTCCGTCCGTCGTACCGATATCCAGCTGACGCTTGCTGACATCAATCCCGATCCCGTTCATCACCTGACTCCGTATAGTCTGGAAGGGTCGAGAGCTCCCCCGCTTGCCCAGTCTTATCGCTTCGAGTGGTCGCTCCAGCAACTGTTCGGGCGGATCAAGGGAGATTCCGGCGTGGGCGCCAAGCTACATGGCGATCGTCGCGATCCTGGTTACGGATCGTCGAGATCTAGGCTCGCACGGCGGCCCACGCCGGCTCTCGACGCCTACGCTGCCAGATTCCGATCAGATAAGGCTTGGCAGCCGCATCCATGCGGCTGACACCCCGCACTCCGACACCGCCCCGCCTCTGACAGATTCCGGCGGCTGTTGGTAGGTGTCGACCTTGGTCGACACATCTGTCAGATATCGAAATTCATCTGAAGTTGGATCCGCTCCGACAGATCGCGGAAAACTGTCGAAGGCGGGGTGGGTCCGGTTGCGGGGGCGTGAGCCGCATGGGCCCGAGGCATGCCTCGGGCGGGTTGGGCAGGACGCCCAACCCCGGTCTTGCCGTGTGCGCAGGACTGCGCACACGA